>JAQTOZ010000045.1 GCA_028713205.1 Candidatus Omnitrophota bacterium
GGCCCCCGCCTGTTTTGCCGATTCAAAGATCTCGTCGGCGCTCATGCGATAACGCGGAAGTTTCTGATTGCTGCGCCGCAAACCGCAATACAAACAATCCCGCTGACAATGGTTGGAAAACTCGATCAGACCGCGCAGATGGACAGCGTTACCGCAAAATGCTTGCCGCACGCGATCGGCTTCCTGCAACAACGCCCGAGGGTCATCGCTTTTCAAATGGGCAACGACCTCCTCTTTCGACATCGCTTTGCTTCCGTCCAGCCATTGACGGCAGGCTTCGGCTACCTCGACCTGCAGGTCCGCCGCTAATCGATGCCAACCGTAGACGATGACACCCAGTTCATTCGTTAACGGTATGCGATGCGATCCGTAATCGGATTCGGGGCCCGGCATCCTGCCTGAAAGATATTCCCATCGACGGTTCAGGATATGGGCAAGGTGCAGCGTGACAGAATACTTTCCCTCCACCCCGCCGGCAAATGACGGAAAAAGGTCCGTAAACCTAGAAATAGAGGTCTCTTTCCCCACGCTTAATTCTTTCATAGTACTCCATAAACTTCGGATAGATACTCGGCATCTGTTGCCGGATTTCCTGGATTTCCCTTTCGATCACGTGTTCCCCCATCGTTTTGGCGGCATCGCTTTTAAAATCATCGAGCCATTCCCTGAACGTCAGGACCGCGTTAAGCTTGCAAAACTTTCCCTCTTTGCCGCTTCGCAACAGTTCCATGATGCATTCGCCCGTGCGTCCGCACCGGTATCCCGCCGTGCAAAAGGACGTGATATATCCCATTTGTGCAAGTTCCCGGATCACTTCTTCCAGACTGCGGGTATCGCCCAGCATAAACTGCTGAATATCTTCTGTCTGTTCCGCTTGATCGCTGCTATAGGCCCCGATCCCGATCTTGGTCGACGCATCCATTTGGGTGATCCCCAGATTGAGGGCCTGCCGTCGGATTTCCGGACGTTCACGCGCCGTGATGATCATCCCGGCATACGGAATGGCCAGCCGTATCACCGTAAGAAGTTTCAGAAAATCTTCATTCGACACCTTGTAAGGCGAAGTGGCATTGATGGACGTATGGAACGCAGGCTCAAGCCGCGGGAAAGACACCGTATGTGGGCCGACGCCACATTTCCTCTCAAGTTCCCATGCGTGATAGAGCAATCCCATCACTTCAAACTTCCAGTCATACAAACCGAACAACGCACCGATGCCCACGTCGTCAATACCGGCCTCCAGCGCGCGATGCATGCAATAAAGCCGCCAAGCATAGTGCGCTTTCAAAGTCCCGGCAGGATGAACCCGGGCATAGGTCTCGTGGTGATACGTTTCCTGAAAGACCTGATAGGTCCCGATACCGATCTGATTGAGTCTTTTCAACTCGGCGATGGCGAGCGGTGCCGCATTGACATTGACCCGGCGGATATTGCCGGTGCCGTGCCGCGTTTCCACTTTGATGGCATAGACCGTTTTCATACTTTCAACCATGTAATCCACATCGTTCATGGGGTGCTCTCCGAAAACAAGGATGAGCCGTTTATGCCCGATCCTGCCTGCCAAGGCCTCGACCTCTTTCCGGATCTCCTCCTGGCTCAGTACATGCCGCTTGGCATCCAGATTACTGACCTTGAACCCGCAATAACTGCAGTTATTGACACAGTAATTCCCAAGATAGAGCGGCGCAAACGTCACGATACGATTATCGTACACCTTTTTCTTGACCGCCAAGGCCGCTTCCCGCATCGCCTGCAACACACCGGGATCCGTCACATGCATCAACGCCGCCGTTTCATCCGGCGTGAGAGTCTGGATGGCAAGGGATTTCTGCAAAATGTCGTGTATGTAAGCAGAATCCGGCTTCCGATTTGCTGCCAGTTTCTCTTCAATCTCGGCATCGGGAATAAAATCTTTGCCGTTCTCAAGAAACTTGTTAATTTCCTCTTCTTTAATTCTTCCTTCTATCCATGATCGAGATTCAATTTGTTCGACTTCCACTTGGCAATTCCCCCTTCTTCGCATTGAATGCTTTTTGATATGCGTCTAAAGCCGCAGGAAACGGCTGAAGCACCCGTTCAGCGACTCCCTGCAAAAAAGAAATGCAAACACCGTAATTGGTGATCGGCACACAAATCTGCTTCACACGATCCACCCGGGTGAGCATTTCCCGCCGCGTCAACATGCACGATCCGCAATGGATCACAAGCTTGTAATCTTCCAGGTTCTCCGGGTAATCCCGGCCGGCACATACATCGATCGCCAAATCAAATCCCGTATATTGTCGGAGCCAGCGCGGAATTTTTACGCGGCCGATGTCATCTTCAAGCGCATGATGACTGCAGGCCTCCGCGATAAGGGCCTTATCTCCCGGTTTCAAATCGTTGATCACCGTCACCGCTTTCGCCATCTCGACCAAATCCCCTTTCAAACGCGAAAACAATATCGAAAAGGTTGTGCATTTGATCGAGGCCGGTGTGTCCGCTACCATTTTGAGTACCACCTGGGAATCGCAGACCACCAAATCCGGAGGTCTTTTCAGGTTCTCGAGGACATGGCAATATTCCCGTTCCTTGACCACCAAAACCGCGGCATCATGGTCGAGCGCATCGCGTATGCTTTGCACCTGCGGCAAAATCAGCCGGCCTTTGGGCGCCTCGAGGTCAATGGGGACGATCAAAACCGCAAGTCCCCCGGCCGGAAGCAGATCGCCCAAAAGCGGCGGCGCCTGGACATAATCTTCCGGAGCGATTTCGATTAAATATTTCTTGAGCCGCCGGACATAGTCCTCACGGTTTTTCTGATCGATACTCGAACAGACAATCACCCTCTGCGTCTTGGCACCGATTTGCTCAAGGAATCCGGACGAAGGCATCCGGAGATCCGATTTATTTACGACAATCACGAGCGGCGCTTTCCGTTTGAGCGCCTCACCACAAATCCTTTCCTCATAGTCCGTCCATTGATCGGCTTCGGCAATCAAAAGCACGACATCCGCGCGGTCGAATATTTTTTGCGTTCGCCGCACCCTTAAGTCCGCGAGTTCCGAGATATCGTCAACCCCACCCGTATCCAGAAAGACGACGGGGCCCAGCGGCAAAAGTTCCATCGCTTTTTCGACAACATCGGTGGTCGTTCCGGGATGCGGTGATGTAATCGCCACGTCCTGACCGGCAACCATATTGAGAAAGCTCGATTTACCGACGTTGGTCCTTCCGAAAAGGCCGATTTGCAATCTGAGTGATTTCGGTGTCTTATTCATGATTCCGGTACCCCAATGAATTCAAGCTTGCAGGTGATAACACTTTCTGCACCAACTCCGTTCCCAGTTTTTGATCCAAAAATACCCTTAAATTCTTTTCCGCCCCTGCACGAAATTCCTTGATGAGTTCGCCCGCTTTGTCATATCCGATATGAGGCAAAAAGGCCGTCACGATGGTCTCGCTATGCTCCGCATACCACCGGCAACGCTCCTTGTCAGCACGAATGCCCTCCACATAACCGGCCAGGTGCTTGTTCGCTTGGATCAGAATGTCCAGCGACTCCAGGAGCGCATAGGCCAGCAACGGCATGAATTCATTGATCTGAAGCGTACTCCGTGACGTCGTCTCGGCCACAATGACATCATTGGCCATCGCTTTGATCCCTGCCTGAATGACCGCCTCCAAAATCACGGGATTCACTTTGCCCGGCATGATGGAAGAACCTGCCTGCAATTTCGGGAGCTCGACCTCACCCAAAGCACTCAACAGCCTAAGATCATTCGCAACCTTCACCAGATTGCTCGCGTGAGCTTTTAAAATGCCCGAGACTTCCACGAAAGTATCCGTATTGGCGGTCTGATCAATCATGTTCTCGCCCCGGCACAATCCGAGACCGGATATTTGGTTGAGCTTTTCAATCACCAGAAAAATATAGCTTCGTGGCGCGCCCAACCCCGTGCCGACCGCAGTCCCGCCCAAATTGATGACGCGCAATCGCTCCTCGCACTTGAACGCGCGCCAACGGTCCCTGGCAAACGCCTCCGCGAATGAAGCAAATTCCGCACCCAAAGTTATCGGCACCGCTTCCTGCAGTTCAGTTCTGGCAATCGTCACGACATCCGCGAACTCTTTTTCCTTCTTCTGAAAAACGCCTTGCAGATTCGCAATCTCGCCGCTCAACCGCCGGAAGCCTTCAATCGCCGCAATTTTCAGTGCCGTCGGATAGGTGTCATTGGTTGACTGGTGCCGATTGACATCCTCGATCGGATGGATGACCGCATAGTCTCCTCGGGGCGCTCCCAATATTTCCAACGCACGGTTCGCAAGGACTTCGTTCACATTCATATTCGTCGAAGTCCCCGCACCGCCTTGAAGCGCATCCAGCTGAAATTGCTCCGCAAATTTTCCGTCCATAAGTTCGTCACAAGCCTGGCGAACGGCTCTGGCCTTGTCCTGAGGCAAAAAGCCGAGTTCCGCATTGGCTTCACACGCCGCCTTTTTCACTTTGGCGAATGCCGTAATCAAACCGTGCGAAACCTTGAGTGCGCTGATCTGAAAATTGGCCAAGGCACGTCCGGTATGGACTCCCCAATACACCTCTCCGGGGACCTCCTGATGGCCCCGCGCATCTTGCTCGATCCTTTTGCTCATCATGACGAGGTCTCGTTTGTTATCGATTTCGGCAATTTCGTGAATGCGGACTTGACCGACACGCCCTCGACGGCGCCGAGTTTTCCGGTCAATGACCCGATTTCATCCGAAGTGGCATCCACCACAAGCGTAATCACGCTACAATGTCTTTCGCGGTAGGGAATTCCCACGCGCGCGACAATGATATCGCCGTAATCCGAAAGAAGTTTATTGATCTTGTCAGAAACTTTCTTCCTGTTTTCGACCAGCACACCCACAAAGCCAACCCGCTTGTCCATAAGTCAATCCTCCTAAAATAAAAATCCCAACCTCTCGATTCTGCGAAAGGTTGGGATGAAAATAATTCGTTGTTTTTCTCATGCCCCTTGAAGTCAGGGATAAGCTCCCCTCTTCCGCAGGAATTCAATACGCCGTTCAGATCCGGATATGTTTTTCCAGAGCTTGCAAAAGAACATCCGGTTTGATCGGCTTTTCTAATACTGCTTTGACCGGAAGCCACACGTCATCCGGTTCGTATTTGAATGAAACATTCGTGTCTTTGCAGATGCCCGTCACCACGATCACCGGAATGTTCTGGGTCTTGGCATCCTTCTTAAGGGCCTGTGCGATATCAAATCCTTCCGTGCGATGGGCCATCATCACATCCAGAAGGATGATATCCGGCATCTCTTTCTGGGCCTTCTTAAAACCACTGGCACCATCATCGGCCGTGACGACCTCATAACCTTTTCCTTTGAGAAGATTCATCACCGCATCTTGAAAATCCGCGTCATCATCCACCACAAGAACTTTTTTGGCCATACGACGTTCCTCTCCGTTATGGATTTCGTCTCCGATATTTCAAGCAAACATTGTAGCCGACTTTTATAAAATCCCCAAGACCGATTTCCGGATCATTACTTGCGATAAACCGGCCTGGCTTTATAGTCAGTGTGCAATAACTCGTGCGACCGTTTGCCCAAAGGTTTGCCCAAAAACTCATTGTAAAGTTTCTGGACAAAAGGGTTGTCATGCGAACACCGCAGCTTCATGGCATCATCATGCGCGTAGAGCCCTTTGGACCTTAACGTGCGAATGGCATCCGTCACACCATAGGGTTGACCGCCACCGCCGACGCACCCTCCCGGGCAGGCCATGACCTCGATGAAGTGATACGGCATCGGTTGATTGTTCTTTTTGGCTTCACGGATTTTGTTGAGCACATATTCGACATTCGACAAACCGTGCGCGATCGCGATATTGACCTTCGTATCATCGATTTTGATCGAAGTCTCCTTGACCCCTTTGAGACCGCGCACATTTTCGAATTCGACCTTGGGAAACTGCTTTTCCGTCACCAAATAGTACGCCGTTCGAAGTGCCGCCTCCATAACCCCGCCCGTCGCTCCGAAGATCACACCGCCTCCGGTATAATCGCCCAGCACATGGTCAGGTTCCTCCTCCGGCAACTGCGCAAAATCCAGACCGGCTTGTTTGACCATACGGGCCAACTCACGCGTCGTCAGCACAACGTCGATATCCTGATAACCGGAGGCAAACATCTCATCGGTTCTCGTGATTTCATATTTTTTTGCGGTGCACGGCATGATCGACACCATGAACACCTTTTCAGGGTCGATCTTTTTTTCCCGCGCGAAATAAGTTTTGGAAAGCACGCCCATGATTTCATGGGGAGACTTGCACGAAGAAAAGTGGTCGATCATATCCGGATGAAATTTTTCCATAAAATCCACCCATGCCGGACAGCAAGTTGTGATCAGCGGCAGAGTCCCTTTCTTATGGACAAACCGCTCCACGAACTCACTGGCCTCCTCCATAATCGTCACATCGGCGCCGAAGCTCGTGTCAAAGACGGCCTTGAACCCCAGGCGCCGTAGAAGCGCATACGTTTTTTTGGTCAGATTGACCCCCGGCTGAAAGCCGAAGGACTCTCCGATGGACACGCGTACCGCCGGCGCGATTTGGACCACGCAATATTTCTCGGGGTCCATCAATCCTTCCCAGACTTTTGACGTCTCGTCAAATTCAAAAATCGCTCCCGTCGGGCAATGTTCGGAGCATTGACCGCAACGCACACAAGGAGAATCGGCAAGTTTGATATCACCGGCCGGTGAAATACGGGTATGGATACCGCGCTCCAGAAACGAAAGGGCCCAAACATCCTGCATGTTCTGGCAGACATCCACGCAACGGCCGCATTTGATGCACTTGGACGCTTCCAAAACGATGGTCCCGGTCGAACTGTCTTTCGGGATGTCCCGCACAAATTTATCAAAGTGCTCCTCGCGGATCCCGAAATCGGCGACCAATTTTTGAAGCTCACAGTTATTGTTCCGGCCGCACTTGAGACAGTCATTGGGATGGTTGGACAGAATCAACTCAACCACCGTCCTCCGGATTTCGATAATTTCAGGGTCATGGGTAATAATCTCCATCCCTTCCTCGATCGGCGTGCAACATGCGCGGAACATCCTGTTGTTCTTTTTCAATTTGACGACGCAAATACCGCACGAGGCAGAAGACGTCAGATCGGGATGCTTGCACAGCGTCGGAATGTTGATTTGCGCCTTGCGGGCAGCATCCAGAATTGTAACCCCTTCTTCCACTTCAATTGGAATTCCGTTAATCACTGCCTTGACCATGCCACAACTCCTTTTCAATATTCTTAAATTCTGATAAAGACTGCCGCGTTAACCGCGGTCAATCGCATTAAATTTGCATACTTCGAAACAACGGTTGCAGCGGATACATGCATTTTCACTGATTTTGTATCCGGATTCGCGACTGCCCGAAATGGCATTCACGGGACAATTCCGGTAGCACGCCCCGCACTTCACGCATTTTTCCTGAATGATGGAATAACTGAACAAGCGCGAGCACCGTCGCGACGGACACTTTTTGTCCACGACATGGGTCTTGTATTCCTCCTCAAAAAAACTCATCGTCGACAGAACGGGATTGGAGGCCGTTTGTCCCAGTCCGCAAAGTGACGCCTTTTGCATCGCAAATGAGATTTTGCGCATTTTCTTCAAATCATCGAGATGGGCCGTCCCCTCGGAAATTTTTTCGAGAATATTCAAAAGCTGGGTCCCGCCGATGCGGCACGGAGCGCATTTCCCGCAAGACTCATCGACGCAAAACCGCAAATAAAATTTGGCGATATCGACCATACAATCGGTCTCATCCATGACAATCATTCCGCCGGACCCCATAATCGACCCGAGTTTTTGCAGGTTTTCGTAACCGACCGGAATATTGTGAAAATCCTCGGGAATAACACCGCCCGAAGGACCGCCCGTTTGCACGGCCTTGATTTTTTTGTCATTCAAAACGCCGCCTCCGATGTCGAATACGATTTCCCTAAGTGTCGTGCCCATCGGCACTTCCACTAATCCCGAATTCTTGACTTTTCCGGTGACCGCAAAGACTTTGGTCCCTTTCGAGGTTTCCGTACCGATCCCCGAAAACCATTTGCCGCCCTTCAACATAATGGACGATATATTGGCAAGCGTCTCGACGTTGTTAATCACCGTCGGGTGATTCCACAACCCTTTCACGGCAGGATATGGCGGACGCGGATGCGGATAACCGCGTTTGCCCTCCACAGAGGCGAGAAGCGCGGTTTCTTCGCCGCAAACAAACGCACCTGCGCCCAACCGGACATCCACATCGAGTGAAAACGATGAGCCGAGTATGTTTTTTCCCAGCAAACCATAATCATAAGCCTGGGCAATCGCTTTCTGAATACGATCGACCGCTAGCGGATATTCTGCGCGGATATAAAAATATCCCTGAGTCGCACCGACGACATACGCCGCGATCACCATCCCTTCGATGACCGTGTGCGGGTCTCCTTCAAGGACACTCCGGTCCATATAGGCCCCGGGATCTCCTTCGTCCCCGTTGCAAATCACATATTTTTCATCCGATTTGACCTCACGCGTAAATTTCCATTTCAACCAAGTCGGATAACCGGCGCCGCCCCGTCCGCGCAATCCGCTGGCCTTCATCTCCTCGATGACTTTCTCCGGCGTATATTCCGTCAGCACTTTGGCCAAGGCCTGATATCCGTCATGCGCGATGTAATCCTCGATGTCTTCCGGATCGATCACTCCGCAATTTCTCAAGACGATCTTCATCTGTTTCGAAATATGATGACAGGTGAGGTGGTCAATCCGTTTGCCCGGCACGACGCTCTCGTCGATCAGGGCCGGGATATTGGCCATCTCCAGCTGCCCGTAGAGAAAATTATCGGGCAACAACCGCATCACGACTCCCTGGTTGTAAACCCCGACATCGGCGACACGGACGACCTGAATCTTGTCCTCAAGCTTTCGTTCCCGAAGCTGGTTGATAAATTCCGTATAAAACTCGCGGGTCCTGTCTTTGGTCCCGCCATCGGTATCTTTAATAAACACTGTTTTTTCCATCTGAATTCCGCCTTCTATGAATTGACCTTGACGTCATAAATCCGGTCGTTTAATAACATTTTTCCGCTGACATGCCTCTCCACAATTTTTGCGGCGATATCCTTGTCAACCTTTCCGTAATAAACTCGGGGCGCGCCTTCGACATTCACTTCCACCAAAGGCTCGGCGTAACACATCCCCACGCACCCGCACTTTTTGATTTCAATATTGATATTGCGCTTGGAAATTTCTTCGCGCAGGGTATTGTAAACCTCATCGGCGCCGGCCGCGATTCCGCAGGAACTGTAGCCGACACGGATCCAGTTTTTCTTTTCCTTCCCCCATCCCTCTTTGAGCTTCTGCAATTCTTCTTTGGTCATCTTTTTCATTTCGGGTCCCAAATTCCTTTCTACACCGGTTGCGCAACCGGAGCTCCCTCTTTCGAATATTGCGAAAGAAGATTGACGATATCGCTCCGTTTGAGGCCGCCGTAAATTTTATTGCCGATCTTCACAACAGGTGCCAATCCGCAGCATCCCAGGCATCGGACAATTTCCAGCTGAAACATTCCGTCTTTTGTGGTTTCCCCTTCTTTGATCCCTAAAATATGATGCAGCTCCTCCAGCAACTCCGGCGCACCTTTCAGATAACAGGCCGTCCCCATGCACACGGAAACCGTATATTTTCCCGGAGGTTTCAGCTTGAAATAGTTGTAAAAGGTCAAGACCTCATAAATGCGTGCCAAAGGCACATCGAGTAATTTGGACAACTGGAACGAAATCTCTCTGGGGACATACCCATACTGATTCTGAATTTCATGGAGAATCATGATCAGGTTTCCCTTTTTGTCCTTCCATTTTTCCACCACATTCGCAATATCCGGTACCACACTCGTTTCCATTCTATTTCCTTTCTCATTCCCCGGCATCATGGTTCAATGCAGGGCGCATTTTAATCTTAACGCAATGCGTGTTCAATCGTTTCTAATAGCACTTGCGGTTTCACCGGTTTCTCCAGCACCGCCTTCACCGGGAGCCATTGGCTGTCCACATCAAACCCGAAAGGCAAATTCATTTCTTTCCGTATACCGGTGATCATCACAATGGGGATTTGCGCCGTTTTCGGATCGACTTTGAGCTTTCGGGCAACCTCAAATCCTTCCGTACGATGCGTCATCATGACGTCCAAAATGATCAAATCCGCCCCGTCGGCGAGGACTTTTTTGATCCCTTCCTTCCCGCTTGCGGCGTATGACACGAGATAGTCTTTGGAACGCAAAATCCCGGCAACCGCGTCCACAAATTCGGCGTCATCATCAATCACAAGAATTCTTTTCGACATTTTTCCTCCCGTACCCTTTTTGCGATTCGGACTTCCACAATTTCATGACTCAATTTGATGGATCAGAGCTAACACAACCGCCGGTTTGACCGGCTTATCCAACACACCTTTGACATTCTGCCACCGCTGGATGACTTCTCCTTCCTTCCCGCTCAGCGCCACACGTTGAAAATACCCAGTCAAAAAAACAACGGGAATCCGGTAAAGCTCCGGGTCCTCCCGGATCTTATCCGCAATGTCAAAGCCACCCGTCTCGGTCTGCATCTTGATGTCTAAGATGATGACATCGGGTTTGAAGCTTCGAACTTTATCGATCGCTTCACGTTCCTGGATTTCAAAAGCGACTTGATAGCCGGACGCTTCCAAAAATATCTTACAGGCTTCCGTAAAATCCGCATCATCATCGATGATCAGAATCTTCTTCGCCATGAAACAGCGCCTCTCGACCGAATCCCCCGCCGGACCTTTGCCGGTCAGGCCTCATCAGGCTGCAACGGCCTTTTTTCCCGCCTTCGTTTTCTTGCGGCGTCCATTGTGCCCGATGCCGTGTCCGCAGCAACTGCGATACTTTTTCAAAATGACCGGCACTTTCTCCGGCACCATCCTCACATAAACATCATCATTGACTTGCATCACCGGCGAAAGACCGCAACAACCCAGACACCGTGTAATATCCAGGCTAAAAAGGCCGTCGGAGGTCACATCCCCTTCCCCGATTTCCAACTCTTTTTTTAATCGATTCAAAACGCGCGCCCCGCCGCCGACATAACAGGCCGTCCCTTTGCAAACATGGATTTTGTGATGCGCCTTCGGTTTCAGTGAAAAATAATTGTAAAACGTGGCCATCCCATAAATATGCGCCGTAGGGACCGACAGCCTTTCCGACACATAATCCATGGCCTCTTGCGAAATATAGCCGAAGAGATTCTGGACTTTGTGCAATACTCCCATGAGGGCCCGCTGGGGGTCTTCGGGTTTCACCGTGTCATCGATAAAAGCTTGCAGCTCACGAAAATTCTTTTTGTTTTCTTTTTTCTGAGCCTCGGTCATCATTTGTGTTTGCTTTTCCATAGGGCTCCTCGTCTTGTCATTTCGCTTTAAACAAGTTAACCGTGTCTTTGATTCTTGCCGGCACTCCCTTGGGATGCCGCGCATGATAATGGGTATGCAGCAACTTATGCGACACTTTCCCGAGTGGTTCTTTGAGAAATTCCTGGTAAATTTTCGTGATGTCCGGATTTAAATGGGATTTCCGGATCACCTTCCTCTCGTCGATGCCATAGAGGCCCTGCGCACGTTTCTCGTAAACGCTCGTGTCCAGGGCTTCGGCCTCGCCCGCGGGGTAAGGTTGCCCGCCACCGCCGATACACCCGCCCGGGCATGTCATGATCTCGATAAAATGATACTGCCGTTTCCCCTGTTCGATTTCCGTCAACAACTTGTGCACATTGGCAAGGCCGTAGGTCACGGCCACCCGCACTTCGATCTCATTGACAGGAATCACGGCCTCACGAATGCCTTCCAAACCACGGACATCCGTAAAATCAATCTGTGCAAGTTCTTTTCCCGTGACAACTTCATAGACCGTTCTGAGCGCGGCTTCCATCACACCCCCGGTAGCCCCAAAAATCGGCGCGGCACCGCTGGATTCGCCCAAGGGGTGATCAAACTCTGATTTCTTGAGACGATTAAAATCGATCCCCGCCTCTTTAATCATTTTGATGAGTTCTCGCGTAGTCAGCACCGCATCGACATCCTGATACCCGCTCGAGTTCATTTCAGGCCTTGCCGCTTCAAACTTCTTGGCGGTACAAGGCATAATACTCACACTATAAATTTTTGCGGGATAGATGCCGGATTTATCGGCATAGTATGTCTTGATGACCGCCCCCATCATCTGCTGGGGCGACTTGCAAGTCGAAATATTCTCCAAAAATTCAGGATGAAAGGTTTCGCAGAATTTGATCCAACCCGGAGAACATGACGTGATCATAGGCAGTTTACCCTTTTGGGTAAGACGGCGGATAAATTCATGCCCTTCTTCGATGATCGTCAGGTCTGCCGAAAACTGAGTATCAAACACGATGTCGAATCCGAGCATCCGCAAAGCGGTCACGGTTTCATAAGTCATGTCTTTCCCGGGCTCATTGCCGAATCCTTCTCCGATGGCAACACGCACCGCCGGAGCAATCTGCACCATAACCACCTTGTTCGGATCATGGATCGCGTGCCAGACCTCTTCCGTGTTATCGTGTTCCAAAAGCGCGCCGGTCGGACAGACATTGATACACTGCCCGCAGTTCGTGCAGACACTTTCACCCAGACCCAGATTGTAGGCCGGTACCACATTGGCCCGAAATCCACGGTGAGAGAACGTCAGAACATTCGCGCCTTGAATCTCGGAGCAAACACGTACGCATTTTCCGCACAGAATGCACTTTTCCGAATCCCGCCTGACGGCAACCGACGAACGATCCGTCTCAAACGTCTTACGCTCGCCTTCGAAAGAAAATTCGTCGGACTTAACGCCGAACGATTCGGCCATTTCCTGGAGCGTGCATTCTCCGCTTTTACCGCACACCTGACAGTCCCTCGGATGATTGTTTAAAAGTAACTCGATCAGGACTTTGCGGGCCTTGCGGATCCCCGCCGAGTGAGTTTGCAAAATCATGCCGTCTTTGACTTGAGTCGAGCAGGCCGGCGCATAATTTTTCATGCCCTCCACATCGACCACACAAATACGGCAGGCACCAAACTGGCTCAGTTTGGAGTGATAACATAATCGCGGAATATGGATACCGGCACTGTCCGCCGCCTGCATGATCGTATAATCATCCGGCACGCTCACCGCTACCCCATCAATCGTCATTGTGATTTGCTTACTCATGACGGCACCTCCATCTCTTTACGGTCACATCGCAAACAACGGTCGGCTTCCCGGTGCGCCTGCCTTGGCGTATAACCTTTTTCGATTTCTTTGAAGCATCGAATACTCTTGGACTTGGGAAGCCTGGCCGCTTCCGGTCTAAAACGCAGTTTGACTTCACCCGTCGGCCCGATATAGGTAACTTCGCGTCTTTCCCCGCGGATCGCATAACGGTCCTTCCCCATGTCCTCGCCCTTCAAGAAACGCTCGATGGATATGGCCGCGCGCTCTCCGTCCGATACGGCCTCCACCACCGTAGCGCCTCCCGTCACGGCATCGCCTCCGGCAAAAAGCCCGGAGACATTCGTCGCCAACGTCACGGGATCAACGTCCACGGTTCCCTGCTTGGTCAGCTTCAAAGGCATCGAAACTCCTACGATATCGGCAATTGCCGGTTCCGCGCCGATCGCCATGATCACGATATCCGCGGCGATAACCACTTTTTCATCCGTCGCAACCGCTTTTCTTCGTCCACTCATATCAAACTCTCCCGGCTGCATGCGCACACACTCGACTTCCAGCACTTTCCCGTTCTTGCCGCGAATCTCGGTGGGATTCAAAAGAAAATGGAATTTGACCCCTTCGTCGTGGGCCGCTTCGATTTCCTCGGGAAAAGCAGGCATCGCATCGCGCGTCCGGCGATAAACGATATTGACTTCACCGGCCCCCAAACGAAGCGCCGTGCGCACAACATCGGTCGCGGCATTGCCTCCGCCGATGACGACAAACCGCTGACCGGACAAAAGGACCTTGTCCTTTCCATTCAGATAGTAATATTGGCCTTCGCTTTTGATCACACGCCCCGTGTTGTAGTCTTTCAAAAACGAAAGGCTGTTCATCACACCGGCGAGATCGGCACCCGGAATAGACAGCGGTTTCTCCTTCCAGGCTCCGACTCCCAGGAAGATGGCTTTATAGCCCTGTTTTTTCAGATCATCCATCGAAAGATCCTTGCCGATGTGCACACCCGTTTTGATCTTGACCCCCGCCTCGCGTATCCGGTTGATGTCCCTCTTGACGATATGCCTTGGCAAACGGTAGGCCGGGATTCCCAGCGACAGCATGCCTCCCGAAATCTTTTCCGATTCGAAAACCGTGACCGGATATCCGCGCTTCGCAAGTTGATAGGCACAGGACAGTCCCGACGGACCGCTGCCGATGACGGCGATTTGATCTTCGTGTTTCCGGCCATGATACGTTTTCAGCTTCACATGATACTTGTCCGCAAAATCCGCCACAAACTGCTTCAATCGCATCACCGCCACCGGTTCATCCAATTTCCCGCGGCGGCAATTCGATTCGCAGGGATGATGGCAAACGCGCCCGCAAATCGACGGAAAGGGGTTCCGCTCCATGACCGTTTCCAAACTGTGCTTGATTTTACCTTCCCGGATCAAGCCCACATACCCCGGAATGTCGACATTCACGGGACAGGCATGCTGACAGGAAGCGACAAACAAATCGCCGCAAACAACCGCCGGACATTTCTTCTCGGCAATATGCGCCTCATATTCATTGCGGAAATACCGCAGGGTCGAGAGCACCGGATTGGGCGCCGTCTGTCCCAGGCCGCAGAGCGCGGTCCGTTTGATGACGTCTCCCAATTCTTCCAATTTTTCGATATCCCCTTTTCTCCCCTTGCCGCTCGTGATCCTGTTCAGAATTTCCAACATGCGTTTGGTCCCCTCGCGGCAGGGAATGCATTTCCCGCATGATTCATCCTGTGTAAACTCCAGAAAGAACCGCGCGACGTCAACCATACAATTCGTTTCATCCATCACAATCAATCCGCCCGATCCCATGATGGAACCGGCACTGACCAGGGATTCGTAATCCACCGGTGTGTTCAAATACTGCACGGGGAGACATCCTCCCGAGGGACCGCCGGTTTGGGCCGCTTTAAACTTTTTGCCGTCTTTGATCCCGCCGCCGATATCAAAGATCACCTCGCCCAACGTAGTGCCCATCGGGACTTCCACCAGCCCCGTATTGACGACCTTGCCGGCGAGCGCAAAGACTTTCGTCCCTTTGCTTTTTTCCGTGCCGATCGACGCAAAGGCCTGATAGCCGTCGAGGATGATCACCGGAATGTTCGCCCAAGTCTCGACGTTATTGATCAACGTGGGTTTTCCGAACAGGCCTTTCACCGCAGGATAAGGCGGCCGGATTCTCGGCATGCCCCGCTCACCCTGAATGGAATGGATCAATGCCGTCTCTTCGCCGCAGACAAAAGCACCGGCGCCGAGGACAATCTCGATCGAAAAGGAAAAAGAGGAACCGAGGATATTTTGCCCCAGCAAGTGATAGGCCTCGGCCTGTTTGATGGCGATGCGAAGCCGTTCCACCGCCAACGGATATTCCGCACGAATATACACAACACCTTTGTTGGCCCCGACCGCAAAGGCACCGATGGTCATGGCTTCGATCACCGAAAACGGGTCACCTTCGATCGTGCTGCGATCCATGAAGGCACCCGGAT
The DNA here is from genome assembly GCA_028713205.1 of Candidatus Omnitrophota bacterium. GTDB lineage: Bacteria > Omnitrophota > Omnitrophia > Omnitrophales > Aquincolibacteriaceae > JAQTOZ01. The sequence continues at coordinate 15,788 of JAQTOZ010000045.1, forward strand.
CGCCTTCATCGGCATTACAGACCACATATTTTTCTTCGGATTTTTGATCGGCCACGAATTTCCACTTTGTCCCCGTGGGGAAACCGCCGCCGCCCCGCCCCCGCAGACCCGACTTCGACACTTCATCGATCACTCGCGCCGGCGTGTATTCCGAAAGGACCTTGGCCAAGGCCTCGTACCCGCGCACGCAAAAATAGTCATCGATGGATTCGGGATCAATCACACCGCAATTACGAAGGACAATCCGCTTCTGTTTTTTGAAATAATCAATATCCCCGAAAATAAAACGTGATTTATCCGTCAAGCAATCCTTGCTGACGGAATCGTAGTCCGCGGTCGGCTTGCGGGCATCCGCATGGTTCAGCACCAAATGATCGCGAATAATCTTTTTGGCCGACTTTGCGTCCACGTTGTCATACTTAAAAGGCGTTTTGCCCGCCTGGAACACTTCGACCGTCGGTTCCAAATGACAGCGGCCGACACACCCTTTCTGGCCGATGTAAACGTCTTTAAGACCGAGCCTTTTGACTTCGTCTTTCAACGTTTGCATGACCATTTTAGAACCCGCTGCGATCTCGCATGTCGACATCCCGACATGGATA
>JAQTOZ010000255.1 GCA_028713205.1 Candidatus Omnitrophota bacterium
TCTTTAAATCCTTTGACGGAGATCGCGGCCTCTTTCGAGCCTTTTTGGTCCGAGACCACTTTTTCCAAGGACACTTTCGGCTTCGGATGGATCAAGAGTACATTCGCGACCAAAAGCACGAGGAGCACTCCCACCCCGATCAGGATCTTCATTCGATGTTTTTTGACAAATTCACGGCCGACGGACGGAATCGGAATGTTCTTAAGAATATTGTTAAGCGGCGAATCCTTCGCCAAAATCTTTTTCGCCATCGGAGACAAGACCTTTTCAACCGGCCCCAGGATGATATGCAGCAGGTTCTGTAACATGGATTTGATGATGTCCACGATGCTCCCCTTGGGCGGCAAAGGCTCAATCGGTTTCGGTATTTCGGGTTGCCCCGGCTTCATGTCATTTTCCATAGGACTCCTCTATCGGCAAAAAATTCCGGATCCCCACCGCTCGATTCAACTCTGCTTTGGCCGTGAAGTAATCTCGAAGTGCGGTATGCAGGGTATTTTTCTCTTTGACATATTCTATCTCAGCTTGCAAGTAATCCCCAATTTCTATTTCTTTCCTTTCGAGCCGGTGCAGCATATAAGCGGCATAATGGTCCTTGTAAGCGCAGCGCTTGACCGAGGACTTCACCTGGACCAACGCTCTTTGATATTCGAAGAAGGCCTTCTTCAAATCATGGACAACTTCTTTTTCGGCGTTCTCCAGCTCGACAATTTGGTCCAGTTTTTCGACTTCTTTTTCCATCGCATCCACCATATCCTGCAAACCGTCCAAAACGCCGAACGTGATACCGTTGCGATGAGTGGCTGTCCCGGCACCTCCCAAATACTGGGTCACCGACGGCGCCTGCTCGTTATTTTCGAACGCGTATTTGGCTTTATTGCCAATAATGTTCCAGTTCATTTCCAAGTAAAACCGGAATTCGCTGTTCATTTTCGGGTCCAAACTGAGCTCATTGTAAGCCTCGCCCAATCTCCCGTACTCCATCACCACATCCACCTGAGGCAAAAATTTTCCGTACGCGATGCGTTCCTGCAGCCGCGTCTGCTGCAATTTCGCCGACTCCACCTGAAGCTCCGGGCGATTCTGATAAGCCAGATCCACCAAGACCTCCAGGTCCGGGATATCGCTTTCGGGAACGCGTCCGATTTCGGATTCTTCCATATCGGGCACCGTTAACTCCGACTCTTCTTCCCGGTCTAATTGCTCCTCCGCGTTTTGCTCCTCTTCGGTGATTCTGTCTTCTTCTTCTAAATCCGTATCCGCGCCGGCATTTTGAGTCTCCTGGGTCTCATCAGCGACATCCGACGGACGGATTGCCTCTTCCGCCGTCATGGCGGATTCCGCCTCTTTCGCCGACGCATGAGGCTCCGGTGCCTTTCCGGATGATCGATCCGCAGAAAGCTGTTGGTTCGCCGCCGCTTCCAAACTTTTGTCCTCCCGGGGCAGCTTGCCGGATTTCAGGATCTGTTGAATGTCGTAAATTTTACGGACGCTGATCTCGTCCGACAGCGAAAGATCCAGCAACCTCTGCAATTCTAGCTTGGCCAATTCGAAATCCTGCTTGGCACTTTCATAATCGTACTGCATCTGGCTGTACAAAGATTGCGCATTGAGGTGTTCAATCTCGGAAACGATTTGCGCCTTCCATTTCTGCTCCGACATCTCGACAAAACGTTTGGTTTTTTCAACCGTCACGCGATAATCATTCTCGATTTCAACCGCACGGATATAGTCGAAATAAGCCTTGGCCACATCGCGGATCAAATCGGCGACCACCCGGTCATATCCTTTTTGCGCCACTTGCAAACCGCAATTTTCCTTCAAAAGACTGTTCCAAATAATACCGCCGTGAAATACGGGTTGCTTGAAAGTCGCTTTCCAAGTCCTGGAATTGAAACCGAGCCCCGAAAGACTCCCATCTTTGATTTGGGTATCAATGCTAAACTCCGGGAAGAGCGTCCGCAATGCCGCAATAATCTTGCGCTTAGCCAAAGAAACCCTCTGCCGCGCCGCACGCGCCGGCGAACTGACTTCCACCGCACGGCCGATCAAGGTCTCAAGATTGCTGGGCCCTTGCCCCGTGAACCGGACTCTTTGTTTGATGGTCTCTTCATTGATATTTTCCCGGATAATCCCCCGATTGAGATATGGCATTTTGTCGAAACGTGCCTGCCGCATCACTTTAACTTGATTCCGAATGGCCTGCTTCGTCATTTCTTCGGGCGAAGCGGAAACCGCGGGTGTTTGGGACTGCTCGACATTTGTCGGTTGAACGACAACGGGGTTGAGAGGCTGCTCTTCCTCGTTGTTTTCTCCCTGAGCGTCGGATGGCGGTTCGTCCTCATTGTATTCGGCCTTGGGCACACCGTTTTCTTGCGGCGGCATCACGGATCTTGAAAGATTTGCCGGATTTATCGGAGGGCCGACTTTTTCGTAAGCATTTCCCAAAGGCGTCATGATGAAGACGATAAGAAATAAGATGATAAAGGTTGATATTTTTTTACGCTTCATGTTAAGAGAAATCATAATTAAGATAAGCCTCTATGTCCATCGAATATTTCAAGGCTCTCCCGCCTCGAAATTCGCTCTTTGTCCGGTCGAATTTCAACTGTTTTTAATAAGTCTTTAGTGATCAAATATATCGTCTAACAAATTTGACAACTGTAGCTCTTATCTATTCAAGAATCGGTACGGTTCGGCTTTAACGTTTTCAAAAAAGAGAGGGAGCCGTTACCATCAAAAGAACGGACTCGCGGTGAAGCTTGTTGGCGAAGGAATGACGCAGACATCCGTTAAAGAAAAGATTCTCGCCTTCCCGTAATTGAACTTTTTGATGAGCGACCTCAATTTCAATGCGACCGATGAGAGTTGAAATAAATATAGGGGAGGAATGTTTTAGAAATGTTTCGTCAATCATTGCTTCCGGTCCGAGGATCACCTTCCCGCAGAAGAATTCTTTAATCAGAGGCGTGAAAGATATGATTTTGGTTTTCCAGGATGGGAACTCCATCTGAAAGGTCCCTTTCTGGGACCCCGCACGAAAATTGCGGTCCAATTCCATGTCCGCCTGGCGAAAAAGATCGGACACGGTGATTCCCAAACCTCTTGAGATCGAAAGCAGTGTTTTGACGGACGGGTTTTTGATCCGCCCTTTTTCAACTGCCGTTAAGGTTCTGGGATCCAAATCCCCTGCGCACCGACACAAATGGGCTCCGGACAATTTCTTTTGCTGCCGCAGTTGCCGGACGATTTTCGGCAAAGGGAGATCTTCTTGCGAAAGCTGCTTCCCCATTTGTTTGCGGATCTCATCGCCCAACAACTCGTAAAACGAAGACCCTTTCTTGATTGCCTTCACCGATGATCTCCTTCACAGGCCGTCTGGCACATTCCGGTCAACTTATTTTTCCAAAACGACCTTGCCCAAGGCAAAACGTTTCAGTCCGTCTTCATTACGGAAAAACCACTGCAGTTTCCCCTCGCTACGATCACGGTCGATGTCATGGACGGCGGGAGAAAGCCTGATTTCCATGCCGGCCTTCGGGGTGATGTTTAAATAACGCCAGCGGATGGCGCCCTCGAGGCTATAGCCGTCCGGATCGACAAAGCTTCGCGCAACCGCTTGATTGAGTTCAATCGGATCCTCGCCGCCCTGAAACCACGACCACGCCGCGACTTTGTCCGTTTCCTCATCCGGACGGAAACCGATTTGGAAATCACGCTTATCCTGCCAGTCAAGTCCGTCCCCCTCAGGATCCACGAATATTTCAAACAGGTCATCCTTCCAAATATTTGCGCCCGATTTTTGAAAAACGAGGCTGTCGTCTTTTATTTTCGCGAAGAAATAAAGCGCATTCTCGTCCCAGGAAAACCAAACCATGGCCGAAAGGTC
>JAQTOZ010000046.1 GCA_028713205.1 Candidatus Omnitrophota bacterium
GATCCGGTTTAGGCCCAGGCCCGTATTTAACAACAATCGGATCAGGCTTCGGCCGGTCAATCGCGTACTTCAAATTAATAGGTTCGATGGGATCCGGTTTAGGCCCAGGCCCGTATTTAACAACAATCGGATCAGGCTTCGGCCGGTCAATCGCGTACTTCAAATTAATAGGTTCGATGGGATCCGGTTTAGGCCCAGGCCCGTATTTAACGACAATCGGATCGGGACGGTGGATCGCATACTTCAAATTAATAGGCACAATGGGATCCGGCTTAGGCCCAGGCCCGTATTTAACAACAATCGGATCGGGTTTCTGAATCGCATATTTCATGCTTATCAATCCCGTATCCGGCTTCGCGGGTCGCAAACACGATGCCCCATCTTCCAGCCAACCGGTACTCGTATCATTCATGGGGATAGGGGACGAGACTCCGCCTTTAGCCGTTTTCCCGGGGTCAATACCCGGTTTGCCTTTTTCACCGACACCCATCGCACCCGACTCACCGACAGCCATGGTGTTGATCATCAAGGGCGATGCGCTTCGCCTTTTCTCTAAATCTTCGATAAACAATTTTTTCTTTTGCGGTTTCATTTTAGCACCTCTTTTTAAAAATAATTTTTATTGCATCAAGACTCTACAGAGAAGGATATCTCCTATTTACAAGTTTTCTATGGAAATGTGACAGGAGGCCTAAAATATCGCTATGCGGTCGAATTTGGGGGCTAAGCGGTCATCTAAAAACAGGCCAAAAAGTGATCGTGGAAGAATTCCTGAGCCATTCGAGAGAAAGCTAAAACACTCCCTAGCAGATCTTCGCAGAAGCAGTCATGCCAGCAATCGATATAAACATAGGGCAATCGCAGCAGCATCCTCCTGCACCGTTAAAGAAGGCATCCGGTAATTCACTTCATCGCCACAATATCAATGGACGGAATAAGATATTTGGCGACCATTCGTATGACGCGTTTTGGAAAAACGCCAAGCCCCCTCTCACACAGTTCGATACCGGCATACGGCGTTCTGAAGAGAACCCCTTTGACTTGGCCATACGAATTCATTCGTGAAAAGCCCGCCTTTTTTAAGAGCGGCTTGAGTTCACGATAAGTCCACTCTTTTAAATGGAAACCTTGGGGTTCGTCAGAAAAATACTGGGAGATATCATGAGGGCCTGAAAATGAATGCGGCGTTCGAAAAACATACACTCCCTGTTCCTTCAGAAGCCGGTAGGCCAATTCAAAGTGAAGCTGCGTATCCTCCGGATGGATATGCTCGATCAATTGATCGCTAAAGATCACATCCACAGAGCCCTCTTCGATCCCTTCGAGGGTGTAACCATCGTATACAATCAATCGGAAATTATCAGGAGCTTTTGCGGATCGAATACTTTGGTCGGAAATATCCACACCCCATACCCGTTTAACATATTTAGCGACTGCCATTGAAAAACGGCAGTCTCCTGGAGCAAATTCCACAAATGTCGATGATGGGCGCAAGAATCTTTTGACCAAAACCAATTTGGAACGAACCTCCCTTAGCAACAAGGGGGCATCCCCTCTTCGCGTTAATCTCGGATGGTCCGGTACCTGCCTCAACAGGCTGCCATACATGGTGGCATAAATAAGCTTTCTCTCTTCACGTTTGGATTGTTTGATTTTTTCGGCTATGCTTTTTTCCACCAAGTAGTGGTTCTTTACTTGTTCATAAGTCCGCCCCTGAGGGAGCGCTTTCTTTAGTTGCATTCCAACTCCTCGAAACTCGAAATAAGTTTTTTAAAATCACCGCTTAAATGACGTCGATGTTACAAGCCTCTCGGCGAATAGATATTATCATTCTAAAATTGCAGCATCAATCAATTGCTTTGCCGGAAATATTAAAGGGGAGGTAAGAAGAGAGAAACTACGACAGCTTTCGGACAGGGAGGACAGAAGCCATTACGGCCTATTGAACTCGGATCAATACCTGCCCGACGAGAGTTGGTACCAAACTCTCAAGATAAATCATCCCCCCCCCCGCCGGGGCCAGAGGCGGGACAAACCATAGCGCCAAATCCAGGCGGATCCGGCGATCACGATCACGGGCAGCATGAAGATCAAGAAAGGTTCGATGCCCGGATTGGCCTTGATCAGTTCCGCAGTCCTTTGGAAATTTCCTCTCAGGGCATCGGGGATCAAAATGCCGAGGATGAGGACCAGGCTGAAAGCGGAAAAGAGCCCGATGAAATTAAAGACGAATTGGAGCAGATAGGCTGTGCCGGATTCCTTATCATTTTCCTTGTCATCCATGAGGAGTTCCTCTCTTTTCCCGTTTGACGGCCTCGACATAATGATCGGCCTCGCGCGTCGGTTTGGGGATACGATAGCCATCCGTCGCCTGAAGGATGATTGCGATTGCAGTCTTTAAACTTATCTTATGCCCGGGAGAAATAAAAACAGGATTGACTGCCCGACGCGTCCTTAGGACTGCGCCGATGACCGATTTGTCTTTCGCAAGGAGCGGCGCATACACCCCCTTGTCTTTTAAAGGTTCTTCGTGGGACCCGCACAACCGCGATTTCGCACAGCCGATAGTCGGTTTATCGAGAAACAATCCCAGGTGGGATGCGATTCCCATTCCCCGCGGATGGGCGATCCCTTGACCGTCAAAAATAAAGAGATCCGGGTCATGGGTCAAAGACGCGATCACGTTCAGGAGCGCGGGCGCTTCACGGAACGCAAGCAAGCCCGGCACGTAAGGAAATGTGACTTTTTGCACGCTGTATTTCCTTTCGATTTCCTCGAGACCCGGCCACGCATAAACAATCACACCCGCGAAAGCCCTCCGGGTCTCCTGATCCAAGGCGATATCACAGCCGGCAACGCGGCGAATGACGCGGAATCCGTCTTTCAAAATGAGCTTGGACCGAAGTTTATACTGAAGGCGTATCGCTTCGGCACAAGAGACATTCCAGGAATGGAGATTGCGTATTTTCATCAGAGACAGAGTCTATTCCCAGTTTATCGGATTATCCATTGTTTCTTGAACATCCCATTTTCAACGAGACGATCGCGGCAGGCCCTTTTGCCGGGGCCGGAATTTTCAAAAAACCAGTTGCGGCCCTCTAAAATCAAACTACAATAAGTCTTTTTCGGATCCAAACGCCCGAATGAAGGAGGGCCGCCATGCCGTTTGATCTCTTCGACAAAACACAAAACAAAATCCTCGATTCCGGGACCTACGACGACTTCAAAAAAAACCTGGCCCGATCAAACTGCGACAAATGCCCGCTTTCGACCTCCCGGCATCGCATCGTCGTAGACCGCGGCAACCCCAGGGCGAAAGTCCTGATGATCGGCGAAGCCCCGGGAGAAAACGAAGACCTTCAAGGCAAGGCCTTCGTCGGACGGGCGGGACAACTCCTGGACACACTGATGAAAGACATCGGGTTTGACACCAATCTGGAAAGCCTCATCATCAACGTCGTCAAATGCAGGCCGCCGGAAAACCGGGCCCCTAAACCGGCAGAGGTCCTTGCCTGCAATCCCTTTCTCAAAAAACAGATCGAGCTTGTCGCTCCGAAATTCATCATCCTTTTGGGCGCGGTGGCCCTCAAGCACATCATTCCCGGCAAAAAAGAATTTTCGATGGCGAACACGACCGGCAAATTTTTCGAGCACCCGGATTTCCCCGGCATCCGGTTTATGGTGCTTTACCACCCCGCCTACATTCTGCGGGACCCCCGCAAAAAACCGGTCATGATCGAACACCTGAAACGGTTTAAGGACTTTCGGGACCGACTACTCGCGACCGCAAGCTGAATCAAATCCTGCACCCGGAAATGGTACCGCTGGCAACGCAACCTTTTTTTGTGTATTATCGGGTGTTTTCCTGGGACCAATCCCCTCAGAAATGGATCACAGAACCTAGTATTATATCGAGTAAAAAGGACTGATATTCACATGCCGTTCTTCAAGGTCATTGAAAATACCGGCGCGCCTTTAGAAATCCAACAAAGCCTCGATGTCTCCTGGAAAGAAGGCATCGCCGCACAAGTCATGCTCACCATGCTTGATTATTACGTCATCCCGCTCGCACTTTTGCTGGATGCCACGCCGCATCAAATCGGTCTTTTGGTGGCCATTCCCCATATCATCGGGGCCGTGGCGCAATTGATAGCCGCCCGGCTGGTCGCTCTGATCGGCAGCCGCCTTCGCTTTTTATTGCGCGCGACGATCACGCAGGCCATCATCGTCATCCCGATCGCGTGTCTGGCGTTGGTGCGCTTAAGACTAAGCATCGGATGGCTGATCGTCTTCATCGTCATTTATCGTACGATCGGCAACCTCATCGGGACCGTTTGGGGCAGTCTGGCAAGTGACTATCTGCCCGCCGAGCAACGCGGAAAATATTTCGGATGGCGCACCCAAATCACGGGCGTGGCAGGTATCGTCAGTTTGATTTTCGGGGGACTTTGGCTTAACGGGCTCAAACACACGGCGACGCATTTCAGTTTCTTTCTGCTTTTCCTCATCGCCGCCGCCGCACGGTTGGTCTCCGCAAAATTGATGTCGAAAATGGCGGACCTCCCCCTGGAGCACAAACCGGAAGCGAACTTCGGCTTCTTCCGGTTCATCGCCCGCTATCGCGAAAGTAATTTTGTCAAATTCGTTTTCTATGTTTCCGCGATTTTGTTCGGCGCGAATCTCGCCGCTCCTTTTTTCAGTGTCTATATGCTGCGCGATCTGCATTTTAACTATCTCGCCTATACCGTCATCCAAATGGCCCCCGTCATCACGGGCATCCTGTCGTATCCCCTCTGGGGCCAGCATGCCGATATGGTCGGAAACGCCAAAGTACTCAAGACAACGGGACTCCTCGTCCCTCTGATTCCGCTCTTTTGGACCTTTTCGCATTATTTGCCTTATTTGATTGTGATCGAACTTTTTTCGGGATTCATCTGGGGAGGATTCAATTTTTGCGCCGTTAATTTCATCTATGACGCCGTCAGTCCCGAGAAAAGGGTGCGTTGCCTGGGCTATTTCAGCCTCATCAGCAGCATCGCGCTGTTTACCGGTGCATGGCTCGGAGGCATCCTGGCAGAAAACCTTCCCGCCATCAACGGGTCTCCGATCTTGATGCTTTTTCTGATTTCCTTTTTGGTGAGGGCCCTGGCCCATTATTTTCTTTCCAACCGTTTTCAGGAAGTTCGCAAAGAGACCCGGGACATTTCCAGTTTTGATTTGTTTTTCAGCGTCGTCGGCCTCAAACCGGCCGGCTCCAACGGGATTGAACAAAACACAGCCGGGGAAGCGGAGTAGCCGGGGCCATGATCATGCACCCCACACCACGCAGACCGCTCATCACGATGGGTGTCGAGTTGGAATCCTACACGATCGAGCTCCCTGAAAATCGCATCTGCCGCGACCTGCATTATCCCCGGCGGGCCACGATTGAAAAGGGCGAGCGCTTCACGCGCGACTGGAGCATCGGTTCCGAATACAACAGCAAAGTCTTCACGACCATCCGGGAGGCCTTTTTCCTTTTAAAGACCGGACTGCGCAAATACACGGAATTTCGCGAGGAGCGTTCCGGCAGCAGCCGTTACGTCATCTTTCCCATCGGCGGGTGGATCGACCGGTTCGCGGGGGCGCACATCCACCTGGCACTCGGCAAAAAGGGTCTGTGTTATGAAGACGCCAAGGAGCTGGCCGGATACCTGCACGATCACATCCCTTTCATCATTGCCTTGACGGCCAATTCCCCGGTCTGGCGCGAAAAAGTTTCCCATCATGCCTCCAACCGGCTGTTGCGCGGCTCGGAGAAGTACTGCCGGACGACCAAACGCGGAACGCTTTATAAACATCACTTTCGCGAACTGACGTATAACCGCGGCGGCAAGAAGAAATGCCCGACTCTGGAGCTGCGGGTCCCGGACAGTTCTCTGCCGGAATACATCGTGGCCGCGCTTTGCGTTTGCTATGCTGTCACACTTCAGTGGTTAAAGCACCGCCCCCTTCTGAATCAATCCACGCACATCAATTATCTCAAGGTCCGCGACCAATCCGTCCGGCACGGGGTCAAAGCCAAACTCGTGTGGACCAATCACAACATGAGCGTCCGCAACTACATCGATCTTTTCTTCCGCAAATACGAAGACGAATTACGGCAAATGGACATCCCCGAAGAAATCATCCGTCTCTTTAAATATCTCAAAAAAGGATGGAATCAAGCCGAAGTTATTCGTAAGGCCGCCCTGCGCTGCCAAAAAAAGCATCGCCCGACCTGGCAGCGCCGGTTTGCGAAACGCTATGCCGTGGCCATCGAAGAACTCCTGGATGGGAATTCTTTCGAGCGCTTTGCCCAGCGGCTGGGCGTACGGCTGCCGACGGTTCAGAGGACGTGGTTAGGCCGCAAAGAAGCGGACTGGTAATCCGGGGGACAACAATGCCGAAGAGAAAAAAAAGGCAGCACCGCAAACCGATCATCGGAATCACCTGCGAAGTTCAAAAACTCAAACGTTTCTACTCCGATTTTGAACTCGTCTGCAATTATGCTTACATCCGTGCCATCGTCCGTGCGGGCGGGTTGCCCGTTCTTTTGCCGATGAATCATTTCGACCGGGACAACAGAAAATTGATGGATCACATCGACGGGCTGGTCATTATCGGCGGGGCCGATATTCCTCCCATCTTTTACGGCGAAAAACAAAGCGAAAAGGTCGCGCCGATGTGCCGCGGCCGGATCTATTTCGACATGGCGCTTTACCAATTTGCCCAGAAAAAGAAAATCCCCGTACTGGCCATTTGTTACGGCATGCAACTGCTCAACGTCATTTACGGCGGGAAACTCCATCAGGACATCAAATCCGAAGTCAAAGGCGCCCATCCCCATCAAGGTAAACGGGCCGTGAAACACAAAGTCCACATTCAGGAAGGAACGCTTTGCCATAGAATTTTCCGGCACAAATCTTTCATGGTCATCAGCGACCATCATCAGGCGGTCAAGATACCCGGGAAATCCCTCAGGGTCACGGCTTATGCCGAAGACGGTGTTGCCGAAGCGTTGGAAGGCCCGAATCGTGTGATCGCCGTGCAGTGGCACCCCGAACGCCAACCGAAAGATCCCGTGCAAACACGGCTGTTTCGTTACTTCACCGGACTGGCACGCGAACGCCTGCACCAGCGTTCCGAGGCGGAATAGTTCAGGACGAGCTTTTTTGCGGCGGATTGATTTTTTTACCTTTGAGCGCCGCGCGGAGCATTTTGACAAGGTCTTTGAGTGACGGGGCTTTGATCAAGGCACCTTGGTAGGCGATGCTCATTTCGCCGCGCTCCTCGGACACGACCAAGGCGATCGCATCCGCATATTCCGTAATGCCGACCGCCGAACGGTGGCGCGTACCGACCCCCAGGGGAATGGCCGACGTGGTCGCAAGCGGCAAAACGGATTTGACTCTCTTAATCCTCCCGCCCGAAACGATAATCGCTCCGTCATGCACGGGTGACGTGGTTGCGAATAAAGCAATTAAAATTTCAGCCTTGATTTGCGCATCAAAAGGGATACTGCCGGTAATCAGGCTCTCCAGGGGCTGTTTCTTCTCCACGACAATCAACGCGCCGATATGCCGGACCGCCAACAGTTCCATGGCGCGGCAAATTTCCATAAAGGGTTCCGGCAAAGACGAATCGAACCGCAAACGCGCGGCAATCACTTTTTTCACGGCGTTAAAAATCTGAACGCCCAACCCCGCACAGACGACACCCGCCGCGACACTGAGAACGAAAAGTCCCGTAATGCGGAGCATGTTCGGGGCAATTGTCTTCGGAGACAAAACCAGGACCGCCCACAAACAAAAAAGGACAATCACATAGCTCGCCGTGCGCTTCCCTTGGATCACTTTCTCTCCGTAAAAGAGGTAAAGCACCGCAGTCGCAAAAGCCAGCGCCAATTCCCATATCACGGAAGATTCCAGGTAAGCCATCATTTGTTTTCAGCCACGGAGGCCAGCTTTTTCAGGAGTTCCCTGGCGGCTTCTTCGGGGCCTTTGACTTCCATCCCCGCAATCCCCAAACGCGTCCTCAACTGGCCCACGAAGAGTTTGTTTTCGAAAAATTTCGTGAAAAATCTTTGCGCAAGCGGCTCATGCAGCTCCTTACATTGCGCTGGTCCGAAAATATTACCGTAGTAAGAATGCACAAGCCCCGTGGACGTCGTGGTCCCTTTACTCATCACGGTCCCTTCCCGAAATACGGCCATCGCCTGTTCCGGCGACGCAAAGCTCTCGATCACGAGGTGCTCATCATCGATTTCTTCATAATTATTCGCGTAAAGGATGACATGAACGCGATGTCCCTTGATCACATTTTCAAAAGTGGTCACCGGCAAGACGATCCGCGCATTGACTTTGCCGGGACTCATGATGATCGCCCGGTCAATTTGCCCGAGCGCATATCCCGGCCGCAAATCATCCAACCTCAGGAACGCCCCGGTCTCGGTACCGTAGCCGATAATCTCCCCGCGGTCATTGATTTCCAAAGACCCCATGTCATCGGCGATAATAATCAAATCCTGGATCTCGTTTTCACCGAAAACACGCAAGGCCTCCAGGGTCTCGGACTTGCCTGCGCCCGTATCGCCCGCCATCAAAATCGTGGCCTCCCCACGCCCCTTGAGCATGATTTTCACAAGCGCCCCATGGAAGGGCAAACGCCCTTTCTTCATCATCTTGATGTTGTGGAGCGTCAGTACCATTTTTTTCAAATAACCGAAATAGCCGAACTCTTGGTCCTCGGGGACGGCGCCGATCAAAAGATCGTTTTTCTCATCATCATAAATCACGGTCGGGAATTTACCGAAATCTTCAAGCGACTTGGGCGGGGCACCAAAGGCAAAAATGGCGTCCGGTTTTTCTTTTAAGGCTTCGTCATCCGCCACTTCAAACAAATTGCAGAGTGAAAATCCGAGTTCGAAATATTTCTTATGAAAATAAATCAGGATCACCAAAGACCCGACACGAGCGGGATAACAAAGCCATTCTTCCGGCTGCACATCGAAAAGCCCCATGGGATTCTTGTGAACGATCTCGAATCTTCCGGTCCTCTTGTTGGAAGGCGGATTCAAAATCAGGGGAGGATTCAAAAGGATCTGCCGGATCATCAGCACCTGATTGAGTTGCTTGTAAGGACCTGTCGGCGGAAACGGGACATTCACCGGAATGGAGATGGTCGCGATTTCGGCGCCGGCCTTGACCTGCCGGTAAATCCGGAGGGAATGGTTGGTGATGTTCTCGCAAATGTCCCGGTAGACACTGCGTATCAGCTGAGTCAGATTTTCGACTGTATCGTTGAACGTCCGGTAAGGCCTTTTGTCCAGGTCATCGCCCGTCGAATCGCAGATGATGAACCGGTCATACGTGCGCCAGTAGTTGTAGAGGTGCTCCACGAAACTGTTGAAAAGGTGGGTGTCCTGAAAAAAGACATGGGAACCTTTGACCACGTTCGGCACATGCTCCCCCGGCATTTTGGCAAGAAATTGAAAAGTCTGGATCAGGAGCTGGATGTCTTCCTTTTCCACTTCGGACTTTCCGAAGACTTTGAGCAAAACCGAGCCGCGCTTTTGAAGTTCCCCGACAGCGCGTTTGATCATGTCCTTAAACAACCGGCTCGCCAAAAGATCTTCCGCATTCTCGCAAATACGGTTTTTGATCCGGATAACGACTTTTCTTTCAAATATTTCGTAGGAACCCAAATTCATTCTTTCACCTCTTTAAAAAATCATATCCGATAAAAACGGCACGCCGCCCTTGAAACGTCATGATTTTACAGGTTTGTCTGCCAAAATCCAAGAAATGTTGCGGAGAACTTTCTGAAAACCGGTGTCACGCGTCCGGATCAAAAGGGCTTAGGCCGGCAGCTGATAGGGGATGTCCCAAATCTCCCGCGCATATTCGATAATCGTCCGGTCGCTTGAAAATCTTCCGGACTTCGCCACGTTGACGATCGCTTTGCGGGTCCAATCGTTGTAATCCCGGTAATTTTTGGAAATGATGTCTTGCATCTTACAGTAAGCGTCGAAATCGGCGCAAACCAAAAAAGGATCGTGCTGGGACAAGTTCCCGAACAAGGGATCAAAAAGCCCGGGATCGCTGGGAGAAAAGAAATTATTCTGGATCATGCGCAAAATGACTTTGAGAACCGGGCTCCGTTGGATGAACTGCTTCGGATCATAGCCTTGTGTCTTCAGCTGGACCACCTCGCCGGCTTTCAAGCCGAACATGAAAATATTTTCGAGGCCCACCGCATCGGCCATTTCGATCGTGGCACCGTCATGGGTCCCGATCGTCAGAGCGCCATTGACCATAAATTTCATGCAGCCCGTACCCGAGGCCTCGGTCCCTGCCGTCGAGATCTGCTCCGAAAGATCGCTGGCAGGAAAAACCTTTTCGGCCAAGGACACGCGATAGTTTTCCAAAAAAACCACCTTGATTTTGTCTCTCACGGACTTGTCGCTATTGACGACGTGCGCGATACTGGTAATAAACCGGATGATCAATTTCGCCATAAAATATCCCGGTGCCGCTTTTCCCCCGAAAAAGAATGTCCGCGGCAGAAGCGAATCGTTGGGATTCTCCTTAAATCTCAGATATTGCGAAATCACAAAGAGGGCAAACAAAAGCTGGCGCTTGTATTCGTGGATCCTCTTCACCTGAACATCAAACATGGATTCCAGATTCAATTTGATGCCCATGGTCTGCTGAATGTAATTCGCAAAGTGCTCTTTATTGGCCTTCTTCGCGTTTTGCCACCGCTCGACAAACCCCCGGTCATCCTTCAAAGGCAGGAGTTTCTCCAACTCGTAAAGGTTGATGGCCCATTTTTCACCGATCGACTCGGTAATCAGGTTGGATAAAGGCTTGTTGGCTTTAAGCAACCAGCGCCGCTGGGTAATCCCGTTGGTCTTATTATTGAATTTTTCAGGGCAAAATTCATAGAAATCCTTGAAGAGTTGCTGTTTCAAAAGCGTCGAGTGAAGCTCCGAGACACCGTTGACGGAATGGGTCCCCACGATCGCCAAATGCCCCATGCGGACTTTTTTCGGATAGCCCTCTTCGATGATCGACATTCTCCTCAGCCGCTCGATGTCGCCGGGATATTGATTGGCCACTTCCCGCAGGAAGCGCGCATTAATTTCATAAATCAGCTGGATATGACGCGGCAAAAGCTTTTCAAATATCGGGACAGGCCAGCATTCCAACGCCTCGGGCATCACGGTATGATTGGTATAGGCAAATGTCTTGACCGTGATTTCCCAGGCCGAATCCCAATCCATGCGATCTTCATCGATGAGGATCCGCAGAAACTCGACGATCGCCAGAGAGGGGTGGGTGTCATTGAGCTGGATGACCGCCTGATTGTGAAACGTCTTAAAATCGGAATTTTCAGAGCGAAACCGCCGGATAATATCGGCAATCGAGGCCGCGGTAAAAAAATATTCCTGTTTCAAACGCAATTCCCGGCCCATCGAAGTCGCATCGTTGGGGTAGAGAACGCGCGAGATATTTTCCGAAAACATCTTATTGAAAACGGCCATTTCATAATCGCCGTGATTGAAATATTCCAAATCAAATTCTTCGGAACCGCGCGCCGACCACAACCGGAGCGTATTGACTACATTATTCTTGTACCCCGTAATCGGAATATCATACGGCATCGCGATCACATCTTCGGTATTGTGCCACACCACCCGGAGCTTGCCTTCTTTATCGTGATACATATAGGTATCGCCGTAAAACTTGACATGCTGCGCATATTCCGGTCTCGCAAATTCCCAGGGATTTCCGAACTTCAACCATTCGTCGGGAGTTTCCACCTGACATCCGTTCACAATCTTCTGGTTAAAAATCCCGTAATCATAACGAATGCCGTAACCATGCGCGGGGATCCCCAAGGTCGCCATCGAATCCAGGAAACACGCCGCCAAACGTCCCAAACCGCCGTTCCCGAGACCGGCATCAAGCTCCAAATCTCTAAGACCTTCCAAATCAATTCCGTATTCTGCCATCGCTTGTTTGGTTTCATCCCATAAATTGAGGTTGATGATATTGTTCCCGAGGAGACGGCCGATCAGAAATTCCAGCGAAAGGTAATAGACTCTTTTGAGGTTTTTTTTATGATAATGCTGCTGGGTCAAAATCCATCGCTCAATAATTCTGTCGCGAATTGCGATGGCCACCGCCAAAAAATCATCATGCGGAGTCGCGGTATAGCGGTCCTTGGCCAAAGCATAGTGCAAATTGGAACTGAAGGACCGGCGGATCCCCTCTTCCGTCATGTCTTTGTGGACAATATCCCAAGGATCGCGAATCTTTCTCACCATACGTTTCATTCCTTTGAAGGGTTAAAACAGCATAGGGGCGCCGACCTGAACGCCCCTACGTGTTGAAAAGCATAGAAACCTAAATCGAATTGCGTTATTTCTTCGCTGCCGAAGAACCTTTCTCTTCAAAACTCACTCCATCGTCAGGAAGCGGAAGATCCACGGGAATCATAAAAGTCACAAGCTGAACGGCACCGCCGACTTCATTCATGACCAGATCTGTCAGCCCTTTTCCCAATCCACCCCACAAATTTTTTCCTTCGCTCAACGCCTGGTTGGGTTCATAAAAAAGATCGACCCAGCCCAACAGAACGTTCTTCAAACCGAATTCGAGTTTGCCGGCGACTCGATCTCCATAGGTTGCCTTTTCCGTCCATGGACTTGCCGCAAAAGCGATGGTCGGCGTCACGGCCAAAAAGAAGATGATCAAGAGACTCAGGACTTTCTTCATAGTTATTATCCTCCCTTAAATCTAAGTGACAGATTGAAGATCTTCACATTCCAGCATTGGGCTTTTCGCACCCAACTCAGACATGCCTATACTATCGCCAATAACGGGCAAAACTGTATAGGGACTTGCCTCTTGAAAAACCAGCGGTATTCTATGGCGCTCCGTAATACAGCGCAACAGAAAACTTCTTCTAGCAAGTTATAACCGGTGAACCGAGTCAATGGCGCCGCTGCTGAAACGCGCAAAAGGAAAAAGGGGAAAATCGCTAAAGAGAAACTGTTTCTTCAAGAACAATGCGGGTGTTCCCTTGTGGAACAACTTGAGGCTGCTTGACCGGCATTCCTTCAAAGGGAGGATGGTCGGGATCCATCGCCTCCGGAACGCCTTGAGTTTCGATGACGTATTTTCGAAAAGCCCGGTAAGTGGCAATCCAGCGGAAAAATTCAAGCCATTTTCCGACTGAAAAAGGTCCTCCGGTCGCCGTACGCCAGAAAGCGGATAAGAAAAATCGCATTCTCGGGAAATCCAACGTCAAAAGGTAATACCCCAACACTTTGCCTAATTGGTATAAGAACTTGAAATCAAGTTGGGCGCGTTTATGTTCTTTGTTTTGGTTTCGATAGCGCCTGAGCATCGTTACGATTCGGTCGCGATAGCTGTCGTAGCGGTAAAGGCAACGGCTCAGCCAATTGTAGCCCTGCTGCAACTGTTCAAAGGTCATGTTCTTCGGAATAAAATTACAGTCGGCCGCGCCATGACCGTTCATCTTGGTCCATTCCAGACTCAGCATACGTCCTTCCGCCTCAAGTCGCTTCAGAAGCGGCGTTTTCGGCAGCGCCATCAATGTCCCGCAAGTCGTAAAGGGGATTCCCAATTCCTTAAGAAAATCGAATTGCTCCTTAAAAATAAACTGGTCGTCGGAATCGAAACCGACGATCATCCCCGCACATACGGAAATATGATGCGCGTGAATTCTCTCGATGTCCCGGGCAACATCGTTCCGGGTATTTTGACTTTTATTCGCTTCCAGCAAACTTTCGCGGCGGGGCGACTCAAGCCCGATGAAAAGGCTGTAAAAATTCGCCGCCTGGAGGAGCTCCAAGAGATCCGGATGATGGGCCACATTGATTGTAAGTTCACAACAGAACTCAACCGGGTAATTGTTGTTTTCGGAATATTCGACGAGCGCTTTTAAAAGTTTGCGCGCAAAAGGCAAGTTCCCGATGAAATTGGCGTCCCCAAAGAGAATGTAGTGAGCCCCCTGAGCAACGCAGTGATTGACTTCAGCGATAATCTGCTCAACCGTCTTGGTGCGAGGAATGCGGCCATCCGTGATAATGATATCGCAAAACTCGCATTGATAGGGGCAACCGCGGCTTGTTTGGAGACAAAACATATTGTACTTATCCCCACGAATCAAATCGTAACGCGGGACCGGACTTTTATCGAGCGAAACCCGTTGTCCGGAAGTACTATAAAATTCGCGCCATGTCCCCTTTTCGAAATCGCGCAGAAACTCAGGCCAAATTTCTTCGGCTTCGCCTGAAATCCTGCAATCCCCTTTTCCCTCAAACGCCTCGGGGAAAAGGCTGCAGTAGGGCCCTCCAAAAACGACAAACTTGCCCCGGGCTTTGAATTTGGCTGCGACTTCCAATGCCCGCTGGTATTGCACATTAAACGAGGTAATCCCGATCACATCCGCTTGGATATCGAAATTGATGGACTCAACGTTTTCATCGACGATCTCAACGTCCCAAGAAGGCGGTGTCAAAGCCGCAACCGTCGCAAGCCCTATGGGTGTCGTGGAAAAATATGTCCCCGAAAAAGGCTGGAGGCCGTCGAAGGACCAAATCGTTGGATTGAATGCGGGATTGACGAGATAAACTTTCACCGTGTCACATCGCGTTCGTTCTTTGCTTTGTATGGCTGAATGATAACCTAGCGGCGCGCAGGAACGATAGGTTTGATGTAATTGATTATGGCTAAAATAAATCGGCTAAAGATCACGCTCTCGCGCAAACCTGTGAACAATAAACGCAAATAGTTGATTTGGTGAACTCGCCCTTGTTTGAATTTCTCCCAAGTCTTCCGCCAAAACTGATTGATCGGTTTGCGGGTAAACATCAACGAATCGGCGAACACATTCCATTTGTTTAACCAAAGCTGAAATGCGGACGGAACGCGAATCGGAGGGAAGTTGCTTCCCTTATATCTTTCCTGCACAAAAATTGCGGCCCGGCGGTAAAGCACCATCACTTCCGGCAAACGGAGATTGCGCCAGCCCTGGGCCCGCTTTTGAAACCGGTCCATCTCAAAAACGACTCGTTCTTCTAAAGGTGTCCGACGTCTCGTCGCAAGCCAAACCTCTTCCATTTCAAGCGCCAGTTTGATCCATCCGGAAAGCATTTTAGATAATTCTCTGACGCGGCGCTTAAAATAAATCCAACGCCCCTCAATGGGATATCCGGGACGACGCTCGAAGCGATTCCTTAACCGGACCAACCCATGCACCATCGGATGTCCTTCTTCCACCTGAAATGAATTCTTATACCAAATAAAGTTCATGAAGACGCCCCAGTATTTTCTAGGGGTGGTATTTTTCAAAATGGCCTTCATGTTTTCGACGCTATAAAATTGGGTCCACGCCTCTTTATAAACGCCCAACCATTCACCGGGTTTCATCCGGCCATGGCGGAAGGTCTCGTGAAAAGAATCGTAATTGTTGAGATCCGCATCGACAGGAATCCCCTTTTTAACCATATCAACGTAATCCATGGAACCCGGCAAAGGAGTCAGCATAAAAAACGACGCTTGCTGAGCCCCTAAATCGTTTCGCAGGCGTTGCATGTCTTTTCGCACGGATTCAACGCTGTCGAAAGGGAACCCGATAATGTACGCCAAGTGCGTGACGATCTCAGCCTTGTGATAGGCCTCGATCAATCGCTTGAACTCGTCGGTGTTATTCTGTGTCTTTTCGACGGCCTTCAGGTTCTCTTCATTCAAGCTTTCCATCCCGATAAAGACCTGCTCGCATCCGGCACGCGCGGCTTTCTCAACAAAATTCGGAATGAGATGGGACCGGGTATCAACTTGGATCATAAAAAGCAACGGGATCTTCTCAACCTCGCGCAATTTGATAAAAGCGTCCAGGAGGTCTTCCCAGTTTTTATTGCGGCAAAAATTGTCATCGGTAAAAAAGTAAAAGGAAATCTTATGCCGCTGATAATTTTGCCGGATCAAGTTGATCACAGCGTCCACACTGCGATAGCGCATGCGACGCCCTTGGACATTGATGACCGTACAAAAACTGCACTTAAAAGGGCACCCGCGGCCGCAATCCAGCGTCGCAAAATGCTTCACGGTATAACGCGTCATCAATGTCTGGCTGATTCTCGGGACCGGCGCTTCGGAAAGTTCGGGAGGATTCGCCAAG
>JAQTOZ010000047.1 GCA_028713205.1 Candidatus Omnitrophota bacterium
CTTTATGGAAGTCGAAACGCCCATGATGCAGCCGATTCCGGGCGGGGCAAGGGCAAAGCCCTTTGTCACACATCACAATTCCCTTCATGTGGATCTCTATTTGCGCGTGGCGCCTGAGCTTTATCTCAAACGTTTGCTTGTCGGCGGATTTGAAAAAGTTTATGAGATCAACCGGAATTTCAGAAACGAGGGCATCTCGACACGGCATAACCCGGAATTTACCATGCTTGAACTTTATCAGGCTTATGCCGATTATACAGACATGATGGAAATAACGGAAACGTTGATTCCCTCATTGGTTCGAGATCTCCATAGCAAAGACGTGATCCCTTATCAGGATAAGACGATCAATTTCTCAACGCCTTGGAAGCGGATTTCGTTTTACGGGAGCATTCAGGAAAAGACGGGCATTGATCTCCGGAAGACCGATTTGCGTGAGGCGGGAAGAAAACTCGGGGTCGATGTCGGGCCTGAAATCGAAGACGTGGACGTTCTCAACGACATTTTCGAGAAGGCCGTTGAGGGGGATCTCTGGGACCCGGTTTTCGTGGTCGATTATCCGACGATCATGACCCCTCTGGCGAAAGCCCGGGAAGATGATCCGGCCCTGTGTTATCGATTTGAGCTTTTTATCGCGGGCATGGAAGTGGCCAATGCGTTTTCGGAGCTGAATGACGCCGCGGTGCAGCGTGAGCGTTTGATGAGTCAAAAGGAAATGATCGGTGAACACAAAGTCATTGATGAGGATTTCTTGATGGCGCTGGAATATGGGATGCCCTCCGCGGGAGGTCTCGGTATCGGGATTGACCGGCTGGTGATGCTTCTGACGAATCAGCAATCGATACGGGATGTCATTTTATTTCCGCAGCTCAAACCGCATAAAACGGATGAGGCGAACCATGCCGATCCATTGAATCAAGGGACGGAGAATCCGGAATGAAGTTTGAATGGTTTATCGCATGGAAACATTTGACGCGCAGACACAGTACGGGTTTTATTTCGCTGATCTCTCTCATTTCGGTGATGGGGGTGGGGGTCGGCGTGATGGCGTTGATTGTGGTGTTGGGTGTGATGAGCGGTTTCGACCGGGAGCTTAAAGAAAAAATCGTGAATGTGCAACCGCACTTGAGGATCGAAAAAGTCGGCGGAATCGATAAGCCCCAGGAAGACATGGATAAAATACGGGCCCTCGGTCTTCCGCATGTCAAAACACTAGCTCCTTTCATCGAAGGACAGGCGATTTTGAAATCCGAGATGAACGCGACGGGTGTCGTCGTCAAGGGGATTGATCCGAGACATGAAGATATGAAGTTTTATTCGAATCATATCAGTTCCGGTGAAATCAATTTGGACGATTTGGTTCAAACGGTCACCAAACGGCATTGGCTTTTCTTCAAGAAGACAAAAAAAATCTCCTATGGCGGGGTCCTGATCGGAGAAGGCTTGGCCTCGATGCTGCGGGTACGGGTTGGGGATTCCGTCACCTTGATTTCTCCATTTCAGGGGGAATCCGGGGTGTCGCTGACGAAAGGGGTCGAGAACCGGCAGTTTATTGTCCGGGGCATTTTCAGGTTGGGGATGAGCGAATTCGATTCGGGGCTGGCATTGATCAATGTTCCTCAGGCGCAATCGGTTTATCACCTCGGTGGGCGGGTCACCGGTATCAGTATTCGCTTTAGCAACGTGGATGACGCTCAGAAATGGAAGCCGTTTGTGGCCGGTGAATTTTCATCGGCTTATATTATTCGATCCTGGTACGATCTGAACGAGAATTTTTTCAGGGCATTAAAAGTCGAAAAGTCGGTGATGACGATTTTGCTGGCACTCATTATTCTCGTGGCGGCTTTTAATATTGTGTCCACCCTGATTATGGTGGTGATGGAAAAAATCAAAGATATCGGAATTTTAAGAGCCTTGGGTGCGACACGTGCAAGTATTCGTAAAATTTTTGTTTGCGAAGGTTTGAGCGTCGGATTTTTAGGCGTCATGATCGGCGCGGTGACCGGTCTCCTTTTGGCGTTTAATCTGAATCCATTCGCTGATTTTATCAAGAGAACGACGGGCTTGGAGGTGTTTCCGAGCGATATTTACTACTTCGACCGGATCCCCGTGGAGGTCCGCGCCCCGGATGTTATTTTGATTATCGGATTTGCGATTTTGGCTTCGATCTTCGCCGGATTTTATCCGGCACATCGCGCATCCAATTTGGAACCGGTGGAGGCCTTACGCTATGAGTAATGTGAAATCAACACCGATTCTCGAAGCCTATCATCTCAAAAAGGAGTACGAGATTCCGACGGGACAGCTCGCAGTTTTGAAGAACATTCATCTCGAAATCTATCCGGGTGAGATGACGTTTATTGTCGGGAGATCCGGTTCGGGGAAGTCCACACTGCTGCATTTGCTGGGAGGTCTGGATCGTCCGAGTGCCGGAAAAATTTTCTTTGAAGGTGAAGATATCTCGCGGATGCAGGAGAATGAATTGGCGCGTCTGAGAAATTTGCGCATTGGTTTTATCTTTCAATTTTATCATTTGCTTCCGGAGTTGACGCTTTATGAAAATGTCCTGTTGCCGTCGATGATCGCCGGCCGGCCGGATAGAAAATGGGCGACGGAGGTTCTCAAACGCGTAAAGCTTCTGAGTCGCCAAAGCCATTATCCTTCGGAACTGTCGGGAGGCGAGCAGCAACGAGCCGCCATCGCGCGCGCGCTGATGAACAAACCGTCTTTGGTGCTATGCGATGAGCCGACCGGGAATTTGGATGAGGAAACGGCCGAATCGATTTACGAATTACTGAATCAGTTGAACCGCCAGGAAGGGCAGGCCTTTTTGATTGTGACGCATGACGAGTCATGGGCGTGGAATTATCCGCGGATACTACGTCTGCATGACGGTATGCTGCTGCGTGAAAATCGCGGAGAAGTCCAGATCGAGCAAATCAACAAATAAACGATTCAAACTGCAATCTTAATTTCGATTCAAAGGGAGAAACACTATGGAACCGGTAGTTTATTTGAATGGCAAATGGTATCCGAAAAACGAAGCAAAAATATCTGTTTTTGATCATGGTTTGCTCTACGGAGACGGTGTTTTTGAAGGCATCCGAGTGTATCAGTGTCTGGTCTTCAAACTGCGGGAGCATCTCGACCGCCTTTGGGAATCCGCACATACGATTCTGCTTAAAATGCCGATGACAAAAAAAGAAATGGAAGAAGCTATTATCGAAACATTGCGGAAGAATCAGTTTCGGGATTCCTACATTCGAGTGGTGGTCACGCGCGGAGTCGGAGATTTGGGCTTGGATCCGGCCCTGTGCAGACGACCGACGGTTTTCATCATCACCGATAAAATCACGTTGTACCCGGATTCTCTTTATCAGAAAGGTCTTAAGATTGTGACGGTTCCAACCGTCCGGAATTTGCCCGAGGCGGTGAATCCGTCGATCAAGAGTCTCAATTACCTGAACAACATCCTTGCGAAAATTGAGGGGAAGAATGCGGGATGCAAAGAGGCGCTTTTGCTTAATCATCAAGGTTATGTGGCCGAATGCACCGGGGATAATATTTTTATGGTCAAAAATCAGAACGGGACTCAGGGCGTGCCGCTGCTTTTGACTCCGCCGGTTTATTTAGGGGCGCTCAAAGGCATCACACGCCAGGCGATCATCGAAATCGCGCGTGATAAAAAGATTGCGGTTGAGGAGAGGATTTTGACGCGCCATGATTTGTTTAACGCCGACGAAGTTTTTTTGACGGGTACGGCCGCCGAGGTCATTCCGGTGGTCAATATCGACGGACGTACGATCGGGGCAGGGAAACCCGGCAAAGTGACCGGTGTTTTACTGAAGGCCTTTCATGCCTTGACCCGGCAAGATGGTGTGAAATATCAAATCAATTGATGTCGGAGAATGCATGAACTGCAATATTTGTGGTGTCAATGAAGCGACGATCCATTTGACTGAGATTATCAACAGCCAAATGATCGAGATCCACCTGTGCGAGACTTGTGCGCAGGAAAAGGGCACGGATTTCAAAACCCATTTTAATTTCGGGGATCTGCTGGCCAATCTGGCTGATTTTGACAAGGCCGTGGTTGTGGGGGAACCGAAAGAAGGTGCTTTGCGGTGTTCCGAATGCGGAATGGCCTATACGGAGTTTACCAAGACGGGACGTTTAGGGTGTGCCGGATGCTACACCTCTTTTGCGAAAGTTTTGGTTCCCTTGATCAAACGTGTTCAGCGGGCGAGCCATCATGTGGGGAAAAAGCCGTCAAAGATTTCCCGCGATGTCAGGACGTCCCACGATTTGAGGCTGTTGCAGGACCGACTGCGGAAGTGTGTGCAGTCCGAAGAATTCGAGGAAGCCGCCAGATTGCGTGACGAGATCAAACAAATTCACGATGCGATGAAAAAGAGTAAAAAGGCCAAGAATGAATAATGTGGATGAGTTTGTGCATCAGCCCGCGGAGTGGTTACGTGCGACGGGTCCCGCAAGCGATATTGTCGTCAGTTCCCGCATTCGACTTGCAAGGAACATTGCCGGTTATCCTTTTTTGCAAAAGATCAAAGAGGCGCAGCGCAAAGAATTGGTTGGCGTTGTGCAAAGTGCCGTTGCAAAAAGTGAACGAATGAAAGATGCCTTTTATCTTCGATACAACGACCTGACCGATTTGGACCGGCAATTTCTCGTTGAACGGCATTTAGTCAGCCGGGAACATGCGGAGGAAGAAGGGGACCGGGCTGTGGCCATCAGTTCCAATGAGGTTGTGAGCCTGATGGTCATCGAAGAAGATCATTTGAGGTTGCAGATTTTTCAGTCCGGATTTAATTTGCTGGAGGCCTGGCGCATTGCAAGCGGGATTGACGATGAACTCGAAAAAAACCTGAATTATTCTTTTAGCGCGACGTTGGGCTATCTCACGGCGTGTCCGACCAACGTGGGGTCGGGATTGCGTGCGTCTTGCATGGTCCATTTGCCGGGACTTGTGTTGACCAAGCAGGTTCAGAAAGTTTTACAGGCTCTGGCGAAGCTGAATTTGGCGGTGCGAGGTCTCTACGGTGAAGGGACGCAGGCCACCGGAAATTTGTTTCAGTTTTCGAATCAAATTACCCTGGGGCAGCAAGAAGAAGAAATTATTGATAACCTTGAATGCGTGATCCGCCAAGTCGTTGAACATGAAAAAGAGGCGCGGCAATATCTGCGCGATAAACGCAAAGCAAAATACGAAGATCAGTTTTGGCGGTCCTTGGGTGTTTTAAAGTCAGCGAGAGTCATTTCATCCCAGGAAGCGACGCAGCTGTTATCGCTGGTTCAGATTGGAATCCATGGAGGGTTGGTAAAATCGGATTTGACGATTCAGGACCTGAATTCGCTTTTCTTGTTGATCCAACCGGCCCATCTTCAAAAATTGGCCAATAAGATTTTAAGCGCCGGGGAACGGGATGTCCGGCGGGCAGAACTTATTCGTGAACGTTTAGTCAAAGTTTCTATTTAAAAACCGTTGATCATCGAGATCGGGAGGAAAAATGTTTGATCGTTTTACGGAAAGAGCGAGGAAAGTTATTATTTTGGCAAAAGAGGAAGCAAAGCGTTTTAACCATGATTATATCGGCACCGAGCACATTTTACTCGGTCTGATCAAGGAAGGCGAAAGCGTTGCGGCTGCGGTGTTGCAGAACCTGGGTTTGTCGCTCGACACGATCCGGCTTGAGGTCGAAAAGCTTGTTCAGTTCGGCCCGAGCACGATCGTCTCCGGCGATATTCCGTTCACGCCCAAAGCGAAAAAAGTGATTGAGCTGGCCATGGATGAGGCACGGCGCTTGGGGCATAACTATATCGGCACCGAGCATCTCTTGCTGGGATTGATCAAAGAAGGTGAAGGTGTTGCCAGTCACGTTCTGATGAATGTCGGGCTCGATCTTAATAAAGTCCGTACGGAAGTCATCAAGCTTCTTGGTTCATCGGCTCCTTCGGCCGGTGGCATGGGGTCTGCGCCGACCGGTACGGCAAAGGGCAAGACGAAAACTCCGGCGTTGGATTCGTTTGGCCGTGATCTTTCGCATCTTGCGCGTGAAGGGAAGCTGGATCCTGTCGTCGATCGTGTGGACGAGATCGAACGGGTCATCCAGATCCTTGCGCGGCGGACTAAAAATAATCCCGTATTGCTGGGAGAGGCCGGCGTGGGCAAAACGGCGATTGTAGAAGGCCTGGCCCAGAAAATCGTTGCCGGAGATGTCCCCGAAATTCTTATCGACAAGAGGATTGTCGTGCTCGATTTGGCGCTGATGGTTGCCGGAACGAAATATCGAGGCCAATTTGAAGAACGCATTAAAGCGGTGATGGATGAGATCCGCCGCAGCGAAAACGTGATGATCTTTATCGACGAATTGCACACTCTGGTCGGGGCCGGCGGCGCCGAAGGCGCGATTGACGCATCCAATATTTTAAAACCGGCGCTCTCTCGCGGTGAAATCCAGTGCATCGGAGCGACAACTCTGGACGAGTATCGTAAATATATTGAAAAAGACGCAGCCTTGGCGCGCCGTTTTCAAACGGTGGTTGTGGATCCGCCGTCTGTCGATGAGACGATTCAAATTCTTAAAGGGCTTCGTGACAAGTATGAGGCGCATCACCGCGTGAAGATTGCCGATGAAGCCTTGGAGGCGGCGTCAAAACTTTCTGATCGGTACATTACCGGAAGGTTTTTGCCAGATAAGGCCATTGACTTGATCGACGAAGCGGCTTCTCGCGCACGACTGTCGGTAACGACATTGCCGAAAGAGCTTAAAAAATTGGAAGCCGATATCGAATCTTTCAAAAGAGAAAAGGAAGCTTCGATCAAAGCGCAGGATTTTGAGAAGGCCGCTAAATTGCGGGACGAAGAACGCAAGGCCAAAGAAGAATTGGCGCGTGTTAAAAAGGGGTGGAAAGAGTCCAAGTCGGAGGTTGAAGTCCAGGTAACGGAGGAAGATATTGCGTACATTGTTGCGAAGTGGACCGGTGTGCCGGTATCGCGCATTGAGGAAAAAGAAACCAACCGTCTCTTGCGCATGGAAGAAGAACTGCACAGACGGGTGGTCGGTCAAGATGAAGCGATTCGCGCGATTGCTCATGCGGTGCGGCGTTCGAGATCCGGTTTGCGTAATCCAAGACGGCCGATTGGGGCATTTATCTTTCTTGGGCCCACCGGTGTCGGTAAGACCCTCCTGGCAAGAGCGCTGGCCGACTTCATGTTCGGCGATGAGGATGCCATGGTGACAATCGATTGCTCGGAATATGGCGAAAAATTTAATGTCTCCCGTCTGGTGGGCGCTCCTCCCGGATATGTCGGCTATGAAGAAGGCGGACAGCTTACGGAGAAAGTTCGCCGGCGTCCTTATTCGGTGGTGCTTTTGGATGAGATCGAGAAGGCCCATCCGGATGTGTTCAATATCTTATTGCAGTTGATGGAAGAAGGACGATTGACGGATTCCTTCGGCCGGAAAGTGGATTTTAGGAATACGGTTATGATTATGACCTCGAATGTCGGAGCGGATTTGATCCGGCGACAAGGCGATTTGGGATTCAAGCCTCAACAGGAGGACATGAATTACGACTCAATGAAACAGAAACTTTTGGATGAAGTCAAAAAGGTTTTTCGGCCCGAATTTTTGAACCGGGTCGATGACATCATCGTCTATCATACGTTGAGTCGGCAGGATTTGGAGCAAATCATTGAGATTGAACTCAAAGAGGTCAAGGATAGATTGAAGGATAAGAAGATGGAATTGATCCTTTCGCCGGAAGCCGTTAAGTTTCTGATCGACAAAGGTTATGATCCCGTTTTTGGGGCCAGGCCGCTCAAGCGGACGATTCAGCGTTACATCGAAAATGTGCTAGCCGAGGAGATCCTGTCAGGCAAGTTCCAAGAAGGTGATAAGATCCAAGCCGAACTGCGCGGCGAGGTGATCCAATTTGAAAAATCATCCTGACGCGAAGCGGAATCATCGCTGGGGATATTTTCGCTTAGCCCTATTAAGTTTTGGTCTTTGTGTCGTTGTCATTTTTGCGATTTTGCATTTTGTTTTTAACGCACATGTGGCACGGGCGGATTTTAAGAGCTTTGCTGAAAGCAAGATCGGCGAGGCTTTCAAAGCCAAAGTTCACATCCGAAGTGTTCAAGCGAGCTTTTTCAATGAGGTCGCATTTACCGATCTCGATGTGGAACCCGACACGCTGAAACCATCTCCCTACCGTGTCCGTATCCAAAAAGTCGTGTTCCATTATAACCTTTGGCAACTTCTCACCCGCAATATCAAAATGCCGTCTTCGGTTGTGCTTGACGCTCCAGAGATTGCTATCCCCGGAGAAGGTTTTCCTTACGGGATTCTTGATCGGTTGAGTCTGGGACAGGGGGACGCCAGTATTGCGGGCTTGGAGATGGACAATGGTTTTATCCGGTATGAGATTCCGAATTTGCAGGCGGTGTTGGAACTGCGAGGAGTTCGCGGGTCTTTTAAACCTTATGGCGTTGGCAAACTCCGGTTGGATTTTCATGCCTATGTGAGCGGCTTCGCGAACGGGGAAGTTGACGTTCAAGGCGATGTCGACCTAATTCAGAAAACGCACGACCTTCGC
This sequence comes from Candidatus Omnitrophota bacterium, assembly GCA_028713205.1. GTDB lineage: Bacteria > Omnitrophota > Omnitrophia > Omnitrophales > Aquincolibacteriaceae > JAQTOZ01. Next base: position 8,617 of record JAQTOZ010000047.1, read on the forward strand.
TTGGATTTGCATTCAGTCGATTTCGGTTCAAAGATCCCGATTCCGCTCGAGACGTTGGTCGGCAAGATGCGATGGGTCAACGACAATTTCTTTTTTGATGAGATCCAAGCTGTGATTCATGGTTGGGATGTCGAGATCCGGGGGAGTCTTGAACGTCTGGTTCAGTCACCTGCGCTGACGTTGCATTGGCAGGTGGGCGAACGGAAACCGTCGGTTCGGGGTAATTTTCGGGCTGATTTAGCCAGCCAAAGCATGCATGGGGAAATTTATGTCAAAGGTCAGCCGGATTTCATCTTTGACGGGAAGGTGCGTCAGGAAGATATGCGTTATGTTTTTGACGCCCTTCGTGTGAATGATGACTATGACGGACAAGGATGGTTCGATTTTAAATCCGGGGATTACCGTTTGAAATTTGAGAAGGAACGGCAATCCGTATCAATTGTCTCCAACCTGAACGGCTTGGATTTCGAAATGAATTTGAATCTGAACCATGTGAAGTTGTATGGGGTTGATTTGGTGACTTCGGCCAGGATCCGACTGATGCCTTACCGGAAACCCCTGAAGAAAAAAGTGTGGAAATTCAAAGGGGCTTTCGCAACGGATTATTTTATTCTCGAATACATTCCGTTTTATGATTTCAAAGGGGAATTTGAGATAACGCCCGATGGCATTCGCAACTTCAACGGTTCATGGGGAAATGTGTTCAATATGCTAGGGACCGTTTCGTTTCGAAAACAGCCTTTCGAATCAAAGTTCATGCTGAACGTCAATGGATTTGATTTGGGGAATGTGCAAACATTTGCAAGCAAGCCCTTACCCAAAGCGTTGGGAGGCATTTTGGAGGGGAAGTTGAAATTGGATGGTCCGTTGAATCATCCGGAGGTGGTCGGCCATTTCACGATCCGCAATGGGATTTTGGGGCGGTTGGAATATGATCGAGGTTATATTCAGCTACGAGGTATCGCCCCCTATTTGAGACTTTATGACTCCAAAATTTTAAAGGGGCGGACGACTTTTAGTTTGGAAGGCGCGATCGATATGTCTTTGGCGAATATGTTTCACGGGGTGGAAATACGCAAACCGGACAAATATGTGATCTGGAAAGGATGGGAAGCCAATACCAATCAAGGGGAGGGGGATGTGGAAGTGGGAAGACCTCTGTTACCGACATTTTCCTTGCGCGCCGGCGGGAATTCGAGCGAGAATATTGCTCCCGACAATAAAGATAAAGAGGATGATAAATATCTTGTCGTGGGACCAAAGTTTAAGTTTTGAGAGGGCTGTCAGGAATGGAAATCCATAAAAACTTCGAAAATGTAAGACGGTTAGTGTCAGTCCGCCGATGGCTGGCAAAGATAGGCAATTTATCCATGATTCTGGCTTATAACACGGGCGGTTTGGCCCTGTTGTTTAAGGATGCGATCGTGGTGATGTTCACGACCAAACTTCGTTGGCGTGCGACCTTGGACCAGATGAACAAAATCGGTGTGATGTCGTTACCTCTTGTTTTCCTCACGGCCCTTTTTACGGGAATTGTCCTTTCGCTTCAATCCGCATACCAACTGCGGTTGTTCGGTGCCCAGCAATTTACGGCGGATCTGGTTTCCTTGTCGACGGTGCGTGAATTAGGGCCTGTTCTTACGGCCATGGTGGTTGCAGGCCGTGTCGGCGCTTCGATTGCCGCGGAGTTAGGGACGATGAAAGTGACGGAACAGATCGACGCATTAAAAGCGCTTGCGACTAATCCCGTCCAATACCTTGTGGTTCCGCGAGTGATCGCAGGCTTTTTCATGCTGTTCGTCCTTGTGATTTATGCGGATGTTATCGGTATGCTGGGAGGCTATGTGATTTCCGTTTTTAAATTAGGAATGAATTCTCATCAATACATAAAAAGAACAATTGACGTGTTGCGGTATAAGGACGTCATAACCGGACTAATCAAAGCATTCTTTTTCGGCGGCATCATTTCCACCGTCGGATGTTACTTCGGATTCAATACAACCGGCGGGGCAGAAGGGGTCGGACGTGCGACGACGCTAGCGGTCGTAACGGCCTTGGTTTTGATCATCGCTTTCGACGCCCTCTTTACCGCCATATTCTTTTTTTTCTAATATGATTGAGATCAAAGGTTTGCATAAATGGTTTGGATCGAATCACGTTTTGCGTGGTGTCGATCTAGGGATTCGCGACGGGGAAACCCTTGTGATTATTGGACGGTCCGGCTGCGGGAAAAGTGTGCTTTTAAAACACATGATGGGGATATTGGAACCGGATCAAGGGACGGTGATCATCGACGGTACGGACATCTTCTCGTTGAATTTTAATGAGCTCGATCAGTTCCGCTTAAAGCTCGGTATGCTATTTCAAGGTGCGGCCCTCTTTGATTCGTTGACCGTTTGTGAAAACGTCGGTTTCTCATTGTATGAACACACGAATATGCTTGAAGCTGAAATTCGTGAAAAAGTCGGTGTGAAATTAGGACTGGTCGGGCTTTCGGGCAAAGAGGATCTGATGCCTTCCGAGCTATCCGGAGGGATGAAGAAGAGGGTCGGGCTTGCGCGGGCGATTTGTAATGAGCCAAACATTATTTTGTACGATGAGCCTACGACAGGTCTCGACCCGATTAACGCAGACGTTATTAATGATTTGATCTTGCATATGCAAAATCAGTTGAAAGTGACCTCAGTTGTTGTTACGCATGATATGACGAGCGCCTATAAAGTCGGTGATCGAATCGCCATGCTCTATGATGGCAGTATTATCGGGATCGGGACACCTGAGGAGATTAAAAATACCTCGAATCCCGTGATCCGGCAATTCATCACGGGTTCGGCCCATGGTCCGATTACCCTTCAGGAAGAATCCAATTCCGTGTGAGAATGGACTAAAAGCTTATCATTAAAAGATTTGGGTTTAGAGACGTAGGAATTTAAAGGCTGTTTTTGGTGAGTTAGAATGATACAATATTTGCCAAAAATTTGGGAAGATTGTTTATGAAAAAAGATCGTAATGAAACTGTGGTGGGTTTTTTTGTACTGATCGGCCTGCTGATTCTCACCGTGTTGATTTTCTTCGTCAGCGGGGTGTATCTATTCCGGTCCGGTTATTCATTAAACGTAATGTATGATTACGTCAGCATTTTGGACCGTGGAGCTCCCGTTCGGCTTGCAGGTGTGAGGGTCGGAGAGGTCAGTCGCGTGGACATCGTGCGGGATGAAAAGGCCAAGCTTTCCCGGGTCTGCGTAAAATTATTTATTCAAAAGGGGGTGGAAGTCAGAGAAAATTATGCGTTTAAAATTCAAGGGACTCATATTTTGAGTGAGCCGCATATCGAAATATCTCCGCAGGTTGGAGAGGCGCCTTTAATTCCGCCTGATACGATGATTGAAGGGGTTGCGCCGGTGCCAGTGGAAAACTTAATTCGACAGGCAGACGAGATTGCCAGTCAAGTTTCGGGGAGCCTCAAGGTTATTCACGAGGCTCTTCAAGATAAGGAAGCCCGGCAAGCGATCCATGATATTTTAGTCAATTTGTCCACATTGACTCAATCCATGAATCAGGTCATGGGCGGGTCGGATTCTGATTTTAAAGTGGCGATCAAGAACATTCGCTCATCGTCCGAATCATTGTCCGACATTTTGGGGCGCATCGAAAAAGGTGAAGGGACGGCGGGAAAACTGTTGACTCAAGATGAGCTCTATAACGAATTGAAAGCGTTTGTTCAGGAGATCAAAACGCATCCTTGGAAACTTCTAAAACGCGAAGGCAAGCGAAAGAAATTTCTGGGGATATTTTAATGATCATGACCATTAATCCATTTATTTTCAATGAAGACGCCGGGACTCTTTCCCGAATCATTCAAACGCCATGACGGAGTGTGATGGCGCAAATGAGTTGCGGGGTAAGATCCTCGGCGGGTTCAGCAGGTTCAGTTATTTCTTACCAAGAAGGAGTGTTTACTATGATTCTCATTATTCGTCTCTTATTCGTGCTATCCTGCGGTCTTTTTGGCTATTTCTTTGCAGGACTGCCGTCGTTGAAAATGGCCGATCTTCCGGCAAGCCATTACATCGGGTTGACCTTCGGGTTGCTGATCGGTTTGTTTGTTATCTCACTGGATATCTACTTTAAGCGTTTTACCGTCCGTAACATTTTAGCGACTCTGATCGGTTTAGCGTTTGGTCTGATCGTTCACCGGCTTTACATGTCCGTACTGATTTACGGGAATTTTAGCCCCGAGACGGTCAATCAGATCGGATTGGCTTCGGCGATCATTTTTAGCTACCTCGGTGTCGTCACCGTTTTGAGAGGACAGGACGAGGTTGCTGTGATGATCCCCTTTGTGAAATTGGATGCCAAGGGGAGCGGTGAAGAGTTGATCCTTCTCGACACGAGTGTCATTATTGACGGCCGTATCGCGGATATTTGTGAAACCCATTTTTTGCCGGGCAAGTTGATTTTACCCCGGTTTGTCCTGAAAGAACTGCAACTCATTTCCGATTCTTCGGATCCTCTGAAGCGGAATCGCGGACGTCGCGGTCTCGATGTCCTCAATCGCATCAAGACCAATCCCAATGTCCAGGTCAAGATCAATGAAATGGATTTTCCCGAATTTTCTACGGTGGACGCGAAGCTTGTGAAAATGGGGCAGGTTCTGAACGCGAAGGTTTTTACCAATGATTTTAATCTTAACAAGGTTGCTGAATTGCAAGGCGTCAAGGTTTTGAATATCAATGAATTGGCCAATGCGTTGAAGCCGATCGTCATGCCCGGTGAAGTCATGGAAGTCAAGATTCTCAAAGAAGGCAAAGAGCATGATCAAGGGGTGGCGTATCTGGATGACGGCACGATGGTCGTTGTCGATAACGGCCGGCGCCGCATCGGTCAGACGCTGAATGTCACGATTACCAGTGTCTTGCAAACGCAAGCCGGTCGCATGATTTTCGCAAAGCCGGCGGAAGAATCCGAACGGGGAGATCGTGCCGATCGCGGTCGCGAACGTTTTCAACGTCCCGAACCAAGGCCTCAAGAAAGGCGCCCGAATCCTCCGGCGCAGACTGGGAATAATCCGAGCAATGGGGTGAGGTAGTGTGAATGCCGACCACTCTCATCATTGCGGCGGGAGGACACGGTACCAGATTTCGCTCTGATTTTTCCGGACGGAATTCTGAATCAAACGAAAGAGGCGCCAATAAATTATTGTTCCCCTTTTTGGGGAAGCCCCTGCTTTGTTTCACCCTTTCGCGGTTTCAAGAAATCCCACAAATCCAGGAGACGATTGTGGCGATTTCCCGTGAAGGCGAAAAGCGCTTGAGGGCTTGGTGCAAAGAATATGGGTGGAAATCGGTCAAGTGGGTTCGCGGTGGCGCAACGCGTGCGGAATCCGTTTGGAACGCTCTGAAGAAGGCTCATCGCAAGAGCCAATGGATTATGGTGCATGATGGTGCGCGACCTTTGATCACCAAAGAGTCTGTGCGACGTTTGATGGCTTACATGAAACAAGCCCGGTGCGCGGGGGCTCTTTTAGGGCGGAAAGTTGTGCCGACGATCAAACGGGTAGATCCATCCGGCGGACAGATTCTGCAGACCGTGGACCGCCGCGATCTTTTCGAGGCTGAGACGCCGCAACTCATGAATCGTCGCATGCTCGAGAAGGCCTATGTCGAAAACAAAAATGCTTTCAACGCGACCGATGAAGCCGCGTTGCTGGAGTCGGTCGGAGCGCAAGTCAAAGTCTTAACTCATGATGCATGGAATCCAAAAATAACAACCTATCAGGATATGATCTTGGCTGAAGCCTATTTGGAGAAGCAGGGACGGGTGGAAGTGCGAACCGGATTTGGACGGGACAGCCATCGCTTGGTGGCGAAGCGCAAACTCTATTTGGGCGGTGTTCATATCCCTTTCCCAAAAGGGGCCTTAGGTCACTCGGATGGCGATGCGTTGTTGCACTCCATTGCCGATGCCGTTCTTGGTGCGATCGGTGGCGGGGATATCGGTGATCATTTCTCCGACCGCAACCCAAAGATCAAGGGAATACGCAGTGAAAAAATCTTGCGAAAAATATTGTGCGATGCGCGGGGAAAAAATTGGCAGCCGGAGCATGTGGATTCCGTGATCGTTTTGGAACAGCCCAAACTGGGTGCGCATAAACGGCAGATCCGGGAGAAGATTGCGGACATCATGGGATTGGACGCCGACCGGGTATCTGTCAAAGCGAAAACCGCTGAAGGTCTGGGCCCTGAAGGGGAAGGGCTTTCGATTTCCTGCGAGGCTTTGGTGACGATGAAAAAGGTTGCGTTATGATTCGTGTTCGCTTTGCGCCATCGCCGACCGGTTATTTGCATTTGGGAAATATCCGGACGGCGTTGTTCAACTATTTGTTTGCAAGGCACGGCGGAGGAAAATTTATTTTGCGTATCGAAGATACGGACAAGGAAAGATCCCGCGAAGAATATTTTCAGTCTCTGATGGAAGACATGAAATGGATGGGAATGGAGTGGGATGAAGGACCCGTCGTGGGCGGTCCCATGGGGCCCTACCGTCAGGCCGAACGGTTGGAAATTTATCAAACGTATATCGATCAGTTACTGAAAGATGGAAAGGCTTATTACTGTTATGTCACGGAAGAAGAAACGGAGGAGATGAAAAAACTCGCGCAGGCCGAAAAACGCCAGCTGCATTTTGATAACCGGGGGCGGTCGTTCACCTCGAAAGAAATCGAAGAGAGAAAAGCGCGAGGTATTAAGCCGACCGTGCGATTTAAAATAGAAAATCCGCAATTAATGATTCATGATCTGATCCGGGGCGATGTCGCCTTCAATTTGGATGAGATGGTGGGAGATTTTGTCATTCAACGGCCGGATGGTATGCCGACTTTTCATTTGGCGGTGTGCGTCGACGATTGCCTCATGAAGATCACCCATGTGATTCGCGGGGAAGACCATCTATCCAATACGCCGAAACATGTTCTGTTGATCAAGGCCATGGGGTTTGAGCCGCCGCAATACGGTCATTTATCGCTGATTCATGGGCCGGGGGGTGAGCCGCTTTCAAAACGTTTGTCTTCCGTTTCCGTGCGTGAATTTCGTAAAATGGGGTACCTCCCGCATGGCTTGGCAAATTATATTGCGCTCCTGGGGTGGTCGCCCGGAGCTAATCGTGAAATCTTGAATTGGCAAGAACTCATTCAGGAGTTTGATCTTGCGCGTGTCATCAAATCGTCCTCCAATTATGATCCGCAAAAACTGGATTGGGTCAACGGACATCATTTGCGAAGCCTTTCGGACGAAAAATTTACGGAGCTTGCGATGAATTACCTGAAAACTCAGGGAGCCCTGAAATTCGACGAAACCTTAGTCAAAAAGTTTTTGCCGGTTTTTAAGGACAAAATCGAGCGATTCAATCAACTGCCCGAGGGGTTGGAAGTTCTCGCGGATGACTTTTCCTATGAGAATCCTGCGTTGATCCAAAATCAGGAAGCTCAAGAGATCCTGAAGGCTGCGATCGACATCATTCCCACCCTTGAGGGATCGGACGAGACTCTTTACCAGAATTTTGTGGATGCCCTTAA
>JAQTOZ010000048.1 GCA_028713205.1 Candidatus Omnitrophota bacterium
GGTGGTGGGCGCACCTGGCCGGGATTGCCGCAGTCTATGCTTTGGGAAACATTTTCTGGAAATAAGGAGGCATTATGATCAACGGATTCAAGCTTTTTAAACCGGGCTGGTGGCTCCTTCACATCATCGCAATCACGTTTATTTACTGGCTCGGGCATACGATACGGTTTTGACACAGACCCAGGACCCAAGACCGGGACACGGGGCGATAGGTGCGGAAAAGTACACCGGAAGCAAGAAGTAAAAAGTAAGAGGCAAGAAGTTTCGAGTTTAAAGTTTAAAATTAATTGTTTCATTCAGGATGTATTGTTCAAGAGTCGAGTTGACAAATGAGGTTGTTATTTGTCATCCCGAGGGAGTCCCGCGTTAGCGGGACGAGTCGAGGGATCTGGATTGTAGCATTGAGATTCCTCGACTCCGGCACACAACGCCGTCGCTCGGAATGACACCGAGATATTTGTTAACACATCTTGTGAATAGTACATTCAGGAATACGGCAAGCCCAATTCCGTCATTGTGAGAAAAATCTTTCAACTCGAAACCTTAAACTTAAACTGAAAACTTGAAACTCGAAACTTCTTGTCTCTTGCTGCTTTCGCCTTGTCTTTCGGCCCGCGCCCCAACGGTCTTTTCTCTATCGGAAGTTTCAGGTTGATTGTTGGCGGTCAAAAGCATATCATCAACCAATCGCCAAAAGCGGGCGATAGGATCGCTGTTGCTTCTTGTCTGTTGCTCCATAATGATTTAATCCTGTCATTTCGTTCTGACCGCTAATCGGTATTTCTGTTTGTTCGCCTTACTCAAGCTATAACGAATCGGGCTGGCCGGCAGGCGTTCAATACGGACGCTCGTATAGGTCTATCACCGCCGAAGAGTTACAGGGCCATTCTTCGCAGATAAACGCCGTGACTGTTTGAATCACGGTTTATAGAAAAGGACTGACGTTGTGATCAACAAACTGAATCTCTACCTCGTCAAGCCATCCAAATATGATGATGACGGATACGTGATCCGCCATTGGAAAGGGGTGTTGCCGAGCAATACCCTGGCCTGCCTTTATGGGTTGTCGAAGGATATCGAGGCGCGTCAGGCGTTGGGCAAGTCCTTGAAGTGGTGTATCGAGGTCATGGATGAAACCGTCCAAAAGATCCCCATCAGAAAAATGATCGACCGAAGCCGGCAAAAAGACACCAAAACGATTGTTTGTCTGGTGGGCGTTCAGTCGAACCAATTTCCGAGGGCCGCGGATCTCGCCCTGGAATTCCGGCGTGCCGGTCTTGATGTTTTGATGGGCGGATTCCATGTGAGCGGTACCTTTTCGACTCTGTCGGAAATGCCCCGTGAAATTCTCGAGCTTCAGCAAGCGGGCGTGACGATGGTGGCGGGCGAGGTGGAAGGCCGCTTGGAAATGATCCTGCGCGATGCCCTGCAGGGGACCTTGAAGCCCGTGTACAATTTTCTGTCCGAGCCGGTAGATTTGAGTGAAGCTCCCATGCCGCAGATGCCGGTCAATTTGCTCAGCCGGTATGCCGTCGCGAATGTCGCGACCCTGGACTGCGGCCGCGGATGCCCTTTTACTTGCAGCTTCTGTACCGTGATCAATGTCCACGGCCGCCGCATGCGGCTGCGTCCGGTCCACGCGATCGAGCGACTGATCCGCGAAAATTACCGCCGTCATAAGATTAGCCGTTATTTTTTTACCGATGACAATTTTTGCCGCAACCGGAATTGGGAAGCGATTTTTGATGCCGTGATACGGTTGCGCGAGGAAGAAAAGATCCCTTTGACTTTTATGATGCAGGTGGATGCCCTGTCCTTCAAGATACCCCGTTTTATCGAGAAGGCAAGCCGCGCCGGCTGCACCCAGGTTTTTATCGGTATCGAAAGCCTGAACGAAAAAAATCTGGCCACCGCCGGGAAAGTCCAGAATCGATGCGACGATTTCAAAAAGTTGATCGACGCTTACCAGCAGGCCAGGATCCCGACGCATTTGGCTTATATCATCGGATTCCCGTTTGATACGGAGCTTTCCGTCAGGGAAGATGTGGCCCGGCTTCAAGAGTTGGGCGCCGAGCAGGCGTCCTTTTTTATGATGACGCCGCTGCCGGGTTCCGTGGATTACAGCCAGGGGATTTCAGGCCGTACCATGCTGGATGCCGACCTCAATAATTATGATACCTTTCACGAAACGTTCTGCCATCCCGGCCTGAAAGCGCATGCGTGGACCCGGGCTTATGAGGATGCCTGGCATAGCTTTTACGGCCGCGAAAACGTGATGAATATTTTAAAAAAGGTACGCCGGGAAAATTATTGGAAAGTTTTGCTGAATTATTTTTGGTATAAAAATGCCATTCAGGTGGAGGGCGGCCACCCCATGCTGCACGGTTTTTTTAGGCAGAAATCCAGGAAAGAACGCCGTCCCATTTACGCGCTTGAAAGCCCGTGGCAATTTTTGAAGCGCCGGGTCGGGGATGTTCGGAGCACACTCGTGGGATGGATCCGGCTGATCCTGGAAATCGAGGACGTGTGGCTTGCGACCCGTACCCGGAGTGTTTTGGAGGCACGGGTCGTTCTGGAATTGTCCCGGCAGCAGAAACGGGTCTTGGATTGGAGAAATCTCCGCGCCCGGGAATTACAGGTCTTCTATCGAAACGCAGCGGCTTATCTCGAACGCTCCTATCAGAGGAGGCTCGCTTCATCGTGCAGGATCCCTTCCCGGTTTCAACTGTGGCTGGAGAAGCGGAACGTTTTTTCGGATTCATTGACTTCCACACGGCGTTCCCTGGACCTTTTTTGGAAAGGTTTTAACCGGAATTTGAGGCGGGGGAAAATCGACCGGATCCATCCATTGAAAGTGGCCTACATGGGACTGCGGGAATGCGTTCTGTTTTCACGTTTCTTTTTTGCCCTGGCGAATAAAACCTATTAACTTGCGCAGACCACAGACTCAGGATAGGATTAAGAAGTCAGAAGTAGAGAAATAAGACATCAGTAGATTTCCCTCCTTAAGCATGTTTTTTTTTAGGTCCGTCGTCCTACCGAATGCTATTTCCCCGCTTTGATGGTCGGAGGGAATTGCATCAGGACTTTTTGAATCGCATTGACAATCGATGCTTCTCTTTTTTCCGGACTTTTGTCCGGGTCCACCACATCGCTGACCGAACCGCGCCAAACCAGCTTTTTCGTTTTTGCATCGGCGAAGTCCAGCAGGATCGTGCCTTCATCGTACGTCGTCACGAAAGTTTCCTCATCCCATCCGTCCCAACCCAGTCCGAAAGTCCCGTCGGCTTGAATGAGGGGGGACATATACGCATTTCCGGGGACGGTTGTGACGTCAAGTTTGCCTTGAATGGATGTGTGGTAGCTCACCAGGAAATCGGGATTGAGGTCCAATTTCTGGTCGGGGTCCACTTTCTGATAACCTTTCAACAGCAACTGCCGGTCGACGGCCGTGCGGATTCTGGTGTCCAGTAAATCATTGTCGAGCCGAGCGTCTCCCGTTTTAGGCTGGGGGCCGGGTACCCAGGAATAGGTTTTGTAACTCGCGAAGTTGGCCGTCGGATCATAATCCTGATTGATATCCATGGTCGAACAACCTGCGAGAAAGGCGATGACGATTAAGGGCAACAGAAGGGTCGCTAACTTGTTCATTCGGTCCGTCCTTTGTGTTGAAAACACTCGGTTGCTGTTTAGACGATTGAGAAATTGCCGTCAAAAGCGGCATGTCCAAACAAGATAGTTCAAACATTGCGCGAAACGGAAGCATTATAGAAGGTGTCACCCGGGCGGGCAAGCTGACTTTTTGCAATATCGGTACCATTTCCAAAAGTGCCTGGTTTATATACGAGAGATCAGCCATCAACTCGAACCCGGCACTTTTGGAAATGGTACCATACAGGATGTTAGTATATAATGCGCTGCCCGTAACAATAGGAGCGGACACCTTTTATGCGGATATCTTGCCAGATTTTTCTTGTTCCCGTTCTTATGAGTCTTGTCCTTTCCGGTTGCGCGCATTACCGACCTCATTTCGATCCCCATGCAGAGTATTTTAAGCGCATCGAGACCCAGGAACAGCAGGGCGTCCGGGTCAGCGTGCTGGGATTGAGCGCCGAGGAAAGTAAAGAAACGTTTGATGTGAATCTGCAGAAAAAAGGGATCCTGCCGCTCTGGATCAAAGTCGAAAATAACGATCCGGACAAGGACTACTTTTTCGTCCAACGAGGCGTCTCCGAAAATTATTACTCGCCCGGCGAAGCGGCATACATGTCACGGATCCCTCCGGGCGTCCGCTGGCTTGATCGAGTGCTTCCGCCCTCGATGAGCGTGATGGGCTGGCTTTTTGCTCCGTTCGACTATTTTTTCGTGAATCCCGCCAATCAAAAGATTGCCGCTGAATTCGAACAACGGGCTTTCAAGGACGGCTGGATCCCCTCCGGGCGAACGCAGGAAGGATTTATTTTCGTTCCGTTTGAGCTGGGCTCCAAAGAGGTCCACATCCGTTTGTTCGGTTCCGATATCCAAAAAAGCGGAGCGACGCAACGGACATTCGATTTTCTCATCCATATTCCCGGGATCAAACAGGATTACCGGGCGAAAGATTTCCAAAAACTGTACCGTCCCGATCAAATCATCGAAGTCCGCGATGAACAAGAGCTGAAAAAGGTCTTGGAGTCCTTGCCGGGTTGCGTGACCAATAAGAAAGCGGACAAAAACGGAGATCCCGTCAACCTGGTCGTGATCGGCACGCTGGATGAAGCCCTGACCGCCTTCACCTCCGCCAAGTGGGACGAGACGGAAATCGTCTATCTGAGTTCCATCTGGAAAATGTTCACGTCCTTTTCGTTCAAGAAAAGATACCGTTATTCGCCGGTCAGTCCGTTGTATCTTTACGGCCGTTGTCATGACATTGCGTTTCAGAAAGCGCGGGACACCATCCACGAGCGCATGCACCTGCGGCTCTGGTTAAGCCCGATCCGCTTCCGAGAGGATCCGGTCTGGGTCGGGTCCGTCAGCCGCGATATCGGAGTGCGATGGACGACCAAGACTTGGAACCTGATGACGCACAAAATCGACCCCCATATCGACGAATCCCTGATTTACGTCGTGAGTGATGTGATCTATGTGGCCCGCGTTGAAAAGTATGATTTCGTGGACGGAGCGCCCGTCAGCACGCCGGAACATCCGGTCAAGAATCTGACCGACGATGTTTATTACACCAAGGGCAAACGGCTGGTCATGCAGGTTTCGATTCCGCGATGCCGGGATTTTCCGTCCCGCTTCGGGATCGGGACCTATGAAGATCGTAGCCGGCGAAACACGGAGCAGTCCGAGACCTTATGACGCATTCCCCGATAACCCCGAAATCGAATGTGCCGCCGGTTCAATGCGCAGTGGTTGAAAATCAGGGAGGGGTTCTCAAATTGCAAATGACCGGGCGCCTCAGCGCCAAAACCGCGGGCGGCGTCTGGCAGGAGTCCGTCACGATGCTTCAAACCGCCAAACCGCGGGAGCTGGTGCTGGATCTTTCCCGGCTGGATTATTGTGACATGACCGGGATCGGTTTGATCCGGGAACTGAAAGCTTTCCAGGAGTCCGCACAAGCGGTTTTTCGCATGGAGGGACTGCGCGCGGATTATCAGAATTTGTTCGATCTGGTCGCGCGGAAACAAGCGGCCGCCGCGGCACCCAGAAAGATTATCAAAGAACCTTTTGTGGATGCGTTCGGGCGCGCGGTGGTGAACTTTTTCCGCGACCTGTATGACCAGATTTCCTTTGTCGGCGAGGTCTTGACCCATGTCGGCCGGGCCCTCCTGCATCCGAAGTCCGTCCGGTGGAAAGATGTTTGGGTGTTTGTCGAAAAGGCCGGCGCGGACGCCATTCTGCTTGTGAGCATGACCGGTTTCCTGATCGGTGTCATCATGGCATTTCAGTCGGCCCTTCCGTTGCGATCGCTTGGATCGGATGTGTTGGTCGCGAATGTCGTGGCCTTCGCGGTTTTGCGGGAACTCGGGCCGTTGATCACGGCCATCATTTTGGCCGGAAGGACCGGTTCGGCTATTGCGGCGGAAATCGGGACGATGAAGATCAATGAAGAAGTCAATGCGCTGACGACCATGGGGCTCGAGCCCGTCCGGTTCCTGGTGGTCAGCCGGATTCTCGGGATCCTTTTGCTGGCGCCGCTTTTGACGATCCTGTGCGATTTCTTCGGGATGGTGGGCGGGGGCATCGTGTTTCAGTCTCTCGGGTATTCGTCGGCCACTTATATGAATCAGATCCTTGCGACGGTGACTCTGCGGGACATCCTGGGCGGGATCGTCAAGGCCTATCCCTTCGGACTTGCGATTGCCGGTATCGGTTGTCTGAGGGGGATGCAGACGAAAACGGGCGCTTCGGCGGTGGGCGAAGCCACGACCTCGGCGGTGGTGACCAGCATGGTGGTGATCATTATTTTGGACGGTATCATTTCGGCGATTTACTACGTGTTGGGGATCTAATCAAGATGCAGACAGACCCGGAAAAAATAATTGTTGTCAACAATCTCTCGGCGGGATATGACGAGAATCTCATTTTTGAGCGTATCTCCTTTGCGGTCAAATCAGGCGAGGTCTTTATCATCCTCGGCGGTTCCGGTTGCGGCAAAAGCACGTTGCTGAAGCATATGATCGGGCTTTTCAAACCGCTTGCCGGAGAAATCCTGATCGAAGGCCGGGACATCGTTCAGGCGGAAGGCCGCGCGAAGCTGGATATCCTCAACCGCATCGGCGTGATGTATCAAAGCGGTGCGTTGTTCGGTTCCATGACGTTGCTTGAAAATATTATGCTGCCGCTGGAGGAGTTTACCCGGTTGCCGGAGGCGGCCCGAAGGTCCGTCGCCGCACTCAAACTGGCGATGGTGGGGCTCGGAGGATTCGAAGCGCACATGCCTTCGGAACTTTCGGGGGGCATGCAAAAGAGGGCGGCCATCGCGAGGGCCATGGCCCTGGACCCCAAAATCCTGTTTCTCGACGAACCGTCGGCGGGGCTGGATCCGGTCACCTCGGCGGAACTTGACCAATTGATACTGAAATTGTCCAAAAATCTGGGGATTACGTTTGTGATCGTGACCCACGAGCTCGACAGCATTTTTACGATTGCGGACCGGGTGATCATGCTGGACAAGAAAACCAAATCGATTATCGCGGAAGGCAAACCGGAGGACTTGAAGCAGCATACCCAAAATGAAAATGTCCGCAAATTTTTCAACCGGCAGGTTTCCAAGGATGAACTCTAATATGAGTCGGAGCTGATCATGACTGAAAAAACGCGTTACTTTAAGATCGGATTTTTTGCTTTGTTTTCGCTGGCGCTTTTTTGCGCCGGTCTGATTCTGTTCGGGGCCGGATCGGTCTTTGAGGCGCATCCGATTTTGATCGAGACCTATTATGAAGAATCGGTCCAGGGATTGGATATCGGGGCGCCCGTGAAATTCAGGGGTGTGAAAGTCGGCAAGGTCAAGGACATCCTTTTTGTCAAAGATATCTACGGCCGGAAAGGGCCTGTGGATGAGATGGTGCGTCATTTCAGCCAGGTGTGCGTCCGTATGGAGCTCGAAGCGGAACACTTCCAGCAAATGGTCGGGAAGTCGAAAGCGGAAATCGAACAGATCGTGGACCAGTTGGTCAGGAAACATACGTTACGGATCAAAATGAATTCGATCGGCATCACCGGGCTGGCGTATATTGAAATGGGTTTCGAAGATCCGCAAAATATCCCGCCGCTCATGAAAATTTCCTGGACGCCCGAGTATCCGTATATCCCTTCGGTCGCGAGCGCGGTCAACCTTCTGGGGAACGTCATGGACCGTATGATGTACAAGCTGGATGAGGACGTTTTTCCGATGCTGGACAGTCTGGAGGAGGCCTCCAAGGACTTGCCGGAAATTTCGGAAAGCCTCAAGCAGATTCTGCCGCGTGTCGAGGTGATTTCGAAAAACATCGAAGATATTACCTCCACGGCCAAAAAATATCCTTCGCAAATGATTTTCGGCGAAGCGCCACCGAAATCGAGGTTCGACCGATGAAAACTCCCGACAAGCTACAAACCATTTTGATTCTTTGCTTTTTGACCGGTGTCAGCACCGTGTCTCCGGGCTGCGTTCAGCTTCCGAAACGTTTCCCGGAAATCAAAACGTATGTCCTCGATCTCAAAGCGGGCGAGCACAAACCGTATACCGGTACCCCGGTTTCAATCCGTTTGAAGCCTTTCACCGCTCTGCCGGAGTTTTCAGACCGGTATTTGATCTACCGGACGACGGAAACAAACTACGAATCCGATTTTTATAATCAACTGATGACAAGCCCGGCCGCGATGGTGAAGGAACAGGCCGAGCGGTGGCTGAAAAGTTCCCCCTGGGTACGGTTTATTGCGGACACCGACTTTGCGGCCAGTCCCCATTACGTGCTGAACGGGAAATTGCTGGAATTTTACGGGGATTACCGCCGGGACAGCGAACCGGCCGCGGTTTTGAATCTCGAGTGGACCGTCAGCCACGTCCGGGGCGGTAAGACCACCATCCTCTTTCAGAAAATTTATTCCCAGTCGGTGCCGTTGCCCGCAATTTCTCCGCGGGCCCTTGTCGAAGGTTGGGGTGCGGGGTTCGGCCGGATCATGGCGGATTTTGAGGCCGATTTCGAACAACGGCTCGCGAAATCTTCTGAGACACCGCCGGCTGTTTAAATCGCCGCATGTTGCTGATGGTTGATGGGGTCCGGGCTTTACATTTTACAAGTGTAAAGCCCGGACCCCATTGTTTTCAAAATAATGGCGGGCAAGCGCGAATTGCCCCGGCAACGCTTTAAAAGCTTCTCAAGCGAAATGCTCGAACCGGAAAAATCCATTGGGCAAAAAGGGCCCCCATGATATACTTCGTGTCACGAAATATTCGTTAGACGAACGATAAGGAAGCGGGGCATGGCCATGATCACTTTAGAAGCATTCGGCGAGAAGATTGCCGACCTTTTCCCGAGAGTCGCGCGGGGGATCGCGCGCTACGAAAATAATTACCTGACCAAAGGGGCGATCACCTTGCCCCAGCTTTGGACTCTCCATTATCTTTTGCGGCAAAAAGGGAGTTCCATGCGCGAGCTTGCGGAATTCATGAAGCTCGGGTTTTCATCCACGACGGGGTTGGTGGACCGGCTGGAAAAACAGGGCCTCGTGGAGCGCCGGCGCACGGAAACCGACCGTCGGATGGTTTATGTGGAAATCTCCGCGAAGGGGCGGCACGTTTTGAAGCAAATCTTTAATCAAAAATATAAGGCCACGATCAAGGTCTTCGGGACCTTGACGGCGCAGGAACGCTCCGAATATTTGCATATTCTGGAGAAACTTGTGGCAAAGCTTTCGGAAAACAAGGAATCCTAACTGACGGAGAATTTTTTATGAGCGCAGCGGATCAATCTTCCCCCAAATCGCCGGTATCGCATTTACACGCGATGAATCTGGTCGTCGCCATGCTGGCAGGTATCATTTCGATCGTCGGCGGTGTCTACACCCTTAAGACCAATGTGTTTGCAGGGCCGCAATACGGGAGTTTGCAAGGCGTGGTCCGCGATGAAAAACTGGCCAAGCCTTTATGGCTTTCATCCGTCGAGGTCTCGGGGGCCGAGGACGGGGCCATTGTGGCCACGGTGACGACGGACAAAGAAGGACATTACCAGCTAAAAACTCTGGGCACGGGCCATTATGCCGTTAAGTTTACGGCACCGCGGCATCAGGCTCAGACCAAGGCCATCAAAATCGAGAAAGGGTTGACCTCCTCGATCGATGTGGATTTGGTCCCCGAAGAGGAGGACATGAAAAATTTATCGACCGAGGTGATTGCCGCTGCGCTGGACAACAGCGGGGCCGCGTATCCCGCAGCTTCCGTTCAAGGTTATCAAACATCGGCGGCCCCCTACGCCGGTACGCCGGTACCGGTCGTCCAGAACCAGGGATATCCCGTACAACCGGTCATGCAAAGTCCGGCGCCGGTCCAAACGGCTCAGGCAGGGGCGGGGACTCAAACTTATCCGGGGCCTTCGAATTACGGAAATTCCCAAAGTGATTTTTCGGAACCGCCGCCTTTCGTACACCATCGCCGCCGCCGGCCTCCTCCGGGTGGATATCCGTCCGGGGCCGGGCAGCCCTATTCTCAGACCTCATCCGATTCTTTTTACGGAGGCGGATCGGGCGCCGCTCAGACTCAATCGTCTTCGAACGATGCTTTGGTTGCGACCGGCATTCAAGTGGTTCAACAATTATTCAACAAGAAAGCGTCGGAAGATCAAACGACAAGTACTTAAAGAAGGGCATTCGGTGCCCGGGAAATGATGCATGACTGGAGATGACATGAGCCCCCGGCAAAAATTAACGCTGGGGATCCTAGCGGTCGTTTTGTGGGGGGGATGTTTGTCGGTCCATTTGCCCGAGGTGAGCGTTAAGCCGGGGTCGGAAACGGAAAAACTCACCTGGGATTCTTTGGTGCGTCAGACGATTGCCGAAAACCCCGACTTGGCCGGTGCCCGTTATGGTATTACCTCCAGAGCGCGGAGCCGCGATCAGGCCTTCGGGAGTTATCTGCCGTCTGTCTCGGGGAATTTCGACCGGAACCGCCAGCGGACAACCGGTACGGACCCGATGAAGGATGACATGGCCTTCGGCATTACCGGTGATCAGCCCATGTTTACGGGGCTGAATACGACAGGTCAATTTCTGAAAGCGGGTAAAGATTTGGAAGCAACCCGCTGGGCTTATCAGGTGACCAGTGCGAATGTGCGCTTTCAACTCCGGTCGGTTTATATCGAACTGCTGAAGTTGGACCAACTTCTTGCGGTCAATCGGAGGATTGCAGAACGGCGCAAGCAGAATGCGGAGATGATCCGGCTGCGTTACAATGCGGGACGTGAGAATTTGGGATCGGCCATGCGGGGCGACGCGATTGCCGAACAAGCGGAATTTAACGTCCGGCAGACCATGCGGCGCATGGAGAGCCAGTCGCTTTTGTTGGGAAAGGTGGTCGGCGGTGATTTTGTGGTGCCGGCCAAAGTGGAAGGGGAAATGGAAAAAATTATTCCGGCGCCTGACGATGAAACACCGGATTATCCGGGGCTGGCCGAACAAACGCCGACGGTCTATCAGCTGACCAAGACCGCCGAGGCGTTCAAGGCCGCCGTCATTTCCGCGCAATCGGTGATTTGGCCGCAAGTCAACGGGAGCCTGGATTACGGTTACGAAGGCGGAAAGTTACAGCACCTGCGGGACCAGTTCCTGCTCGGCATGACGGTGACGCTGCCTTTTTTCAACGGCGGCAAAAACATTGAAGGGATTTTGAAAGCCAAAGCGGATTATCAGACGTCCCTCGAAGCGGCCGAAAGCGCGCGCAATTCCGCGGTCGCCCAATTGGCGGATGCCTGGGTGCAGTTGCAGGATGCGAGGGAAAATGTCGTGGTGAACAAACATTTCCTCGAGGCCGGCCGCAAACGCGCGGAAATTATCCGCGCGGAGTACGCTTCGGGGCTCGTGGATTTTCAGGAATTTGATATTACGGAACAGGATTTCGCCAATGCCGAAACGGCCTACGTGCAAAGCCTGGCGGATGTCCTGACCAAAGCCGCAAACTGGGAATTTGTCAAAGGTTCGACCTTGGAGGATGTGTTGCATGAAACTCGATCTTAACTCGCGACCGGTCAAAATAGGATTGTTGATAGTCGGGATCTTTCTGCTCGTTAGGATGTTTTCATCCTGTTCGCAATCGAAGGACGCTTTGCAGGTGGTCCGTTCCGTGAAAGTCGCCAAAGGGGACCTCGATATCAAGGTTTCGGCGACGGGAACGGTGAAACCTTACAATCGCGTGGAAATCAAACCGCCGATTGCCGGGCGGGTCGAAGAAGTTTTGGTGAAGGAAGGCGACACGGTTCGTCAAGGCCAGGTGCTGGCCTGGATGAGTTCGATCGAACGTGCCGCGCTGCTGGATGCCGCGCGTTCCCAGGGGGACGAAATCTTTAAGCGGTGGCAGGAGGCGTACAAACTGGCCCCGCTGCTTTCGCCGCTGGAGGGGACCGTGATTGTGCGATCCGTTGAGCCGGGACAAACGGTGACGACGGCCGACCCCGTGGTTGTCATTTCGGACCGCTTGATTGTCGAAGCGCTGGTCGATGAGACCGATCTTTCTTTTATCCAACTCGGACAAAAAACCGAAATTCATCTGGACGCCTATGCCAGCGAAATCTTTTGGGGGAAGGTCGATCACATCACGTATGAAAGTCAGCTCGTGAACAATGTCAATGTTTATGCGGTCGATGTTTTGCCCGAACAAATTCCGCCGTCCTTCCGCAGCGGCATGACCGCCAATGTCGTTTTTATCGTCAAGGAACGAAACGACGTTTTGCTGGTCCCGTCCGAGGCCGTCATGGCATGGCCGCGCGATATTCCCAAACCGCAGGAAGCGGAATTCGCCCTTTATCGCAAGACCTTCGGCGGCAAGCTCGTGCCGATTCCGGCGAGCATCGGTGACACCGACGGGCGTATGACCGAAATCACGCAGGGTGTGAAAGACCGCGAAGAAATCCAAATCGTGCGTAAGAAACAAGCCTCTGCGTCAACCAATCCTTTCTCGCCATGGGGACGGGGGGCCAAGAAGCCCGAGAAAAAAGAAGTGTCATGAAATTATTAGAGACGGAGAACATCACCAAGACTTACCGCCTCGGTCAAACCGAGATCCGGGCCCTGCAAGGGGTATCGCTTAGTATCGAAGCCGGCGAGTTCGTGGCCATCATGGGCCCCTCGGGTTCCGGTAAATCCACCTTGATGCATCTCCTGGGGTTTTTGGACACGCCGGACGGTGGCGCAATCCGCTTGCTCGGTCAGGACATCTCACGATTGAAAGACCCGCAATATGCCTTCCTCAGAAACCGGGTCGTCGGATATGTTTTTCAGCAGTTCAATTTGATGGCGCGTTCCAGTGCGGAGGAAAATGTCTCGCTCCCGCTTTTATATTCCGACAATCCTCTCGGGGAGGCCGAACGGGCGCGGCATATGTTGGAACAGGTCGGGCTGAAAGAACGGGTCCGGCACCGTCCCAATGAACTTTCCGGAGGCCAGCAGCAACGCGTGGCCATTGCCCGTGCCCTGGTCAATCAGCCTTTGATGATTCTTGCCGACGAACCGACGGGCAATCTCGATTCGAGTTCGGGACAGGAAATTATGGCCATTTTCAAGACGTTGCATGCCCAAGGGATGACGGTGGTGCTGGTCACGCATGACGAAAATATTGGCAAGGCCGCCGAACGCGTGGTCCGCATGCATGACGGGAAAATTATCTCAGACGAGCGAAAGCAGGCGTTTCAAGCCCGCGAGGTCCCCTTGCCGGAAAATATTCTGACCGGAGGGACGCAGAACGTTTCCTATAATTTCGAGGAATTCCGGGAACATTTCCGGCAGGCGAGCCGCATGATTTGGACGAACAAATTGAGATCGTTTCTGTCGATCCTGGGGGTGATGATCGGCGTGGCGTGCGTCATCACGATGCTGGCCCTTGGGCGCGGGGCAAGGGAATCGATCACGGAACAGCTGGCGCGGTTGGGTTCCAATCTTTTGTCCGTGCGTCCGGGGTCCGTGAAAGTGCACGGCGTCAGTCAGGAGGCCGGGGCCGCGACACGACTCAGCTTTGACGACGTTCGGGCCATCCGCGAGACGGTTCCGGAAGTCAAACGGATCGCGCCGCAGGTGACGGGGCAGGGACAGGTGGTCTACGGCAATAAAAATTGGAGCACGGTGGTCAACGGGGTGACGCCGGAATATGCCGTCATGAAAAATCAGGAGCCGATGATGGGGCGTTTTTTTACCGAGGAAGAAAATCAGTCGCGCCGGCGCGTTGC
This sequence comes from Candidatus Omnitrophota bacterium, assembly GCA_028713205.1. Lineage (GTDB taxonomy): Bacteria > Omnitrophota > Omnitrophia > Omnitrophales > Aquincolibacteriaceae > JAQTOZ01. The sequence continues at coordinate 13,899 of JAQTOZ010000048.1, forward strand.
CTTGCTTGGGCAGACGGTGGCCAAGGAACTTTTCGGCGAAGAAAATCCCATCGGCAAAACGTTTAAAATCAACCGGATTAATTTTCAAGTGATCGGGCTCCTCCCGTCCCTGGGGGCCAGGGGCTGGCATGACCAGGACGATCTTGTCCTGATTCCGTTGATGACGGCCATGCGCCGCGTCCAGGGGAAGGATTATCTGGACCAGGTGGAGGTCGAAATCAAAAGCGCCGATCAAATCGAAGCGGCACAGCGAGAAATTACCGCGCTGATTATCCGCCGGCACCGTCTGACGCCGGAACGGTACGACAGTTTCAATATCCGCAACTTTGCCGATATCCAGAACGCGATGACGAGTACGACCAAGACCTTTTCGGCCCTGCTGGGATCCGTGGCCGCCATTTCCCTGCTGGTCGGCGGTATCGGCATCATGAATATCATGCTGGTCTCCGTCAAAGAAAGGACACGGGAAATCGGCCTGAGAAAAGCCATCGGCGCGACGGCGCGTGATATCCTGATGCAATTTCTGGTGGAAGCGGTCGCGATCACCTTCCTGGGCGGGATCGTCGGTATCTTGCTGGCCATGCTGGCTTCCTGGCTCATTGCCGCGATGGCGGGCTGGAAAGTGGTGATCAGCCTTAGTTCTTTATTTCTGGCTTTTATCTTCTCGGCGGCGGTCGGTATCGTGTTCGGCCTTTGGCCGGCACAACAGGCTGCGCGATTGGACCCCATTCACGCCCTGCGCTACGAGTAATTGCTCCCATGAAACACCGTAAGAATCCACCCATCCCGTCATGCAACTGAAATTTATTTTCCGTGCCATGCGGCATCGCAATTACCGTTTGTTTATTTGCGGACAAAGTATTTCGCTGATCGGTACGTGGATGCAGCAAGTCGCGATGAGCTGGCTGGTGTACCGTCTCACGAACTCCGCGTTGTTGCTGGGCGTGGTCGGATTCGCCGGGCAAATCCCTTCTTTCCTGCTGGCGCCGCTGGCCGGTGTCATTGCCGACCGTCATCACCGGCACCGCATTCTGCTTATGACCCAGACATCGGCGATGCTCCAAGCGGTGGTTTTATCCGTTCTGGTGTTGAACCACCAGATTGCCGTATGGCACATCCTGGTCTTGAGCGTGTTTCTCGGCCTCGTGAATGCTTTTGACATGCCGATACGCCAGTCGTTCATGGTGGAGATGATCGAAAAGCGCGAGGACTTGAGCAATGCCATCGCTTTAAATTCCAGCATCGTGAATATGGCGCGCTTGGTCGGCCCTTCGATTGCGGGGGTGCTGATTGCGCTGGTCGGTGAAGGGATGTGCTTTCTCCTGAACGCCGCAAGCTATATTGCCGTGATCGCGGCACTCATGGCCATGAAAATCACCCCGAAGAAGATTTTGCCCAAGCGCGAACATGTGTTGCACGATTTGAAGGAAGGCTTCCTTTATGCCTTCGGTTTTACGCCGATCAAGTCCATCCTTTTGCTTTTGAGCCTCGTCAGTTTGATGGGGGTCCCGTATCAGGTCTTGATGCCGGTATTTGCCCGTGACATTTTTCACGGAGGCCCGAAGACGCTGGGGTTCCTGATGGCGATGTCCGGCAGCGGGGCACTGGCAGGGGCGATCTATCTCGCGAGCAGAAAGAGCGTGATCGGTTTGGGCCGGATGATCGCGGTCACGACGGGAGTTTTCGGACTGGGGATGGTCATTTTCGCGCTGTCGAACGCGTTATGGTTTTCGCTGGTGGTGGTCGGTGTCTCGGGTTTTTCCATGATGGTCCAGATGGCGGCGAGCAATACCATTCTGCAGACGATCGTCGAAGAGGACAAGCGCGGCCGCGTCATGAGTTTTTATACCATGTCCATCATCGGAATGACGCCGTTTGGAAGTTTGATGGCGGGGACTCTGGCCGACAGGATCGGCGCGCCCGCTACATTATTAATAGGAGGGGTGTGTTGCGTCCTGGGCGCGGCGATCTTTGTCAGGAAACTCCCGGCCATTCGCGCGAAGGTACGTCCCATCTATATCAAAAAGGGTATTATCCCCGAAGTTGTGAGCGGAATCGGCGCAGCCTCCGAACCGGACGCACTGCCGAAGAAGTAAGCCAGAGGCAGACCCAGGATCCAGGATCCAGGACCCAAGACCCAAGGCCCAAGAAGTATAAAGATCGTCATTCTGAGCGTAGCGAAGAATCTCAACGCCAACAGAGCTCCCCGGGCTATGCCCGGG
>JAQTOZ010000256.1 GCA_028713205.1 Candidatus Omnitrophota bacterium
GGATGTCCGGAACATCGAAAAAATTATGCGTGCCGTCCTTCCGATTTCGAAACATCCCGATATGCCGCCGGAAATTTTTATCGACCACGCGCCGCAAAAAGACGCTTCCTTTGACGGGCGCAAATTTCGCGGCCGCCGCAAATCCCGGGGGTACCTTTCCCCCGATTTTAGAAAACGCGGTCATCGCTAAGCCCTCTTCGTTCCGCTCGTTTCTTGCCGGTGGGCCCCATGCTTTGCCGGATTGCCAGCCCGGTAGTGAATTTGTACTTTCAACCTGCAGTGTTTCTACGGTACCATATTTGAAGCATGAGCCATCCCATACAATTTTTCAGTGTTTCGGACGCGGAGTCGATCGGCAGGGTTGAAACCCTCGCCGGCCGGATTTGGCGCGAGCACTATACTCCTATCATCGGAGAAGCGCAGGTGGAGTACATGCTGGAAAAGTTTCAGTCCCGGCAAGCCATTTCGAAACAAATCGGACAGGGAAATCTTTATTACTTGGTTCGGGATGCACGCGGGGAAGACATGGGGTATTTGGGTGTTGTCCCCCGGGCCAAAGAGCTGTTTTTGAGTAAGGTCTATCTGACAGCGGAGCATCGCGGCAAAGGCTACGGCCGGCAGGCTTTGGCATTCATCGAAAAACTTGCGAAAGAAAAGAAACTCGGCAAGATGACATTGACTGTCAATAAGCACAATGGGGAAGCCATTCGGGCGTATCAACGCGCCGGATTTAAAATCGTGGAGGCTGTCCTCACGGATATCGGCAACGGTTTTGCGATGGATGACTACAAAATGGAAAAGGCTGTTCCTTGAAAGAACTTTTTGCCCGCAGTCCGGTCCTGGCGCGGGCAAATCATGTTGCGATAAAAGAATGCTCTCCGTCGTCCTGCGCAGATTCACCCCAAAGTATTTTTTATGGTTTTTTGAACAATATGCCGATATCTCGACAGGGACTTTCGGGATCGTCGAGAAGGCCCGACAAAATAAAAGGGGTCCTTCAGTTATCGAGAAAGACGGAGGAATGCATGCGCGGAATATTTTTCGCGGCCGTTGTCGCGGGTGTCTTGGCGGGGTATCTCGGCACACCCGTTTTTGCGGACCAGATCAAGTTGAAAAACGGCAATGTCATTGAAGGAGAAATTATCGACGAAACGCCGGATGAATTGGCTCTGCAAATCCCCGGCGGGTTGGTCTATTTCAAGTTTTCCGAAATCAGCGAGGTTGTCAAAACGCCGAACGCGGTCAAGGAAAATGCAGTCGTTCAAATTCCGGCGCAAAAAACTTCGCCAAAACCTCACCCTTATTTTTCAGAGATCACCAAGGTTTTTCAAAGCGGTGTTTTGTCCTCTTCCGCGGCCCGAAAAAGTTTCTCGAAAAATAATTTGACTGTTCTGCAACAAGATCAGATCGAGAACATTCATCACCAAGCGGCTTATGGGGTTATGCGACGGGCGTTTGATCCGCAGCTATTTCACGCGGCCATGCTGTTCGTTCTTTTTATGGCGGTTTATGGCGGGCTCTTGGCGAAAATTTATGTGAAGCTGCGTAAGCGTACTGTTCCCTACCGAAAGACCTTCCTGTTTATGTTTTTTATCGGTCTGATGGCTTATGGGGTGGGTGTGCTTTCCTATTACATTTTCCCGGCGAGTCTTGATATCCTGATAGGACCTTATATGGCGATGAGTTCGCTCATCTCCCTTTTGTGTAAGATCGCGGGATTCCTCATCGGGACTGCGATTTTGTTTCGGGCATCGTCCAGGATTCTAAGTCTCGGTGTCTTCGATACGGTTGGAATGAGCGTCTTTGTGATTTTATTGACTTGGTTGCTTTTTTTTATGGCCGCATTATTGGGAGTTATCCCGGACACGAATATTTTGGAAACGTTTTCAGCCTAGACCGCGGATGTCGGCAATCGTTAGAATGGATGATCGAATATGCTGTCGATCAGTTTGGTTCGGGGTGTACGGTGACATCCGCGTTGGGTAAAATCTGCTGAATGACCCGTTCGATTTCTTCGGTCAGCAAATGCGCGTCTTTTAAAGATCTTTTTCCGTTCATGAGGACATGGAGATCGACGAAATGCTGTGCCCCCGAAGAGCGGATGCGCACCTGATGACAGTCCTGCACGCCCGGCAGGGCTTCGACCGTGGCGATGATTTTTTCCTCCAGACCGGCGGGTGCCGCATCCAGGAGTTCCCGGATGGCGCGAATGCCTAATTCAATGCTGACTTGAATGACGATGAGACCCACCATGATGGCTGCGACCGTATCTGCGTAATGGAGGAATTCGTAGCCCTTTAGCCAATCGCTCAGCTTGACGCAGACCAGTCCCAGGATGACCACCGAAGAACTCCAGATATCGGTCCGGAAATGGAGTGCATCGGCTTCCAAGGCCTGGCTGTTGTATTTGCGCGCGGCCTTGTAAAGCATGCGGGAACGCGTGACATCGACGATAATCGAAATGATCATAACCAAGAAAGACCAGATATTGACTTCGATTTCAACCTTTTGCGCCAGGATACGTTGAATGGCGGTCGAAATAATCCAGTAGCAGGTGAAAAGCAGAAGGGCCGTTTCAAAAAGAGCCGATAAGTTTTCCGCTTTGCCGTGGCCGTAGGGATGTTCGCGGTCGGCCGGTTTGCCGGAAATTTTAACGGCGACGGTGGTCATGACGGCGGCCAACAAATCCAGCCCGGAATGTGCGGCTTCGGCAATAATACCAAGACTGCCCGTGGCGAAACCAATAATGATCTTCAGAAAGGTCAGACCGAATGCAGCCGTTACGGACTTGATCGCCACAGACTGTTTTTCACCGGTACCGGCTAAATCGGACGATTTGAGGTCTCTTTTGAATTCCAACATGGCGGTATTATACAAAAAGGCATCGGGAATTTCTTTAAATATTCAAAATCCGCAGAACGTACGTGACGGCGTGACTTTAGTCATTTAGACCCCGACGCTTATCGTTTTGGACTCCGGGAGATCTTTCCTTTGCGGCCGGAAAGGTCTGGCTTAAGAAACTTCGATGATTTCAATGTCGAAATGGAGTTCTTTGCCCGCCAGGGGATGATTAAAGTCCACCGTGGCCCGGTCTTCGAAAATTTCCCGGATAATCCCGCGCAGGGTTTCGCCGTTGGCGCCTTTTCCATTGAGCAACATTCCGATTTGAAGTTCCCCTTCGGGCAAGTTCTCGCGAGGAATATCGATGACCGCTTCCTCAATTACGGGTCCGTAACCGTCTTCCGGACTCACGTCCACGTGAGCGTGGTCTCCCGCGTTCATTTCCGCAAGTTTGCTTTCCAACCCGGGAATAATTTGGCCGGAACCTTGTTCGTATTCGAGAGGGCCTCGTTGTTCGGAACTGTCGATGACCTCGCCTTCGACAGTGAGCGTGTAATGAATTTTAACTTTCTTGCCATTTTCAATCATGAGAATCTCCGTTGCATGATCCACGCGCTGGTTTAGCGGCGCCGGCCCATCTTTAGGAGGTGAATAAAAAAGTGCCGGTGGATATTGGTTCAGGGATTGAGTTTTGAATGAGCCCGCCCCTGCGGGCTGTCAATCGGTGTGGAGCAGGCCTAGTGATTGCCCGGCGAGATCAAAAATCTTTCGAGCTTTCTGAAAAAGAACGTGTTTGCAGCGAGGATGCTAAAGGGAATTCCGGAGTATGTCAATCAAAGAAAAACCTCAGGCGTAAAATTCCGTACGCCGGATCCGGGGGTATTTTTTGTTGTAATCCCAAAATGATAATGTCCTATTTGGCCCAATTAGAAATGTCCTATTCCAAGCAGCCTATAATGCCCCGTTTCCAAAGGGGGTGTTATGGCGGAAGAGGACAGGATTACGATGAGCCAAAG
>JAQTOZ010000049.1 GCA_028713205.1 Candidatus Omnitrophota bacterium
CGCGATTGGGGCTGTTTTCCGTCTCCGAACTTCCGGCGGTAAAGTTCAAAGAGTTGATCGATATAACGCGTATAGTCACCGGCCTCGGCAAACCGCCCTTCCCCGGCAAGGCGACGGATGACATCGTCGCGCCAAAGTTTCAGGCTCCTCTTAAAATCCTCTTCTTTCAAATCCGCGACCAACTGCAGCGAGGCGTGCCTCATGAATGCGTCATAGAAAGAGGTCTCCAAATATTTTTTGTAAGAAAGATTGCCGTGCATCAAACCGTCATAAAGCTCACCGCCTTCGATGCCGCGTATTTTCGGCATGATCACCGCATAGGAATACCCCTCCGCGCGCATGACCCGCTCGACACCGCGCGTGTGAAAACCGCCGGCAACAAAAACCGCTAATTTTCTCTTGCGGGCCTTCAAAAGCGATTTGATATTCCGGCGGAAGGCTTCGTCACGTTCCAAGGCCAGACGGTAAAATTCGATCGCGGCCCCCAAGTTCTCCCGCTCGTTTCCCAAAAGCGAAAGATAGACTTCAGGGTCCTGTTCATACTGATCCAGTTCATCGCGGGTCAGCTCGCATCGAGCCATGTTCCTGATTAAACGGACTCGTTTGTATTGGCCCGCCAGCTCTTTTTGGGCGGGGGTTTGAACAAGCTGTTTTTCAATTTCATCCAGGAAAGCCGCCAACTCATCAAAAAGCAGGGACCCTTTCATGGCCGTCAGCGTTTGATAATGCCCGAGTAGTTTTTTCATCGCGGGCGTCAGCTTCGGCCGAAGATTGGCCGCTTTCCCAAGGTCGACCACCCCGCGCAAAAATTCCGCTCCGCTCATGAGCCCCGCCGAATAGGCCTGCCACTGACCGTTAAACCATTTTTGAAGCTCCGGATCCAGTTGCTGAGCATACCGTTGTTTAAACGTCTCACCCAAGCGGCGTATCGAAGCCTCCAAATCTTGCCTGTCCTGAGCCTTTTCCTGCTCTTCCATTTCCGTAAGCGCGGCAAGGTGCGGATAGCTTTTTGAAAAAGACGGATCCTTTTGGAGATCCGGGACCCACCCGGCCTCTTTGAAATATTGCAACAATCCGCTAAGATCAGCCTGGTCATTCCAAAAATCCGACGCCTGCTCATGATAGCGGTTCAGCGACGGCGTGTAATCTTTTTGCCGTCTGCCATCAAAATCTTTTTCGAGCTCGCGAATCCGCTCGAGGAGTTTTTCCTTAACCTCCGAGGCTTTCAGGTAGGCAAAGTAATTATCCTCATAAAGCGGCCAGTCTTCGATCCCGTAGTATTCACCTTCCCGGGGATTAAAGACCGCTGCCATTTCCGTTGCCGTAATCTCACCCCGGCTGAGATAACTTTGCAGGACATTCTTTTTGGCGGTTTCATCGGGAAATGCTTTCAGGAGCGTCGGGTCGGCCTTGCCCTGGCCGCCTTCCAACGCAATGAGATTCGTTCCATAGTGGGTTTGTAAGTAGTCGATCAAATTCTGAATTTGGTACTGTGCATCGAGAACGGCGTGGGCATCTTGAATGAGAACGATGAAAGGCCTGGTCCCGGTGGGTTCCAGAAAAAGGGTTTGTACCTCGCCCAATTGAGGCGGAATGGAAAAATTCTGCGGGACGCTTTCGGATGAATCCTGAATCGCCTTTGCCGTTGTCGCGGCTGTGGCCGCGGGCGTTCCGATCACACTCGTGAGCGCAAAACTCACGACCGTCATCCATGCAATCCATCGGATTTTTAGCGACCGCTCACTTCGGACTTTCATTCCCACCGCCTAATTTTATTTGAGGTTTTTACTTCGCTTTCGGGTCTCAAAGTAAAAACGCATAAAATGTCCCCGTTTTCATCGTGATAATGAACAGGTAATTGCCCCACGCTCTAACGATATTAACATTATATAGTTATGAGCTTTATAAATATTTTTCTAAGTAGTTTAGTTCCAAGTTAAAGTATTCCACGCTAAATAGTATTAAGCAAATATTGGTTAATAAGGCATGAATATATTTGCTATATATTGATCGTGGGTGATATTATTAAGACTTAGTCGCTATATTCAGTGCTGAGAAAATAGGGCGGTTTTATTGGCTCCGGAGGGTTGTTCTCTTTAGAGAATCGTAAAAAAATCGATCAAATGCGATTGGTTTCCCGGTTAATCGTCTTGATTTTCGCGTTCGATTCTAAGCTGATCATATTCTCAAGCGACCAGGGCATCACGAGGGACCAATTTTTATCGCTGTAAGTTCCCGGGACGTTGATGCGGAATTCAATCGGATCATATTGAAAATCCGGGTCGCAGGAAAGCCAATCCTGTAAAAGTTGCACGCTAAAGACGGAAGACGCGCTGCTTGCTTTTTTGATCACACGCGCGGTGAAATCGGCGACATTTTTCTCATTGAGGTCACAAGTATATCGCGCCCATTGATTTTGAGGTATTTCAAGAAAGTTTAAAAATTTGACTTCCTCATCATAGGAGCTGCGGTACATATCGAGAAAATGGTAGGCCTTTGCTTCCGTCATTTTTAAAACCGAAAGAAGCTTTTCTTCGTTGTCGACATCCTGCCGCCACCGCAAACGGCCATAAAAGGAATGCTCGGAATCAAATAAACCCACTTTGACTTGCTCGAACGAAACCCCTTCCTTTTCGCAGATACGCTTAAAAAGAATTTCATCGACAGTCCCCACCTCCAGCTCCCACCAGCCGCGAAGCGCCTGCATATCATGCGTCGATACGACCGCAATCGAATTGATCCGGTATTCGTCCACCGATTTGAAATCGTAACTTTTCCCCCAGTCCCGCATCCAACGCTGAACGTCCATCCCGGGGATCCCCATTTCCGCAAGGACCGTGAAGGAACATTTGGGAATAACGCCCAAATCTTCCGCGCAAGGCAGCATCGTGGTATGCTCAACCATCGTGGAGAGAATTTTGCGGCCGTGTTCTTCCCATAGCTTTTCATCCGCAGGATCAAAAACCCCGTTTAAACCGGCATGTTCCGCCGGCTCGTTTAACGAAATCGTCCACAGACGGAAAGTGCCCACCGCATGATCAATGCGGAAAAAATCATAAAAGTTTTCGGCATATTTTAATTTTTCCGCCAGGTAATCATACCCGTGCTCGGCGATCGGCCCCCAATGGTAAGGCGGCATCCCCCACCGCTGTCCCTTCGCAAAGTAAAGGTCCGGCGGCGCGCCCGACGAAAGCTGGAGCTTAAAATAATCCTGGTGTGCCCACACATCCGCGCTATCTTTCGAAACCAGAAACGGAAGGTCGCCCATCAGGTAAACCTTTTTGGAAACGGCATAGGCCTTCACCTGTTTGAATTGTTCGCAAAGCTGCCATTGCAGCCACTCGTGGAACCGGATACGTTGAGCGTATTTCTTTTTGATTTCGCCCATGGCCGCAGGGTCCCGGGATTTCAAATCCCCGGGCCAATCCTCCCACCCGGCCTCTTGATGATTTTCTTTAATAACTTTGAACACCGCAAAATCTTCAAGCCAGAAGTGATTCGCCTGAACATAGCGGTCGAAGGCGCCCCCCCCAGAAGAGGACACTTGTTGAAAAACATTCCAGAACAAATCGAGTTTTGCTTTTTTAATCCCATAGTCGAGACGTTCACCGCCGGTCGGAAATTGTTTTTGCAGAAACGCTTTTTCTTTGCGGTACAACGCCGGCGGGACTCCCTGTAAATTGTCCAAGGCAAGATACATCGGATCAAGCGCGAAAGTGGTTTGCGCATCGTAGGGGGTAAAGCGAAAACCCGTGTCGTTCAGCGGCAACAACTGGATAATGCTCATGCCCGTCAAGACACACCAGTCAACGAGCAATCGCAGGTCCGGTAACTCTCCGATGCCGGTACTTGCGGCAGAATAGATCGAAAAAAGAGGCGCCGCCACACCGGCCCGGCGTTCGATACCGATACGTTCCCACTGCTTTCCCGTAGGTGACTTCAGAAATTTTTGATGTCCGTTCGCCATAAGCGTGTCGCCCCTTCTCCGTTGATTTAACTTTCCCCTTTACGGTATTCGTCCAGCAAACGGCGGATATCTCCGTCCGTTTGTCTTAAAATTTGATGACAAATCAAAATCAAAATCGAAAACTGCCACACATCTTCGGGGCCGGTCAGCAATCCGGTCGAGACATCTTCTTTATTCTGGAGCTCATGGAGATATTGTTCAACAACTTTTTTTATCCGTTCTTCCTTGATGTCCAGCGATTCTATTTTATTGTTGTATTTGAAGGACGGGAACCGTATCCCGCGCACCAAGAGAAAGGTAATCAGCGAATTTTCACCCGTTGACATATTTTGATCAAATTCAAAGCCCTCAAATTTCGGCAGATAATTCGGCAAAATAATGGACGGCTTTTCGACGATCACTTCTCCTTTGCGAACCACCGTATCGCCCAAATTCACTTTTGATTCCGCAAGAAATATATACGGGAGCGTAGTCGCCTCAAAGGTCTGAAGCGGCTTGATTCGCCCGCGAACGATCTCGGTATATTTCAACGCCTTTTCCCAACTATCCTGGAGATCCATTTTAACGACGTCCCCACTCCCGCGGACGCTTCGCCCGCGATTGAACCATCCCCCTAGTTTCTTCGAATGGCTCGTAAGAGAATGCACGGCTCACAGATCTGCTTTAGAACCCTCACCGGCTGCAGGGGCAGACTGAAAATAGGCCTTCTCTTGGAAACCCATCACCTTTGCGACAAGCACATTCGGAAAAATCCGTTTCAAAGTATTGAAATATTTTGAAAGCTCATTAAATCTTTTCCGTTCCACGGAAATGCTGTTTTCCGTTATTTTCAGTCGCTTCCAAAGCATCACATAACTATGACTGGTCTTGATTTCCGGATACCGCCTGGCAACCTTGAGCAATTGATCCAGGGCCGCGGAAAGCTTATCTTGGGCCTGTTGATATTGCATCAACGCCTCCGGGTTCTTTACGATATCCGACGGTAGCTTGAACTGAATCAACTTCGTGCGGGCTTGGGTCACGCGCAAATAAGTTAACCGTTCTTGAGCGGCATATCCCTTCACGACGTAAACTAAATCGGGGACCAAATTAACGCGTTGCTGATAAGCGCTCTCGACCTTGCGCCATGCGCTCGTGACGTCTTCATCGGCCTTCACCAGTTGGTTGTATGTTCTGACGCCAAAAATGGCACCGATACCGATCAAGCCGACGCACACCACCAAAACGATAAGTGCTTTTCTTTTCACGTTCTCATCCCTTATGAATCAACGGCACGGAACCATGCCCACGGTCTTCAATTCCCAGTAAATATCCCCGCGCCACGACGGACCAGCTGTTTCCTCAAACGGACGCATCGCCGGTCGGACGGTTCAACAATAGGCCTTGCCCTTTGCAGAGGTCATCCGGCGAATGGCCGTGGGCAAATATTTTAAAAGATCGCCAGCGATCAGACTGATTTCGCCAACCTCACGTGCTGCCAAATCACCGGCCACTCCATGAATCAAAACACCAAATCGTGCGGCATCCCACAGCGAAAACCTCTGTCCAATCAAACTCGCAATGATGCCCGTAAGCACATCACCCATCCCACCCGTAGCCATTCCGGGGTTCCCGGTACGATTGACGGAAACTTTTCCGTCAGGCCCAGCAATCACGGTATGATGCCCCTTCAAAACAATAAAGACACGATGGCGCGTCGCTTCTTCCCGCGCCCTTCTCCGGCGCTCAGCATCCCCGGCGGAAAGTTTACCGCCGAACAATCGCACAAATTCACCCGGATGCGGCGTCAACACCGCACGCCCCCGGCAGGCACGTAAAATCCCGATATGTCCTTTCAATGCGTTGAGGCCATCGGCATCGATCACGAACGGCAAAACGGCTTTCTGAATAAGCGTCCGGATCAATCGCTGTGTGTCGGAGTTTTGCGACATCCCCGGCCCCAAGGCCAACACATCCTGAGTTTTCGCAAAGGGCAGAATCGATTTCAAGCCGCGCGACGCAAGCGCCCCGGCAGGCGTCGAAGAAAACGGCCGCACCATGATCTCCTCTTCACGCCTGGCAATCACAGAATAAATTTTTCCGGGGACGCCGACGGTCACAAGGCCTGCGCCGGAACGCATCGCCCCCATCCCTGCGAGATGAGCGGCACCGGCCAAGCCTTTGGAACCAGCCAGAATAAAAACCTGCCCGAAATCACCTTTGTGCGCCGTGCGTTTGCGCGGTCTCCACTTTTTCCTGATTTCCTCAACCACGCTCATATCATCTTCCCCGCATCGCTTGTTTCATCTCGCGAACCGCGGTCTTGAGTCCGACAAAAAGAGCCCGGCTGACGATGGCATGTCCGATGTTGAGCTCTCGAATTTCGGGGATGGCTGCAATTTTGTCGACATTCTCATAATTGAGCCCATGGCCGGCGTTGACTTGAAGCCCCAGTTGAGTTGCCAATTTCGCCGCACGCTTGATACGCATCCATTCGCGTCTCTGCCGGGCACCGCTTGCGTTTGCATAAGCACCGGTATGAATTTCGATCGTATCCGCATGAACACGGCCCGCCGCACGGATCTGCTTCTTGGAGGGATCGATAAAGAGACTCACTTCGATTTTCCGGCGATGGAATTCGGGCATCAACCGTTTCAAAAGCTTCTCGTTTGCACAAACATCCAATCCCCCTTCGGTTGTCAATTCACGCCGTTTCTCGGGGACCAGACAAACCTTTTCGGGAGATACTTTCAATGCGATCTTCACAATGCCAGGATTGAGGGACATCTCCAGATTTAACGTGATTCGGATAACTTTTTGGACATCCGTCACATCGTGATCCTGAATATGTCTGCGATCTTCGCGCAAATGCACGGTAATCCCGTCGGCACCGCCCGCTTGGGCCTGCAAAGCCGCCAAAAAAGGGCTGGGTTCCACGCCGCCCCGGGCCTGCCGGACTGTCGCAATATGATCGATATTGACACCTAACTTCATCGAAACGGCCTCTTTCGGTTAAGCAACGGTTTGAAATTCGGTTGAACGTATGTTGCGCATCTCTCCCGGGCCGGCGAATCACGGACGGATGACGCTGACAAATACCGAAATGTGTTCTTTAAGGCTCACTTCTTCGGGCAATATGACCGTCACCGGTACCTTATGGCGTCCTTCGGTCAACCCGGTGACATCCAAATACGCCGTAATCGTTTCTGGAGTCAATTGCTCAAGCTGCCGACTCGCCCCTTTGAGGACAAAAGAGATCTCGCGAATTTCCGGCTGGATCTTCATCGTTTCATCCGAGGCCCCCAGAAGTTTAAGCGGAACCTTCTCAAACCGCTTCTCCGCGAATTCTTCCGAGATCGGAATGTAGACATCCACCATGGATTCGCTCATCGTCTTGATGTTCGGAATAAGATCCAATCCGAACGTGCGGCGAAACGAGCGCATGCGCCCAACCAATTCAATCCGCGCCGTTTTGACAGAATCCAAATTTTCAAGCTGACGTTTAGGCCCTTCGACCAAAACGGCGTTGGGATCTAACTTGATTTCGTCCTCTTTGACATGATATCCAAAAGCGGGTTCCCCCACAAAATTAGGAATGATCTTTAGTTTCTTGACGATCATTTCGTCGATCTTGACGCGAATCACTTCGGGGACAATTTTCACAACGCGAATTTGCGGACCGGGTAATTTGATTTCACGCGGTTCAAGGCGAAACGAATAATCACCGGCCGTTTTGACTTCGGTTCCGATTTCGTGGGCCGCCGTAATTTCCTTGGACGCCAGTTGCGAAAGCAACCCACGCGGCGCCGCAAGCGTCACCCAAACGTTCCTCACCGAGGTGTCCAGGATGCTCATCTTGTCGTTCTGAATGGTCACCTCCAGCGGGATCGCACGTTTGACCTCAACGCTTTCTTCCCCCACCGCGTAATACCAAAGCCCGACCGCAAGCACTAATGAAATCAATTTGACGGTCCAGTTTCGCGTCAGCCAAAGCATCATTTTGGATTTCTCTCCTGAAGAAATTTCCAGTGCCGCGGCAACCAATCCTTGAACACCACGGGGTTTTCGACCGGTTTAAAAAGGTGAATCAGGATTTTCCGGAGCCCCTCGCTGTCGAGATCGCGCGTCAGTTTGCCTTGAGCCGCCACGGAAATTTGTCCCGTCTCTTCCGAAACGATCACACACACTGCATCGGTTTCTTCCGTCAACCCCACTGCGGCGCGATGCCTTGTCCCAAGCACTCGCGGAAGATCCTGACTTTGCGTCAAAGGGAATAAGGAACCGCAGGACGTGATGCGGTCGCCGACAATGATCAGCCCCCCATCATGCGTCGGCGTATTGGGAGTAAATAACGTGATCAAAAGCTCCTGCGATACTTCCGCATCGAGCAAAATACCGCTTTCGATATAATTTTTTAATCCGATGTCCCGCTCGATTGCGATCAAAGCCCCGATGCGGTGGCGTGAAAAATATTCACAGGCCTGAATAAGTTCATCGACCGGCCCGCCCTTTTTGAGGAACCCGCCGCGAAATGTGTTTTGGCCGATGCGCGCCAGCGCCCGCCGGAGTTCCGGCTGAAAAATGATAAGGAAAGCAACGACACCTACTGCAAAAAGCTTTGTCAGGACCCAGTTGATGGTGTTGAGTTCCAAAATCTTGGCAATATTGAATATGACCGCAATGATGACAAGGCCCATGAAGACCTGAATCGCACGAGTGCCCTGAAAAAAACGGATGAGATAATAGATAAGACCCCATATAAACAGGATCTCGAGAATAGGACGCCAAATCGACAAGACAAGTTCCATCGCTATTTCTTCCCAAACAAGCTAAACACCAGTGTCAAAATCAAACTTAAAACCAGGCATGTCGTCAACGGAAAATAAAAGGTGAAGCTCCCCTTGCGAACGTAAATATCTCCAGGAAACCGGCCCAACCCCGGGATCTTTCCGAAGACCGAAACAACAATCCCGATCGCAATCAAAACGACCCCGAAAAAAATTAGTGTTTTGGCAAAATCATTCATATGAATTATTTACTATAGCATAGGACGCGATCACTCGGCAACACGCTTGCCAAAACGAGACGTGGGCAGTTTAGAATAATTCTTCGGAACGGCTGGGGGGCTTGACGTTGAAATGGGCGTAAGCCCGTTCGGTCAAAACGCGTCCGTTGGGTGTCCGCTTCAAAAACCCCCGCTGAATCAGGTAAGGCTCATAAATTTCCTCGATGGTTTCCGCTTCTTCACCCACACCGACGGCTAAATTTTTGACGCCCACAGGACCGCCTTGAAACTCCTTCAAAATGTATTCCAGGATGCGCTTGTCCATCTGATCCAGCCCCTCACGGTCGACCTCCAACATTTGAAGCGCTTTGTCGGCCACTTCCCCGGTAATCTTACCGTCGGCCTTGACCTCTGCATAATCACGGATACGCCGCAAGAGCCGGTTCGCAATGCGCGGGGTTCCCCGGGAGCGCCGGGCGATCTCGATTTCACCTTCGTGGTCGACATCGATTTTCATAATCTGGCTGGCACGCCGTACGATTTTGACCAAGTCTTCCACATCATAGTAATTCAATCTTTCAATGATTCCGAACCGTGACCTGAGCGGCGCTGACAAAAGCCCGCTGCGGGTTGTTGCCCCAATCATGGTAAAACGCGGTACATTGATCCGGATGGAACGCGCGTTGGGGCCCTTGTCGATCATGATATCAATGCAGAAATCCTCCATCGCAGGGTAGAGATATTCTTCCACAACACGCGATGTGCGGTGGATCTCATCGATGAAGAGGACATCACCTTCCTCGAGATTCGTCAAAACGCCGGCAAGATCGCCCGGCCTTTCCAGCACGGGCCCGGATGTGGTGCGAATATTTGCGCCCAATTCCTTGGCCACAATATGCGCAAGGGTGGTCTTCCCAAGACCGGGCGGGCCGAAAAAAAGGACATGGTCGAGAGGTTCTTTGCGCCGTTTGGCCGCTTCGATAAAAATCGAGAGATTGTCCTTGAGCTTATTTTGTCCAATAAACTCTTGAAGCGATGCCGGGCGCAAGGTCGCGTCGAAAGCTTCATCTTCTGGGGTGAGAATACCGTTAATGAGACGTTCCGCTGCCATAGTTTTTTATTTTGTTCTTGCCGATCCTTTGCCCCGGGGACTTTCATCGACGGTCGTATCGATAAAAAGTTTCGCCATGGGATCTTCGGCAAGTTCCTCGATATAACGGTTGATCACGTCCCGGTCAGTCGGCGAAATGTCCGTAAACGTAATCGCCACGGAATAGATCATCCGTTTTTTCAAGCACCGGACACGCACAATGCGCCCCTGGGCGCGAAACGGACGCTCCAGCGAAGGAATGAGCAAAACGACCTTGATGGTCGCATTTTCCTGCAAGGGTTCCTTGGTAAGAAATTTCAGGCCTCCGGCACTTAAATTTTTGATGTTGGTAATGTGCGGCGGCTCTCCGGACGCATCCGTTTCATACCGCACGAGATAATCCGTATACAAGCGTTTATATTGCCGCGCATGGTCGGTTCGAGCTTTCTTCCAAGCAACTTTGGGGACTCTCCGTAACATCGGTCTTTACCTCCATCCCACAACGATTGTGGATCTCAAAATCACCGTCGTATCGCCAAATTCGGCAAATCGACAAACATGGGAAAAACATGGTCTTCGGCAAGCGTTTGTTTGATAAATTTCTCCAACGTATGCCGGTTCTCCTCCGACATCTCGACGAACTTGACACCTACCGAAAAGGCCATGTTGCGATGGTAGATCCGCGTCACACGCAGGACACGGGCCTCGACCTCGATAGGACTCTCAAACGAAGGAATCAAAATCGCCAGATGGATCAAGGTCTCGGGCTTCAGGCATTCGTTCGTGAGGAAACAAAGACCGCCGGCACTCACATTTCTGGCATTTGAAAGACGGGTAATGTTGTTTTTGCTTCCCGTTTGATACTTAATCAAATAGGACGCTTTAATCCTTTTCTCTTTTCGCGTGTTCACTACCAGTTTTGGCATACAATCGCTCCTTCCCTGAATCGTCGTTGGCCTGCCAGGTTAAACAAACTTCAGCGATGCCCGGATTAATTCCTCAACGGTCAACTTTTCCGACTTGGAAGCCTGCATGGCTTTTTCGATTGCGACTTTCGCATTCTGTTTGCGATATCCCAAAGCCACGAGTGCCTCGACCGAATCATCGATCAATGTTTGCTTCCCGCCCCCCGATCCCGCGTGCACCGAAGAACCCCTTTGCCCATCCAAAACAATTTTCTCGCGCAGTTCGATAACAATCCGTTCCGCTGTTTTCTTTCCGATCCCCGCAATCCTTTGAAGCGTCGCGACGGAACCATCGACAATGGCACTTTTAAGTTCCGGGACCGGAATCCCCGAAAGAACGGTGACGGCACTTTTGGGCCCGATCCCCGAAATAGAAATCAAAAGTCGGAAAATTTGCCGCTCCTCTTCCGAGTAAAAACCGTATAAAGCCTGGCAGTCTTCACGCACCACAAAATGGGTCAAAATCCGCACGGATTGCCCCAACGACGGCAATTGTTCATAGGTCGAAAGAGGAATTTGCAATTGAAATCCGATCCCGTTCACATCGATGACCATGGATGTTGCCGACTTTTCGACCAATTGCCCCTCTAGATAATGATACATGTCAATCCTCGTCTTAAACGATTATCGGCCAATCGACTGTGCGGTTAAAACCCGGGTTGAAGTTTTTTTCGTATTCTTCCATTGATAATCTTGGTGATGATGCAAATGACAAATGGCAATCGCCAAGGCATCCGCTTCGTCCACCGGCGGCACAACCTTCAATTGAAGGAGCGTCTTGACCATCGCCTGCACTTGCTCCTTACTGGCCAAACCATGGCCGGAAACAGCTTGTTTGACCGTAGTCGGGAGGTATTCTATCACATCGATTTCATGTTCGGAAGCCGCAAGCATCGCGCAGGCGCGGGCCTCGCCGATTTTAACCATGGAGCGAATATTTTTGGCGTAGAAAATATTTTCTAAGGCAAGGACGTCCACCTTGTATTCGCGGATAATTTTGGAAAGTTCGTGGAAAATCGCATGCAGTTTTTGCGCAATCGGCAGAGTTTCCCCGGTCTGAATGACGCCGTGGTGGACCAGTTTGTACCGGCTTCCCGAAGCTTCGATCACCCCAACGCCGGTCCGGCGCGTTCCTGGATCGACCCCGAGAATTCTCATGTTCAGGAAATCTCCTTCATGACCTCATCGGGGATATCACAGTTCGCGTAAACATTCTGAACGTCATCGTGTTCTTCGAGGGACTCGATCAATTTTAGAACGGTACGCGCCGTATCGATCGAACCCGGGACCTGGTTCTTGGGAATCATGGTCATTTCGGCGGATTCCATGCGAACGCCGACTTTTTCAAGTGCTTCGCGGACCTGCCAAAAGCTTTGCGGTTCCGTCGTAATTTCAAAGTTGTCACCGTCCTGCTGCATATCCTCGGCACCTGCCGACAAGGCAACTTCCATCAGCTGATCTTCCGACACACTGCTGCGGGGGACCACAATCAAACCTTTCTTCTCGAAAATCCATGCGACAGACCCCGCTCCGGCCATGCTGCCGCCGCCTTTGTTGAAGATACTGCGGATTTCCGCAGCGGTCCGGTTTTTGTTGTCGGTCAAGCAATGGACGAGAACCGCAACCCCCTGGGGGCCATAGCCCTCATACGTCACCTCTTCGTAAGTCACGCCCTCAAGTTCGCCCGTTCCCTTTTTGATCGCACGGTCAATATTATCCGCAGGCATATTCGCCGCCTTGGCTGCCTGAATCACCGTGCGCAAATGGGGATTGGTTTCCTGATCCCCTCCGCCTTGTCTGGCCGCAACGGTCAGTTCGCGAATAATTTTGGTAAAAATTTGGCCGCGTTTGGCATCGGCCGCCGCCTTTTTATGCTTGATACTTGCCCATTTAGAGTGTCCTGACATAACGATCTCCGCAAATTTTTAATGTGGTTTGAATCACGTCACGCATGGCCGCGACGTTGTGGACTCTTAGAATCTGAACACCTTTCAGCACTGCCACCGCCACGACCGCGGCAGTTCCGAAATCCCGGTCTTCAACGGCCTTGCCCGTAATCTCTCCGATAAAAGATTTCCGGGAAGGTCCCAAAAGCACCGGATAACCCAAACGGTGGAACGCTTCCAGCCGATTTAAAACTTCAAGATTATGACGCGTATCTTTAGCAAAACCAAGGCCGGGATCAATTGCGAGACGGTCGTGCTTTATCCCGTAATCCAAGGCAAGCTGAATGCTCGCGCGCAACTCTTCGACCGTTTCGCCGACGACATCCTGGTAATCCGCGCAAGATTGCATCGTCTCCGGTGTTCCGCGCCGATGCATGAGAATGAGACCGGCACCGAAACTGTGTGCGGCCTCCGCCATTTCTTTTCCCGAATCCCGAAGACCGCTGACGTCGTTGATCATATCCGCCCCTGCCCCGAGGCAGGCCTTGGCGACATCCGCTTTGGTCGTATCGATCGATATCGGAACCGTCGAGCGCTCGCGGATCATTTTCACGACCGGCAAGATCCGGCTGAGTTCCGTATCCGATGAAACCGGTTTTGCTCCCGGCCGGCTGGATTCTCCGCCGATATCGAGGATATCAGCCCCTTCTCGGATCATTTCAAACGCATGATCAACAGCATGGCTTGGTTCAAAGAACTGACCGCCGTCGGAAAATGAGTCCGGCGTAATATTCAAAATCCCCATGACGAGGGGCCGTTCAAACGAAAATGTAAGATTCCGAACCTTCCAAATAACCAAGGTGAAGGGTTCCCGCTTTTCTAGGACTGGTGTCCCTCGGATGCGGAAGTATTGCCATTCCCACCGATCACGGACCGGATTTCTTCCGCTTCAAGCACTTCCTTTTCCAGAAGCCTGTCAGAAAGCTTCAAAAGCTCGTCCTTGTGGCCGGCGACAAGATCATGCGCCCTTCGGAAACAACTATCAACGATATTGCGGACCTCTTCATCAATCATAATCGCCGTCTGTTCCGAATAATCCTTTTCCCTCATCAGATCCCGTCCCAAAAAGACCTGCCGATCCTTTTTCCCGAAAGTCAAATGCCCCAACTTTTCACTCATGCCGAGTTCGCAGACCATCATCTGGGCGTAATGCGTCGCTTTCTCGAGATCATCCTGAGCCCCCGAAGTCACTTCCTGAAAACGGATCTCTTCGGCCACCCGGCCTCCCAACAAAACGGTGATTCGATCCAAAAGTTCCTGCCGGCTGATCAAATTTTTATCTTCCGTCGGCATCTGCAACGTGTAACCGCCGATGCCGTAACCGCGCGGAATGATTGAGATTTTATGAACGGGGTCCGCATTCGGAAGAAGCAAAGCGATCAGGGCATGGCCGGATTCGTGCACCGCTTTAATTTCTTTTTCCTTTTTGGAGATCACCCGGCTCTTGCGTTCGGGGCCCACCATAACTTTTTCGATCGATTCCTCGAGTTCCTGCTGGCTCACCGCACTTTTGCCGCGCCTCGCCCCAAGCAAGGCAGCTTCGTTGACGAGGTTGGCAAGATCGGCACCGGAGAATCCGGGCGTCTGCCGGCTGATTTTGGAAAGGTTAATGTCCTTATCAAGTTTAATATTGCGTACATGCACTTTTAAAATTTCTTCGCGGCCTTTGATGTCCGGCCGCTCAATGACAACCTGCCGGTCAAACCGCCCCGGCCTTAAAAGCGCCGGGTCGAGGACATCCGGCCGGTTGGTCGAACCGATCAGGATCACTCCACTATGCGTATCGAAACCATCCATCTCGACCAACAAGGCATTTAAAGTTTGCTCCCGCTCATCATGCCCGCCGCCGATCCCGGCAAAACGTTGACGCCCGACCGCATCGATTTCATCGATAAAAAGGATAGCCCCTTTGCCGCTCGCTTTGGCCGCGCGCTTTCCTTGTTCAAACAAATCACGCACACGGGCCGCGCCGACGCCCACGAACATTTCGACAAAATCGGAACCGCTGATCGAAAAAAACGGGACATCCGCCTCGCCGGCAACCGCTTTGGCCAAAAGTGTTTTCCCGGTTCCCGGAGGTCCCATCAACAAGACCCCTTTCGGGATGCGCCCGCCCAGTTTCTGAAACCGCTGAGGATCCTTTAAAAACTCAATGATTTCCTCAAGTTCTTCCTTGGCCTCTTCAACCCCCGCCACGTCTCTGAACGTTACGGGGCTTTTTTCTTTGACGGAAAGTTTGGCACGGGATTTACCGAACGAAAAGATTTTGCCACCGCCTTGTTGCACCCCGCGGTAAACAAAAAACCAGAAAAAGGCGATCAAAAGCAAAACGGGCAAAACGGAATAAACAAGATTGCGCCAAAACATCTGCGGCGGGTTGACGTCAAAATTGGGGACATTGCGCCGGAGCAGCGGAACAATCTCCAAATCATTGGGCGGGATATTGACCTGAAAATAAGCACCGCTGCGAAGTTTCCCATGCACGGTGCTTTCAACCAGTTCACAACTGACGATTTCCTGCGTTTCCGGATTGCGTTCGATCAGCTGATAGAATTCCGAGTAGGACATGCGTTTGACATCGAGATTGGGAAAAACAAAAAGCTGCAGCACCAAAAAGAACAACACCGGGATCATGAGAAGCGCCATCAGACGCTTTTTTTCCGGATCCTCATTCTTCCCAGGCTGGCGCTTGCGGCCGCCGGCGCCGTGATTGTTATATGAGTTTTTCTTAAGTTTATCCGCCATCGCTATTTACCGCCGTTTTAACCATTTTAAAAATGGCGCATAGTGTATCATGCCTTTTCCAGGAAGGCAAATTTCAAAACCGTTGATGTCCAGCCAAAATAGAAATGTCCTATTTCTACCAAAATAGAAGTGTCCTATTTTAGGTTTGTGTTGTTAAGAGTTCTTCTGCCTTCTCTTGCTTGGGAGCGAGGATACGTTGCCTCCAGGGATGG
>JAQTOZ010000257.1 GCA_028713205.1 Candidatus Omnitrophota bacterium
GGGATGTGGATCTTGCCCGATCCTTTGTCATCGGTGACCGCGATGTCGATATGGCTGCAGGGAAGGCCGCCGGGTGTTCGACGATTGTCATGAATGCCCCCTACAACGGTTCTGTGATGGCGGATTACCGGGCTTCTGATTTAAAGGACGCAAGCCGGTGGATTTTAAAAAATTTGTGCCGATAATAAAAACGTCCTGAGCATCATGCAACGAGTTCTGGATCCTAACAAAGGAGACGCCTTATGTCGTTTTCCAAGCAATATCTTCAGGAAGCCAAAGCTATACTGGACAAGATCCCCACGGAGGATATCGAAAATCTGGTTCGACTCGTGGTGAAGGTTCGTGACGAAGGCGGACGGATATTTTTCCTGGGGGTCGGCGGGAGCGCGGCCAATGCGTCGCATGCCGTGAACGACTTCAGGAAGATTTGCGGTATTGAATGCTACACGCCGATCGACAACGTGTCGGAACTTACGGCGCGGGTCAATGATGATGGTTGGGACACGGTCTTTGTCAATTGGCTCAAAGGGAGCTCCTTATCCAAACAAGACATGATCTTTGTCTTTTCAGTCGGCGGAGGGAACTTGGAGAAAAATGTCAGTGCCAATATCGTCAAATCCCTTCAATATGCCAAGGAAGTTAAGGCGCGCATCGGCGGCATTGTCGGCCGGGACGGTGGTTACACGGCATGCGTGGCCGATGCCTGCATCGTCATTCCGACCGTCAATCCCGATATGGTCACGCCCCATACCGAGGCATTTCAGGGGATTATTTGGCACCTGGTGGCGTCCCATCCGTTACTTCATAAAAATCCTACCAAATGGGAATCGGTCAAGTAGAAAAAAGGGGAGTGATTTGCTTTTCCCGCTCGATCGGTTCGATCAATCCGTTCCAGGATGTACGGCGGTTCGTCCGATGATGCGGTCCAATGAAAACGTTTCGACCGTGAACACAATCGCCAGAACGCTTGAATGCAAAAGCAATCTGTCCAGCGACGTGCCGATTTGCCAGAGGACGTTGTGAGGTGAAATGTGCAGAATCAGGAAATAGCCAAGGTTTAAAAGCGCGACGACGACGGCCATGACCCACCCGAAGTGATACGGATTTTTCCCGCGGCTCAAGATGATCCGATAGAGAAGGGCCGCGCAAAAAAATACCCAAAGACTGTTCCAGGAGGTTAACACGAACATATAGCGAAAGTAGAGGGCTGCAATCTGTGCCGTCAGCGCGCCGTTTAGGAGAAGTGAGACAATTTCGGACGGGCTGCGTGCGTCCCAATAATCGCCCCGCCAGGAGAGAAACCATTTTTGGAAAAAATACGTAAAAATAGGAAGCGCCAGACCTCCCAGGAATTTCAAACAGAAACGTTTTCGATCCGGGAATGACAGCTCGCGGAACATCAGGAGTGTGATCACACATGTGGCCAGTAACCAAACGGCGAAAAGGTAGCCTTCGTTTTTCGTCCATGCCGCGAATCCTGCGATGAATCCGGAAAGGAAGAACAGATCCGCTTCGCGGTGCTTGAGTCCCGCGATCAGCATCAGTGTTGCCGCGGTGATCATGAAACAAAGCGGTACGTCCGCATAAAGCGCCAGGCCCCAATATAGAAAATATTCGATGCTGAGCAGAAAACTTCCGGCGACAAGGGCCTGCTTCCAGGTCGTATAGGATCCGAGATACCAAAGGACCAAAAAGACGGTGCTCAGCGAAAAAACCAAGTTGACCATATGCGGCCAGATCAGAATTTCCTTTCCGACCCAATTCCAGCCCCAGGCAATAGCGCCGGGAAGCAGCAGGGGATAATCCGGGTGTGTCCAGTCCATCAGAGGGGAGAACATGGCGGCCCAAACTTCCGGTGCCCGGAAATAAAACTTTGCTTTGATGTGCCAAATGAACCGCGCATCCCAACCGCCATACGCATTCCAGACCACGGACGACAGAAAAAGATTCAAATAGCGGAAAAAGAAGTAGGTGAGAATTCCCAAAAGGCCGAGTGTCAGAAGCATGGATAAGATTTTTGCAACCGGGATGTGTCTCGGTGTGACCGATGGCACGAACGGGCGCCTTTCAAATAATTTTTTGATTTGAAGGCGTGCGTCCGGATAAAAATCGTTTTGCCGAAGGATGCTGAGCAGTCGTAAGACGGCCGTGAGATAACACAGAAATAACGCGATGAGTTTGCCTTCTTTTGGAAATACGAGATAACTCCAGAAAAGAAGTATGGAGCACATGCCGAATCCCACCGGTGTTGATAGCGTGAGAATGAGAAGAGTGCGGTGGGGAACCTTTGTCCGTTTGAGGATATCGGTCAGGATTAGAAACCCGAACCCGGCACAAAATAGGAACGGCGGCAGAAAGATCATGGTTTTTTGACCGCAATCCCTTTCCCGGGCGTGAAAGTCATCAGCATTCGATAACCCGTCCCGGCCATCCGGTATTTGGCGATATCGGCGTTGGAGCAATAAATAATGCAAATGGCCTCTCCGGCGTTCGGATTGAGCACCAGCGGGATGAGATAACTCTGTGCGGTATAAAGTTGCTCAATTGTTTTTCCATAGGGATGAAAGGGGGAGTTCATCATGAAACTGATGGCCCCGCGGTGGGGCAATTGATGTTTGAAAAGAGCATATTGTGATCCCAACTCATCGTAGCCTTCCTCGCGTCCGGTGATCAATTCATTCAAGGACTTTAGGCTTGTTTCGGGTAAATTGGGCTGTTTGCACAGGAGCAACGAACCTAGGAAAATCAGATAAAATAGGGTGAGAAGAAGGTGTTTCGCTTGTTTCATGGTGAATAAAGATTCCCGTTCGAACGTCTCAGATACGGTCCCGAAAATGAGACAAACCGGTTTGTCTCATAGTTCGCTCTTGCATCGAGAAGATAATGCGCTAAAATACTAGCGATATTGGGCTTAGATTGACAACGCATTATCGGTTTAGAGTCCAGTGTATTTCTATTAAAGTAATAACGGACATAAGGCCTAAAAGGTAAAGTCGATATTTGGAAGTCACTTCAATGTAGAGGAGAGTGAGTTATGCACAAAGTATTGGCTCTGTTGCTTGTATTCTTTTTGATGGCTGGATTTAAATGGGGCGCAAGTGCCAGTAATGCCAAAGACAAGTCATCTGATCGTTCGAAGGCACAAGCTGTGACAGCCACAAAGGAAACAAAGACGACGGTACCTGTTCCTAAGACAGCTACTGCTGCGACTGCTCAAAAAGCATACGCACCTACGGGTTACAAAACGACACCTGCAACCGCCGTGTCTCAAAAGGCATCCGCAACTGTCGATGCGAATGTCGATAAGACTGTTGCTGATACGCGTATCGGGAAGGCAATGGGCGCCAGCAGTGAGGATGAACTTGCGGAACGAGTTGCGAGCCTCGCCCGTGTGAGTCGTGCGCTGAGTGCTTTAAATGAGAGCAAAGCTCAGGCTGCCGGCAAGACTCAAACGACGGAGAAGGAATAGTCGAAGGAAAGCTAAAAGCGTCTGTTGAGCATAACTTTGTTGGTTGATGATCGTTTACAAAAGAGGAGAGCACAAAAGCTCTCCTCTTTTTTTTATGCCATGGTTTGATGTAACCCAACCGGATAGCCGGGGGTTTTGTCTTAGGGAGTCTGCGTTTTCGGCGGGGATGGCCTTTTCGGATTTTTCACCACGGCACAAAGGACCACATCGTCCGCTTTGACGGTGTAGATCGTTCCGATGGGCGGCCAGGCAAGACTTCGCAATATCTCGGGCGACCAGCCCCATGATGAAGGATCAGGTACTATTGCTTATGACAGTAGTGGGTATGGGAATGATGGGGTATGAAATG
>JAQTOZ010000258.1 GCA_028713205.1 Candidatus Omnitrophota bacterium
ACGGGTTGTCTGTCGATGGGGATCCCTGCATTGAAATCGTCCGTGAGTTTCTCCAAAACAGCCAGGCCCGTTCTTTCTGCCGGGTTGCAGCTCGGACAGCGGTGAAAAGGATGCGCCCCTCCCTGACGAAGAAGTTCCGTAAATGTTCCCTGCCTTGGCATTTGGCAGACACAGGCAAACCCCAAAGCCATGCCCGGTTGGCCCAGAAGACAGCACTTGTAGATATTCCCGAACGGATTGACGACAGGGCGCACCCACACGTTGGCACACGTCGCCGGCAATCCGAACATGTGGCGGTAAACCGGCGGTAGGAAACCGTAATGCGCGGAGGCCGCCATCATTCTATCAAGGGCCTCGTTGGTGCCGATTTCAAAACGGCGGAGTTTGCCTTGTTTCATCAAGGTTTTCTGCTCGCGCAGCAGTCGCCCGAGTTCGTCTTGCTCCCGGACGCTCAGATCCAAACGGTCACGCCCGGCGACATTGTTCGTCCCCAACCCCATGATGTCGGCACCGACCTCGTCGACCAACCGGCACATCTGAGGCAACTCTCTGAAATTTCCGGGGTACAGTACGAAATTTACGGAAATCTTTGTTTTTGATTTTACGCGATCGCGTCGAGCGACGAGACCGGAAATATTCGCTTTTAATCTGGCAAAATCACGGAGATCGCTACCTCCGACAACACGCACGTGAGTTTCCGCAGTCCCACCCCGGACGCTGATATCCACACGGTCTGCCCGCAGGAGATTCTCGATAAGTTCCGTATCATCGAGACTCATCAGATAGCCGTTGGTAAAGACACGTAACTGAATCCCGTGTCGTGCGGCTTCCTCCATAATCGCCATGGACGACGTCCGGTTGGTCAACGGCTCGAGACCTCCGACCAAGTCGATCCTCCTCAAACCCTTCGCGGCCATTTCACGGACCAGCATTCTCCATTGTTCAGGAGAAAGCTCTTTTTCCCCTCTCATTTTTTCGGGATAGCGATGACGATCCCTGTTATAGCAAAAGACGCAGGATAGATTGCAGACAACTCCGGGATGAGCCTCCATATCGATCGGAAATTCGGCGACATGATTGACCATGGCCATCGTCCTATCTTTTGTCGCGATCAACCCTTTCAATCTTGAAAAATAATGCCGGTTGGTCGGATGGTGCTCCAGCAAATCCTGGAAAACGGGCGATTCTCTGATAACATCGTAGATCCCCAGCAATTCATCGCGAGAGATTCCCAGCCGGCCGATGAGATCACTTGCGCGGACGTCGGGCACTGCATATAAAATGATAAAAACACTTAAAAGCTGTCCCACATCGGCTGTCCCCGGGATTCCGTATTCGGACCGGTACATGATGGTCAGCCGCGTCAGTGTTTCAGGATCCATCATCGGCCAACCCGTTGAATCGACCGATGAATTTTCGAAGAAATTCAAAAGGGAATCCCTGAATCCGACCGTCTTTTCGCGCCGGTAAACTTGAACCTCGCCGTTGTCTCGCAGAACCGTCACTTGATCGGCATTGAACCTCATCTCCTGCCAATCTGAGCTCACCGGAACCCCCATCCTTGTAAGAAGGCTGTGATCCGGGGAAATCAACGCAACCGTTTCCGCGCCTCTTTCGTCAAGAACGGGAGCCGTGGCACGCGCATGGCGCATAAAAATACGCGCCGCCGATCTTGCACCCGAAATTAAAAAGATATTGCCCAAAGAATAAAACTTATCCGCTGCGCCGAGCTGCCACCAATCACCCCATCGGATGTTACGGGCATAGTAAACATCACCGTCACGTTGAATCTGTCTTCTCTTTTTTGAAAAGACTTTGTTAATTTGATCGCGCCACCCGAATAAAGATCGCGGTGCTTTTCTGATCAAATAGGATAAACTCTGCGCGGCAACGCTCGAGATCAATGCCTCATCAACAACCTGAATATTCGGGAAATAACGGTAACGCTGAATCACATCGGCCTGCGGAAACCAGTAAGGGAAACCGGCATAATGCTCGGTCCGCATAAGCAGCCCGGCTCCCATGGCCACCCGGGGCGAAAAGGCCACGTCGGGCCGTCTTCGAAAACGCATGATCTCCTGCCACTCGCGCTTACACCAAACCGTGATATCCATTAGGAGGTTTTGCACCAAGGGAGACGAATGTCTAAAAAATTCCGACGAGCTCCACTCTCGTTCGGCTTCGTTTCGAAGAACCTCGACGGACCGGCTGCGCCAATAAAACTTTCCGCTGATCAAAGCGGGCCCTTCGCTCTGCAGCAGTCGTGTTAACATGGCTTTAAGCGCGCCGGGCTCATATTCAACATCATCGTCCGTAAACAAAATCATGTCGGCATGACTTTCTTTGGCATACTCGCTGATCCGGTGCAGGGAGTTCGCCTGATTCGGGAAAGGTTCTTTTCTGACGACGATCGTCACCGGGATCGCGAGCCCTTCGAAAAACGAAATCGGTATTTGGCCGATCATTTCATGGGTCATACGGTCCACATCGGACGCCCTGGCATTGGAATAAAGCACGATTTCGATCCGCCAGGAATGCCAGCCCTCAGGCAATTCAGCGATTTGCCGCTTCAAATTTTCCAGCCGGCCCGCAATGAGCTTCGCGCTGTCGTGAGTGGCAATCCCAATGACCAACTTTTTGGGCTGAACCGATTCGGCATCATTCAAGTCCTCATTGAGATCCGGCAGATGGCCTTCGCCTTTTTGACTTTCAGCTGCAAACCACGGTTGTTCCATTTTGATATCTTCGCTGACACCGATGATCTTTTCGAAACTTGATTTGAGACCGCAAGCCAGATCGTGTCTTGTTTGTTCTCCCGTTTCCAAATTGCCGGTTTCGATCAGCCATTCCAAAGCATCGACGGAACGACCAGCAACTTGGACATACCGCTCGGAACCGTGACCGCGTTCCGGATCAACGGCAGAAATCAAGCTCAGATATGCGGCGGTAAAATGATTCAGGGCGACCCAATCTTCTATGGATATTGTCGTCACCGTTGCATCGTCGATCGTCAAACGCGGCCTCGGCTCGCCGCGGACAAACTCAAACGCATAATGCTTAGGCCCTTCGCGGAATGAGACGACGAACGATTTTCCGCGCACCACACGGATGGCCAAATCCTCTTGAACGAGGGTGCTTGCCGGCATCAAGTGTTGATCCAAAAACGCTTCCCGCTCCGTTCCGGTTTGTTGAGCGGCGGCGGCATCGCCCGCTGTTTGACAGACCTGTCCCAAAAGTTCCCGGCGCCGCTCGTACAAATCACCGGTCAGATATCGTCTCTGACTTGGATAACGGGCAAGCGCTTCCGCTTTTAAGCGTTTTTCACTTTCCGAAAGAACCAGGATCGAATTGGCCTCGGCCAACCCATCTCTTTCGGCGGAGAGCAAAGGAACGCTTAGAACTCTCAACGGGCGGCGGGTCTCTTCGACATATTTTCTTGCCGCCATAAGCGCCACATAGCGAATCCGTGCATGATGACGGTGTGTATCGGAGGGACCCGGGATCACTAAGCTTCCCGGTTTCTCCGCTAGCAGACGCTCCTTAAACAAGTCGATCTCCCTGTCAAGCTGACCTTCGATATCGGCGGGGATCAAAACCGTTTCATACCCTGCAGAAATTCCGAGCGTGTTCAAAGCATTTCGGTTTTCGTCATCCCGATAAGTCAGCATTGGCGGCCAATAATAATTTTGTTCCGTTCCGTCCGCGACCGCGTAATGCAGTATTTTGATCCTGTTATTTCGTCCGGAAAGTCTTTGCAGTAATCCCGCAGCCCGACTCACATAATCATCTTGATGCGGTTCGATAAAAAG
>JAQTOZ010000259.1 GCA_028713205.1 Candidatus Omnitrophota bacterium
GGCAACGTATCCTCGCTCCCAAGCAAGAGAAGGCAGAAGAACTCTTAACAACACAAACCTAAAATAGGACACTTCTATTTTGGTAGAAATAGGACATTTCTATTTTGGCTGGACATTTCCGTTTTGTACAGTTGAAATCGCTTTTTCCCTGTGTTACGATAACGCCTTATTTGTGCTAGGAACTGATGTCGTACAAGGGATCTGGCGGTTTTATCCTCGACTTTTAGTTTAAGAAATAAAATTCTGATAAAGGAAGGGCAAGGCATTGCTACAAATGGAACAACAACGCGATCAAATTCCCATCGTAACCCCACCCGCAGTTAGAGCTCCCTCCATGATCGGTATCAAAGTCGCGATTTTCTTAGCGTTTATGATATCCATCGTTGCATTGGTGAGTACTGGGGTGCTGTACCAAGCGCTTGTTTTAGCCAAGAAGGGCCGAGCGGCTGCTGAGGCTGAAAAAATCCAGTTGCAGGATCAAAACGAGACATTGCAGCAAGAAGCCCCGAGATATCGCTCGCAGATCTCGAGGATGCGCGAGCAATTGAAGACCTTTTCGGAAGAAAGCGCAAAGCTCAAACAAGAGTTGGATCAGCGTTATATTGATGTAACGACTTACCGTGACAAAATAAAAGCACTGGAAGAAAAAAATAGTGAGCTTGAAGGCCGTTTGGACGAAACAGGTGCGCCGCAGTCAGGGCAAGCGTTTCCGCAGTATTTTGAGGAGGAGCCGATACCAACGCAGGCACCGGAGACTCCAACGGCGACAGCTGCTCCGACGTTTGAATTTGTGTCGCGAGCGCAGCCTATTGAGCAAAATCAAACCGAAGAAGCAATCCAAGAGGCTCAAGATAAGACGGCTGCATCTTCGGAGGCAGCACAAAAAGAAATGACCCCCGCCGAAACCGCAAAGCCCCAATCTGTTGCGAAACCCGAAATACCACCTGCGAAAAAGGAAGAAACTGTGCCAGGTGCAGAAGCTCAGGTCATGACGGTCAATCGTAAATTTAATTTTGTCGTGGTGAATATGGGGTTGCGCAATCAGCTGAAAATGGGTGATGATCTGCAGATCGAACGCGATGGCAAGTCGGTCGCGACGGTTCAGGTTGAGAAGCTTTATGATAGTTTTGCGGCGGCGAAAATTTTGACGGAGTCTGAAAAGACACCGATTCAAAAAGGGGATACCGTTCGAAAAGGGTAACCCTGTCGGGAATGATATATTTAAAATATGGATGGCTGTTTCGTAACCACCCTTAAACATTTTTCAACCTCACGTCGAATTTCAGTTTGAATCAGAACGTTACGATTTCAGGTCCCGGAATCATCAAAGGCGTCTATACACCTCCAGGGGACAAGTCTATTTCCCACCGTGCGTTAATGTTTGGTGCAATCGCGCAAGGGGTGAGCCATGCGACGCATTTTTTGGAGGGCGATGACTGCTTGAATACGATGAAAGCCTTCCAGCGCTTGGGAATTCCGATTGACTGGCGACAAGGGACGGGGGAAATAACCGTCCACGGTCAAGGGATTAGCGGTCTCAAAAAGAATTCAGAACTCAAAGAAATATTTCTCGGGAATTCCGGTACCTCAATGCGTATCCTCCTTGGGCTTTTGGCGGGACAAAATTTTGAAATTACGTTGACAGGTGACGAATCTCTTTCGACGCGTCCGATGAGACGAGTGACCGAACCGCTAAAAAAAATGGGTGCGCAAATCAAAGGACGGGATAACGGTAATTATGCGCCGTTGTGGATTCGCGGTGGGCGTCTGCATGGGATTGATTACGAAAATAAACTGGGAAGTGCTCAGGTGAAATCAGCGCTTCTGTTCGCAGGTCTTTATGCTGAAGGCGAAACTCGCATTTTCGAATTTTCGTCTTCCCGGGACCATACCGAGAGATTGCTTGCCGCATGCGGCGCACCTTATCGAAGAGAGGATCAATGTCTCATCGTTCAGAAAGCGAGTTCCTTGCATCCCTTAGATTTGGATATTCCGGGAGATATTTCATCCGCTGCTTTTTTTATTGTTGGGGCAGCGATAACACCCGGTTCGAATTTGGTGGTTGAAAAGGTAGGCCTGAATCCGACAAGGTTGGGTTTGGTGAACGTTTTGCAGCGTATGGGAGCAAAAATCGAAGTCGTGCCAAGCCAAGCAGAACCGGAACCGATGGGAACGATTCACATCCAAGGAAGCCGACTCAATGGCACGAGGGTTACGAAGACGGAAGTTGCGAGCCTTATCGATGAGTTGCCCATCCTTATGATTGCGATGGCTCTTGCCGAGGGTGAAAGCATTATTTCAGGAGCTGAAGAACTTAGGGTGAAGGAGACCGACCGGATCCATTCCATGGTTGTTAACCTAAAGGCTGTCGGTGGCGAGGTTGAAGAGCTTCCGGATGGGTGTTGGATACAGGGTGTTGAGCGGTTTCACCCGGGACGGATTCAGGGGTTCGGGGATCACCGAACGGCGATGAGTTTTGCGATTGCCTCATTGGCGATTCAAGGGGATGTCCTTTTGGATGATGTTGAATGTGTATCGACATCCTTTCCCTCTTTTTTTGATGATTTTAAGGCCTTGCGAAATGGGTGATTTTTTCAAATATGACGAGAACCGGAAGGTTTTTTACACCAATACTTTGCATTTATTCAAAATGAGCGAAATTCGGTAACCTTTTTGTTTGACAGGCCTTAGATAATTCGCTATACTCAAACACTAAATTTTCAAGATACTTCCCCAACCTTTTGATTTAACGAGGTAGGTATGCTTTTAATGGACAAAATCCTTAATTTATTCTCGAGTGATATCGGTATTGATCTCGGAACTGCCAACACATTGGTTTATGTAAAAGGGCAGGGCGTGGTTTTGTGTGAACCTTCCGTGGTAGCCATTGATCGCACGACTCATCAAGTCCTTGCCGTCGGCGAAGAGGCCAAACGTATGCTGGGTCGTACGCCAGGGAATATTACAGCCATTCGGCCCATGCGAGATGGAGTGATTGCCGACTTTGACATTACGGAAGCGATGATGCGATATTTTATTCGCCGGGTGCATCGGAAGGGAAGACTCGTGAGTCCACGTGTCGTTATCGCGGTTCCAAGCGGCATCACTGAAGTCGAGAAGCGCGCTGTGAAAGATTCGGCTGAAAGAGCGGGAGCGCGCAATCCGGTTTACTTGGTTGAAGAGCCGATTGCGGCTGCGATTGGTGTGGGACTTCCGATTCATGAGCCTTCGGGGAATATGATCATCGATGTCGGTGGCGGAACTACCGAGATCGCTGTTATTTCGCTTTCCGGTATCGTTTTTTCGAAAAGTATTCGTATCGGCGGTGATGAGTTTGATGAAGCCATCATCAGTCATTTGAAAAAATCCTACAATTTGATGATTGGTGAAAGAACTGCCGAGGAAATAAAAATTCGGCTCGGATCGGCATATCCGATGGAAGAAGAAACGACGATGGACGTCAAGGGGCGCGACATTTTGGCCGGACTGCCAAAGACGATTACGATCACGAGTGAAGAAACCCGCGAGGCTTTGTCGGAACCTCTCTCAACGATTTTGGAAGCTGTACGAATTGCATTGGAAAGAACCCCGCCTGAATTGTCAGCGGATCTTATTGATCGTGGTCTTATCTTAGCCGGTGGTGGCGCGCTGTTGCGCGGACTCGATAAGTTGATTAGCGAAGAGACAGGGTTGCCGGTTCATGTTGCAGATGATCCTTTGACGGCAGTGGCTTTGGGAACGGGACGTTATCTTAGTGATTTCCATCTCTTAAAGAGGCTCGCCGTCAATAGTAGCAACGG
>JAQTOZ010000050.1 GCA_028713205.1 Candidatus Omnitrophota bacterium
GAGCCATATGGAAAAACTATGGCCCAGGATGGCAACAATCCCGGTCAGCATCAAAACCGGCGGCGCCACTTGGGCATTCGTCCAGACAGGTACCGCCACGGCCGCATACCCCTTCAATGCGTCCAGGACCAAAACCAAAACGCCCCATTTTTTCCCGACGACCCGGAAGACATTGGTTGCCCCGACATTGCCGCTGCCGTGCTGCCGCACATCGATGCCGCGGACCAGACGGCCGATGATCAAACCGAACGGGATCGAACCCAGAAAGTAAGCGAGGATGATGAAAATGACCGTGTCCATTATGCGTGGGAATTCAGAAGTTTCATTTCACGGACGACGTAACTGAGACATGAAACAATCGTCAGAGCGACCGTCACATACCACAACGGAATGGCGATAGGCCAAAACAAAAGGATCGCCACGAGTGTCCCCATTTGAAAAGCGGTCGTCACTTTGCCGAGAAAGTTGGGTTGTATCTGAAGTTTTCCGGAGACAAAAAAGATAACGACGATACCGATCACAATGACCATGTCGCGAAAGACGATGGTCACCGTCACCCACAAGGGCGGGGTGTAAGGAAACCCTTGGACAAACAACAGCCCCAGAAAACCGCTCAAGAGCAGTAATTTATCCGCCAGAGGATCGAGGAAGCGCCCGAGCTCGGAGTATTTTTGCATCACGCGTGCGGCCAGTCCGTCAACGGCGTCCGTCAAGCTTGCGGTGAGAAAACAGGCAAAGGCGGTCCAACGGAGCCATTCTTGCCCGGTCTCATAAGAGACAAGCGCCGTGAAAAAAACCGGTACCAGTAAAATCCGGAATAAGGTGATGTAGTTGGGAATTGTCAAGCGCTGACCGAATCCTGAACCGTATCTTCCTTTGCATCTTCCGTTGTATCTTCTTCCTTCGTTGCTTCGAGATCGTCCCCATCCGCGGCGGCAGTTGCCTGGTCCTCATGCACTTTCACGGAAACGATTTTGGAGACGCCGGCCTCTTCCATCGTTACACCGTAGAGACTGTCACCCATCGCAATCGTCTTTCGATTGTGGGTCACGATAATGAATTGGGTCAATTCAAGGAATGTCCTTAATACCGTAAGAAAACGGTCGATGTTGGCTTCGTCCAGCGGCGCATCGACTTCATCCAGCACGCAAAAGGGCGACGGCCGTATGCAAAACAACGCGAACAAGAGCGCAATGGCCGTGAGCGCCTTCTCCCCGCCCGAAAGCAGGGTCACATGCTGTTGCTTTTTGCCCGGAGGCCTCACCACGATATCAATCCCCGATTCCAGGGGGTGCTCCTCGTCGATCAAAATGAGTTTCGCTTCCCCGCCGTGGAAAAGGATCTGATAGTATTCGCGGAACTTGGCCTGGACATTCGCGAAGGTTTCCTCAAAAAGGGTCTTGGTGGTCCGGTTGATCTTGCGAATCGCTTCCATCAGTTCTTCCCGGGCGGATTCCATGTCCTTTTGCTGCGCGTTCAGGAAATCATACCGTTTCTTCAACTCATCGTATTCCTCGATCGCCAATAAATTAACGGCGCCCATCTGTTCAACGCGTTCGCGGAGTTTCGCAATTTCAGCATTGGCCTCTTCGGCTTCCTGTTCATTCCAGGGATAATCGCCGGCATTCAATTCCGCCAGATTGATGTGATACGTCTGAGCCAGACGCTCCTGGATCGCCTTTTCCTGATAACCCAAATCCATCGACTTCATCTCGGACTGATGCAGGACATCCTGGAGCCCGTTCAACTTTTCGGAAAATCCCTGGATCTTTTGCTGGGTCCCCGCAATTTCGTCTTCTCCGCATTTTTTTTCCTGACTCATCATTTCGATCGCCACATCCGCCTGGCGTACGTCCGTCTCGATTTGTTTCTGTTCCAGGTTCAGCCGCTCATCCTCGAGATCCAGTTCGCGGTTCTTTTCCACGATGCGGACACTTTCATCGGTCAAATTCCGGATGCGTTTGCGGTCTTCGGCATCGCTCTCGAGCAAAATATCGACGGATTCCCGGAGGAGCCTCACCTGCTCCTGCATATGGTCGAATTTCGCATTGCAATCGGCATAGATTTTCAAAATATCGCTCCGGACATCGTCGCTCTGTTCGATTTCGAGTCTGAGCTGCTCTTCACTCCCGCGGTGCGCCGTCTCCCGGGCCTCCATGCCGGCCAATTCAAATTCCAATTTCGCCTTACGGCCGGCCACTTCGGATTGCTGCACCTCGACCTCGGCCATGTCCTGCGAAACGATTTCAAGCTCCTGATTGTTCGACACCAGACGGTCCGCGACACCGTTCCGGAAGGACTCCGACGATTCTTTGCGCAACTGGCAATCCAGAAGGTCCGCGTGTACCGATTGCAGCGAATCGCCCGCCTCTTTCAGCTGCTGCGCGCATTCGCTCTGTTTGAGGTCATATTGCTCGACCGCCCGTCCGAGGTCGCCGATCTCTTTTTCCAAATCTTCGATTTCCTTGCCACGCTGAAAGAAGCTCTGTTCGCTCGTCGCTGTCCGCCGGAACGAAACATATCCGCGCGGCCCGACACAAACGCCATCGTCGGTCACAAAAATCGCGTTTTCGGCCAGAACGATCAACTCTTCCAGGTTCTCGGTCTCGAATTTATCAATGACAAAAGCTCCGTTTAAAATCGGGTCCAGCATCAGTTCGTATCCGGGCGTGATCTCCACGACATCCCGCAGGGCGCAACGAATGAGTCCGTGTTCCAGCACGACCTCGGGATCCGCCGCCAGCATGGCCCCGCTTGCGGATTTGATCAACAAGCCCAGGCTGTTTGATTTCTTTTCGGACAAATAATTGAAAAGCTTTTGCGCGGCGTCCAGGTCTTCGGCCACCCAGGATTGCGCGAAAAGCCCGAACACCGCTTCAAAGGCCCGCTCATAACCGGCTTGAACCTTGACCACTTCACGGATGCTCCGGATGAGCCCGTTTTCCAGTTCCGGCATTTCCCGAACGAGCGTCTCTTTGTCGACGCCGCTGGCCGCGTCCAGTTTCCTCAGCATTTCAACGCGCACGGTTTTCTCACGAATGAGATCGGCCAGCTTTTGTTTCTCCCGGCCGGCCTCCTCGAGCCGAGCTTTGATCTCCGTCATGGAGGCGCCAAGGCGATCTTTGTCCTTTTCCAATTCGGCAACGCGCTCGTTCAGATCGAAAAGTTCTTTTTCGTAATCAACTTTTTTGGTTTCCCATCGCTGGTATTCGTTGGTAAAACGCCGGAGATTTTCTTCGAGTTTCGTTTTTTGCCGTTCGCAGGACTCCAGAAACGCCAGCACCCGGTGGTATTCATTTCTGAGTTTCGTAATTTCCCCGGCGATCTCAAACGCTTCCATCTTGCTCATTTCGAGACGCGCCTTCTTCTGCTCCACATCGTTTTCCGCCGCCTGGAGCCTCGCCTTTGCGGTATCGAATTGCTCCTGGAGCCGTCCCTGATTTTGTTCCAGTTGAATCAATTCTTCGCGTTTGGCCGCGATATCCTTCTCATAGCGCTGCAGGCGTTCCGCCAGGTGGGATTGTTCCTGTTGAATCTCCCCCTGCCGCGTCGCTAGCGCCACACGCTTCTCTTGATGAAATTTCAGCTGTTGCTCATTTTTTTCCAGCGTCGATTGAAGTCCGAAGCGCTTGGATTCCTCCGCCGAAAAGCGCTCCTGCAATTCGCGCAGGGTCCGCTCTTGCGTCATGAGCAGTTCGCGGCATTGGTTTTTTTCGGCCTCGATCGCTTTCAACTCGGCATCCGCTTGGGCGCGTTTTTCATCCAGCACCGATTTCCCTTCGGAAAGGTTCTTCAAATCGTGGAAGGACTTCGCGGTCTCCAATTGTTTCAACCGTTCGAATTGCTCCTTATAACGTTCCGCGCGCCGCGCCTGGCGTTCGGCATACTGAATATTGCGATGCACTTCCTGAACGATATCGTTCAGCCGCAGAAGGTTCTGTTCCGTGCGCTCGAGTTTGCGCAAGGCCTCTTCCTTCTTGACCTTGAACTTGGAAATCCCGGCCGCTTCTTCGATGAGGAAGCGCCGTTCCGTGGCGTCAGCATTGAGGATATAGTCAATCCGTCCCTGTTCAATCATCGAATAGGAACTGGAACCGATGCCGGTGTCCAAAATGAGGTCCTGGATGTCCTTGAGGCGCACCTGGGTGCGGTTGATGAGATATTCACTTTCCCCGGACCGGTAAAGCCGGCGCGTCAAAGTGACTTCATTGTAATCGATGGGAAGTTTACGGTCTTCATTGTCAATCGTGAGGGATACTTCGGCAACGGCCAGAGGCTTGCGGAATTCGGTCCCGTTGAAGATCACGTCCTCCATCTTGGAACCGCGCAGGAGTTTTGCGCTCCGTTCGCCCAAGACCCACCGGATCGAATCCGAGATATTGCTTTTACCGCAACCGTTGGGTCCGACGACGCAGGTCACACCCTGATCGAAAAAAATTTCGGTCCGGTTGGCAAAGGATTTAAATCCAAAGAGCTCCAGCTTCTTAAGCCTCATGAGCCTCTCCAGAAAAAACGACTCGAACAGGGATAAGAGATAGGATGACCAGGTGCATTATGATTAAATATATCATGATCATGGAATTATACATGCTATTTTATTTTCGACAATATCGAAAGGAAGCTTTATCGGAAAACAGGGCTCTTGCGGCCCCAAAATGGGAGGGATTATTCTTCGAAGACCTTGAATGCGAGTGTCGCATTATGGCCGCCGAAGCCGAGTGAATTGGAAACCGCCACACGAACTTTCTGATGCAAAGCCTCATTCGGAACATAATTCAAATCACAGTCAGGATCCGGGACCTTATAGTTGATCGTGGGCGGAATCACGCCGCCGCGAATGGCCAAAACACAGACAATGGCTTCAATCGCACCCCCCGCCCCCAAGGCATGTCCGGTCATGGACTTTGTGGAACTCACCTTGAGTCTTTTCGCGACATCTTCGCCAAGCGCCCTCTTGATGGCCAAGGTTTCGACCTTATCGTTCAACGAAGTGGACGTCCCGTGCGCGTTGATATAATCCACATCTTTGGGCTGCAAACCGGCATCCTTTAAACAGGCCAACATACAACGGGAAGCCCCTTCGCCTGTCGGATCGGGAGCCGTGATGTGATTGGCGTCCGAGGTCATGCCGTAGCCCACAATTTCCGCATAAACCTTGGCGTTTCTCTTCTGGGCGTGCTCTAAGGCCTCGAGGATCACGATCCCGCACCCTTCCGCCATCACGAATCCGTTGCGGGTCTTATCGAAAGGACGCGATGCCGTTGAGGGATCTTCGTTATGCGTGCTGAGCGCCTTCATGGCATCAAACCCACCGAATCCCAGCGGCGTGATGCAAGATTCAGTGCCGCCCGCAACCATCACATCGGCCTCTCCCCGCTGAATGATCTTCAGCGCATCGCCGATCGCATTGGAACCTGTCGCGCAAGCCGTTGCCACGCAGTTGTTCGGGCCCTTTAAACCGAAATTAATTGAAATTTGTCCCGGGGCCATATTGACGATCAGCATCGGAATAAGAAACGGTGAAATGCGGCCGGGGCCTTTTTCCAGAAGAACGCGGTGCTGTTCCTCGATGACCCTCAGGCCACCGATACCCGATCCGACCAGCACACCGATGCGATAGGGGTCTTCGCTCTTGATGTCGAGGCGGGAATCATCAATCGCCATTTTCGAACAAGCAATCGCGAACTGAACAAACCGGTCACTTTTCTTGAGTTCTTTGGGAGTGAAGAAGGGAGTCGGATCAAAATTTTTGACTTCCCCAGCGACCTTAGAGTTATACCCTGTGGGATCAAATTGGGTTAGTGGTCCCGTTCCGCTTTTACCTTGAATCATGGCGTTCCATGAAAGCTCCGCCGTATTGCCTAGCGGAGTAATCATGCTAACGCCTGTAATTACGACACGTCTCATCTTATGGAAGATGGCTTGATATTCTGGTTTTTGGAGTGAAGGGAGGGATTACTTTGCAGCCGATTTCTCTTCGATATATCGGATAGCATCCCCCACGGTCTGGATCTTCTCGGCATCTTCATCCGGGATTTCGATTCCAAACTCTTCTTCTAGTGCCATCACGAGCTCGACGGTATCGAGAGAATCTGCACCAAGATCATCCACAAAAGAAGCTTCTGGGGTGACCTCTTCGGGTTTCACGCCTAATTGCTCAACGATAATTTCAGTGATTTTGTCTTGAATCGCCATTGATTCCTCCTGTTTAAAATCTAATTACATCAATAATCCGCCATCGACTACGATAACTTGCCCCGTCACATATCTTGAGGCATCTGATGCTAAGAATACGGCCACGTCGGCGATTTCTTTAGGTTCTCCCATTCGTCCGAGAGGAATCCATTCTTGAATCTTTTGCTTCTGCTCCGCCGACAACTTGTCAGTCATGGGGGTTCGAATGAACCCCGGCGCGATCGCATTCGCTCGTATATTGCGTTTCGCGAGTTCTTTAGCTGTTGTTTTCGTAAACGCAATCACACCTGCTTTTGATGCCGAGTAATTCGCCTGTCCGGCATTCCCCATAATTCCCACAACGGAAGCAATATTTACGATACTGCCGAAGCGTTGCTTGACCATGGTGCGCGAACAAGCCTTCGTCATCAAAAACACGCTTTTCAGATTTGTCGAAAGAACATCGTCCCAATCTTTTTCGGCCATCATCGCCATCAAATTGTCGCGAGTGATGCCCGCATTGTTGACAAGTATATCGACCTTTCCATAGGTGTCAAGCGCTTTTTTGACGACTTCATTGACTTCATCCCCAATGGTGACATTGGCTTGCGTCAAAAGACAACCGCTTTTGCCCAAAGCTTTGATTTGGGCTTCCGTGTCTTTCAAAAAATCGACCGAAATATCCGAAAGGACGATTTCCGCCCCTTGTTCGGCCAAGGCAAGCGCAATCGCTTGTCCGATTCCCCTGCCGGCCCCCGTCACTATCGCAATTTTTCCCTTCAACATGATCCATCCTCCCATCCATCAACGCGGGACTCCATTGTGCGAGTCCCTTTTTTTTAGAAAATTATTTTGTTCCGATCTTTCCGAAGACTTCATCCAATTTTTGGAGCTCGACCGCCGTCCCGCAATTCAGCACATTCAAAGACGGCTCACACTTGCGGGCCAAGCCTTTGAGGACCCTGCCCGGACCGATCTCGATAAGATAACGGACCCCCGATTCTTTCGCGCGCGCCATCGTTTCAATCCATCGAACGGGACTCATCAATTGCTTGGCCAATAACATTTTGATTTCGGACGGTTCCGTTACCCGCTGCGCCGTCACATTCGGGATGAACGTACAGGCCGGACTCCGGACCGGGGTGTGGACCAGCGCTTTTTCCAACGCCTCTTTGGCATCAATCATCAGCGATGAATGAAAAGCCCCGCCGACCTTGAGCGGAATCGCGCGTTTGGCCCCTTGGGTTTCGGCAAGCTTGCAAACTTTTTCGATCGATTCGAACGTTCCCGAAAGCGCAAATTGATCCGGCGAATTCAAATTGGCAACTTCACAGCCCGCCTCACGCGCCAGCGCTTCGCAATCGCCCAGAGACAGTCCGATGATCGAGGCCATGGTCCCCGGACGGCTTTGACCGGCGTTTTCCATGGCATCGGCACGCGCCGCGACCAGTTTCAAACCATCCTCAAACGAAAGCGCCCCCGCGGCGACCAACGACGTGAACTCACCCAAACTCAAACCGGCGGTCCACACCGGATTCAATTCCGGGAATCTTTCGCGCAAAAGACTCAAGGCAACATAGCTCGTGACAAAAATCGCCGGCTGCGCGTAAAGCGTGCGCGTCAATTTATCCTCGGGTCCCTGAAGACAGATCTGCGCTAAATCATAACCCAGGATTTGATTCGACCCGTCAAAAATTTTCTTCGCCAGCGCAGATTGATCGTAAAAATCCTTGCCCATGCCGATCGACTGCGCGCCTTGTCCCGGGAACAAAAATCCGGCTGAAAGAGGTTTATCGATCATTGAGAAATCCATTACCATTTAATAACATTCGCAGCCCATGTCAGGCCGCCCCCAAAGGCAACCAAAACGATGATTTGTCCCTTTTTTACGAGTCCCTGGCTCACGGCCTCGCACAAGGCCACCACCGTCGAGGCGCTGGACATATTGCCGTACCGATCCACGTTGATATAAACTTTTTCCGGCGGGAGTTCCAAACGTTCGGCCACGGCATTAAGAATACGGATATTGGCCTGATGCGGGATCAACCAATCGACGTCTTTGAGTTCCAAATCGGCACGGCGCAGCACTTCATGCACCGCGTCCTCCATCGTTCGAACCGCGACTTTAAAAACTTCGGCCCCCTGCATTTTTAAAAAGTGGAGTCCTTGCTTGAGCGTCTCTTCCGAAGGAGGATGCGCCGATCCGCCACCGGGAATTTGAAGAATGTCCGCTTGATTTCCGTCCGACCCGAGATAGGACGCGATCACGCCGTGCCCCGAATCATGGTCCAGCCTTGAAACGACCGCCGCTCCAGCGCCGTCCCCGAAAAGGACGCACGTCGCGCGGTCTTTCCAATCGATAAAGCTTGAAAGCATTTCGGCACCCACCACCAAAATATGTTTATACAATCCGGCCTTGACCAACCCTTCCGACACAGCCAGGGCATACGGAAAACCCGAGCAAGCGGCGGCCATGTCAAAAGCACCGCAGGCAGCTCCGAGCCGAGCCTGGATACTGCAAGCCGTAGAAGGGAATAACATATCGGGAGTAATGGTGGCCACAATGATCAGCTCGAGGTCCGCCGGTTTTAAACCTGCGTTTTGCAGGGCTTGTTTCGCGGCCTCCAGACCGAGGTCGCTCGATTTCTGGCCTTTCGCGGCGATGCGCCTTTCGCGGATTCCGGTACGGGTACGGATCCAATCGTCGGTGGTATCCACCATTTTTTCCAAATCAAAATTGGTGAGAACTTTTGCAGGGAGATAGGCCCCTAGCCCCGTGATGCCGGCCTGATAAAGTGCGCTCACGTTTGATTCCCCTCGGGACGTCGGGTCGAACTCCCGTTGGGGTGGCTCTCAACGCGATCCACGATATTCTGGTTCACATGCCGCTCGACGATACTCCCGGCAACACGGATCGCATTGCGGATCGCCTTGGCCGAAGAAATCCCGTGGCTGATGATGACCGTGCCGTTGACTCCGAGGAGAGGCGCGCCCCCGGCCTCTTCATAATTGGTTTCTTTGCGGATCGAATCCATCGCGGGTTTGCACAGCCAAGCGCCGAGCAAGGTGATCGGATTCTTTTTGAACTCCCGGGTTATGATTTCGATCGAGTTTTCGAGAACGCTTTCGCACATTTTCAAAACCACGTTCCCCACAAAACCGTCGCAGATGATGCAATCGACTTTTCCGGTGAAAAAATCACGGCCCTCGATATTCCCGACAAAATTGAGATCGGAATCCCGGAGGAGTTTGTACGCTTCCTTTAGAACAACCGTTCCTTTCGATTCTTCTTCGCCGATATTGAGGAGCCCGATCGAGGGGCGTTTCTTTTTAAAAATCGTGCTGGCATAAATTTCCGCCATGATCGCGTATTGCAGGAGCTCTTCCGCCGAGGGATTGAGATTTGCGCCGACATCCATCGTGATCGAAATGCCGCGCGGCGTCGGGATGCTGATCGCGATCCCCGGCCGTTTGATCCCCGGAAGATTTCCGAGGGTCAGCGCGGAGGCCGCAACCGCAGCGCCGGTGTTTCCGGCCGTCACCACGGCATCGGCTTCCTTGTTCTTCAGCAAATCGATGGATACGCCGATGGACGAATTCTTTTTCTTTTTAAGCGACGCCACCGGCGAGTCCGCCATCGTAATGACCTCGCTGGCCTCCTGGAGAACGATCTTCCCGCCGAGCACCTTATGACGGTTGAGTTCGCGTTTCAACGCATCGGGCTGGCCGACCAAAACGATTTCTAAGTCCGGAAAATCATTTGCCGCGTAAACCGCTCCTTCCACAACCACTTGGGGGGCATAATCACCGCCCATGCCATCGACTGCGATGCGAATCATAAGCCTTAGTCCTTTTCTTTTTTATCTTTGACTTTGAGAGTGATAACTTGCTTGCCGCGGTAATAACCGCAGGCATCACAAACACGGTGCGGCAGAACCGCCGCGCCGCAATGAGAACACTTCGAAAGCGACCGCAAAACGAGAAAATCGTGCGATCTCCGAAGACGCGTCCGGGTATTACTGTGCCGTCTCTTGGGATTAGCCATTCTTTCCTTCCTCCTTCATTTTCTCCCACATTTTTTTGAAAGGCGATTCGACCGGGTGGGCGCCTTTATCCTTTTTCGCACAATCACACGAATTCTGGTTCAAATCCGTCCCGCACTGGGGACAAAGCCCGCGGCAATTTTCCGCGCAAATGAAATTCATCGGATGATTCAAAATCAGGATCTCGCGCAAATCATCCGTCGTATCAAGGACTTCCTTCCCCTTGATTTCGTAAAAAAGCTTGAACGGCTGGTCGACATGATCTTGGACGGACGCCAAACAGCGTCCGCAAATATGTTCGACATCACTGACCAAATGCCCCTGAAAGACCAGCGTTTCTTTCGTTTTTTCAATCGTCCCGTCCAGCGAAAGTTTCTTCAGGTACTTCAGGTCGACGAATTCCAAATCCAGCTTCTTCGGATCATAGACATAATGAACCGGCTCGCTGAAATCTTCCCGAAACTCGGCTAAACGAATGAACATTGTATAAAAACCGGTCCCCTCGCATCAAAATCATTTAACCGAGACGCTCATAAAGCTTCTCAGCGACAAACTCGGGCACGTACTCGGAGATATTGCCTTTCAGAGAGGCAATCTCCTTGGTCAAACGCGAAGAGATATAAAAATGCGTCTCCGACGGCATGAGAAAAATCGTATCGACCTGCTTCGAAAGTTTTCGATTGGTCATCGCCATCTGGAACTCATAATCAAAATCGGAGGTCACCCGCAACCCGCGTATGATCGTCCTGGCCTTTTTTTCCTTTGCATATTCCACGGTCAAGCCCTCGAAGGAATCGACCGAAACCCCTGCCATCCCCCGACACGCCTGCCTCAAAAACCCCAGCCGTTCTTCCATGGTAAACAGGGTCTGTTTTTCGGGATTCACCACTAAGAGGACATAAACTTCATCAAACAAATGCCGCGCCCGCTGGATCAGGTCCAAATGTCCGTTGGTGACGGGGTCAAAAC
Organism: Candidatus Omnitrophota bacterium; assembly: GCA_028713205.1. GTDB lineage: Bacteria > Omnitrophota > Omnitrophia > Omnitrophales > Aquincolibacteriaceae > JAQTOZ01. The sequence continues at coordinate 11,187 of JAQTOZ010000050.1, forward strand.
TCCCCGGATATATAGCTCTTCGTTTCTCCATGTTTGGATTCTATGCGGAACAAAAAGGAAAGGCATGCCTGACCGATCTTTTTCGTCCTAGTCACGTTGAAAGTGCTGAATGTTTCGGGCAATGCTTCTTGCCGGGCATGACCGACTACGATTTGCGCAAAGGGCGCTAATATATCAGATTGATCTAGCCGGATCAATGTCTTTTTCACAAGTCCTTTCAGGAACGGAGGATCCACAAAAATCAGCGAGAACTTTTGCCCCTTTTTCTCGAGTTGCGTGATCGTCCGGCCGACATCGCCCATAATCACCTTGGCCATATTCTCGATGCCGAGTTCCTTCAAGTTCTTATGGATCACACGAACGGCCCAGTCCGCGCGATCGACAAAGGTCGCATCACTGGCGCCGCGGCTTAACGCTTCGAGGCCCAGACTCCCGCTTCCCGCATAGAGATCTAAAACATGCTTCCCGTCCACCAAACTCCCCAGGATATTGAATAAAGTCTCTTTGGAGCGGTCCGTCATGGGGCGGGTCAGTTTGGTTTTCGGAAATTGGATTTTGCGCGATTTAAATTTCCCTCCGATAATCCTCATGTTCCGGCTCTCTTTCTATAGAAGGCTAATAATTTAAAGACATCTGTTGAATGTGTTTTTTGAACCCCTGCCATTCGGATGATACATCAAGCATGTGTTGTTTGACAAGATGCATCGCGGCATTGCGTGCGTCACGCAAAATGGCCTCATCCAAAAGCGGGTCGGCCACCCGGAAATACGGTTCGCCGCTTTGACGCGTCCCGAGGAAATCCCCGGGGCCGCGCAGGCGCAAATCCTCCTCCGCGATCACGAAACCGTCCTGGGTCTTGGTCAAAATGCGCAGGCGCTTCTGACCTTCTTCCGTATTGGGTTCTCCAAAGAGAAAACATTCGGACGGCTTTTCGCCGCGTCCGATCCGGCCCCGCATCTGATGCAGCTGCGCCAAGCCAAACCGCTCCGCGTTTTCAATCACCATCATCGTCGCATTCGGATGGTCAACCCCTACTTCGATCACGGAGGTCGCGACCAAGACTTGAATGTCTCCCGTCCTAAAACGGCTCATGATCGAGTCCCGCTCTTCACGGGACATCCGGCCGTGCACCAGCCCGACTTTCAAATCCGAAAAAACGGTGGAACTCAACTTCTCATATTCCTTTTCCGCCGCAAGCAAATCCAATTTCTCCGTTTCCTCGATCAACGGAAAGATGAAGTAAGCCTGCTCCCCTTTCTTCGTTTTCTCGAGGATACGCTCCAGGATTTGTTTTTGCTTGTCGCGCGTGACCCAATACGTTTGGATCGGTTTCCGGCCGGCGGGAAGTTCCCGGATCGTCGAAATCGCAAGGTCTCCGAAAATCGTAAAGGCAAGCGTTCGGGGAATCGGTGTCGCGGTCATCACCAATTGATGCGGACGCGGTTCGCGGTTCAGAAGCGCACAACGCTGATGCACGCCAAATTTATGCTGTTCATCCACGATGACCAGTCCCAGGGACTTGAAAACGACGTCTTCCTGAAGCATCGCATGCGTCCCGACTAAAAGGTCAAGCTTGCCCTGCTTCAGTTCGGCGAGCATGCGCTCACGCTTCACGGCCGGCGTGCTGGACGTCAAAAGACCGATCGAAAGCGAAAAAGGCGCCAACACCTTCTGCAGTGTCTGATAATGTTGTTCCGCTAAAATTTCCGTCGGCACCAGCATGGCCGCCTGCGACTGATTTTTTGCGGCCAGGAGCATGGCAAAAACGGCCACCAATGTTTTTCCGGCGCCGACGTCCCCCTGCAAAAGCCGGTTCATGGGGACGGATGTTCCGAGGTCCTCGAATAATTCCCGCATGACTTTGTTTTGGTCATTCGTTAACCGGAACGGTAACTTCTTTTCAAACTCACCCAGCCAGCGCTCACCTTCCGTCAAAACAGAAGCACGGTGTTTTGTCTTCAAGCGTTCCATGCGCTCCAATAGAATCACCTCAAAAACAAGGAATTCATCGAAGACGATGCGTTTGCGGGCCTCCGCCAGTTTTTCAAACGAGGTGGGAAAATGCATCTCGCGGACCGCTTCGCGCAGTTCCATCAATTTTCTTTCCGCGCAAAACGATTCCGGCAAATACTCCCGGACGACTTTGTCCAGTTGAGTCTGCACCGCGTCACGCAACGTCGTACGCAGCGACCGTTGGAAAAGGCCTTCGGTCAGCGGATAGATCGGCGTGATTCGTCCGGTATGCACCGATTCTTCCTCACCCTCCACGAGTTCATATTCGGGGGAGGTTATCTGAAAGCGCCCCTTATAGTACTCCACTTTGCCGTAAAGAATGATTTCCTGTCCGACCGTAAACTGCTTTTTGAGATAAGGCTGATTGAACCAGATCGCGTAGATCATCCCGGAGTCATCGCCGACCACGATTTCGACAATCATCATACGCCGGATAGGCTTCAACGTGACTTTGAGAACTTCGCCGCGCAAGGTTACCGCATCGTTCAAAGCGATGTCGGCAATCGCGCGAAAATGGCTGCGGTCCTCATACCGGCGCGGGAAAAGGCAAAGAAGATCGCGCACCGACCGGATGCCGATCCGTTCCAACGCCAAGGCCCGCTTGGGACCGACGCCTTTGAGATAACGCACGTCATTGTTTACGGGGAGAACTTCAGTGTCCATACAAGAAGATTTTACTGTTTTAGGGAAATAAATCGAGGAATTTAACGTAAAATTCGAATTTCCTGAAAGCCTGCTTCATCGGCCAGGCCTTCCGCCTTTCATCATCCGGCACGCGGGACTTCTGAAAATCGTTCGGGGACCTCAGGGTTTCTGAGGTTGTGTCGCTTCGTCCAAAGCTTTGGCAGCATCGGTAGCAGCCTGAGTTGCGTCAATGCCTTGAGCGTTGCCCGCCGGCCATTCGGCCTTGCCGACCTCGTCAGGCGGTACATTCCCGGCTGTCGGCAGTCCCGGCACCTGATCGCCCGTTTGCGCCCCCAAAGGAATCGTGAGAGGCATTTCGGTCCCGGCCTTTTGTCCCAAATCTTCCGGGGTCAGCGGCTGTCCCGCTTTGATCTTTTCAAGGGCCTTCTTGATCTTGTCAATATCAATCGGGGCCTTTTTGCGGGAAACATCCAGAAGACTTTTGCTTTTCTGGGCCTCGATCACATCCAACGTGATGCAGGTCAATAGAAAACAAATGGCGGAAACGGAAGTGGCCTTCGTCAAAAAATCACCGGCACGGGTCCCGAACAACGTTTGCACATTGCCGCCGCCAAACGATGAAGTCGCGAGCCCCTGGCCGCGTCCGGCTTGAAGCAAAATCACGAGGATAAGAACAAAACACACAATCACATGAAGAACAACGAGGATCACGGTCATCATGATGCTTTCCCCACAAGAGATTCTTTAGCTGCGTTGAGTACGATTTCCGTAAAAGATTCCGCTTTCAGCGACGCCCCTCCGACCAAGGCCCCGTCGACGTTCGGTTTCGCAATCAAGGCCGCCATATTGTCCGGCTTCACACTGCCGCCGTAAAGGATCCAGATCTTTTGCGCGACGTCCTGTCCGTATTTTTCATTCAACAAGCGGCGAATATAGGATTGCATCTGTTCGGCTTGTTCGGGAGACGCCGTACGTCCCGTCCCGATCGCCCAAACAGGCTCATAGGCCAAAACAACCTTGGCAATATCTTCTTTCGTCAAATCCGCCAGGGAACAATCGATCTGCTTTTTGACGACTTCCAAAAATTGTTTCGATTCCCTTTGTTCCAGGGTCTCCCCGACGCAAACGATCGGGATCAAGCTGTACTTGATGGCGGTCTTCACCTTCTGATTGATGAACAAATCGGATTCCCCGAAATATTGGCGTCTCTCGGAGTGTCCGAGAATCACGTAGCGGCATCCCAACTCTTTAATCATCACGGGAGAAATTTCACCGGTGTAGGCGCCCTCGGTTTGCGGATGCATATTTTGCGCTCCCAGATCAACCGAACTGCCTTTGAGTGCCTTGGCGACCGCATCCAACGCCGTGAAGGGCGGACAAATCACCACGGTGCAGTTGGTCACCTTGTGGACACCCGCCCGGATGCCCTCAACAAGACTCAGGGCTTCCTCCGTGGTCTTGAACATTTTCCAATTACCGGCAATCAAAGGTTTACGCATAAGACACTCGATTCTGTTTTAAACTTTTACCTTTTCGGCTTTATCCGCTAACGCGGCAATGCCCGGAAGGGTCTCGCCTTCCAAATATTCCAGGGACGCACCCCCGCCCGTCGAGACATGCGATACTTTGTCCTCAAGGCCGAATTCCTTGATCGCGGCCGCGGTATCGCCGCCGCCGATGATCGTCGTCGCCTTCAGGGTCGCCAGATACTCCGCGATGGCCTTGGTCCCCCGGTCAAACGGAGGCATTTCAAAAACCCCGACAGGCCCGTTCCAGACAACCGTTTTTGCGCTCGACAAAACTTTTTTGAATTGTTCCACGGACTTGGGACCGATATCAAGCCCCATCCAGCCGTCCGGGATATCCCCTTCGACGATCCGGAATTCCGCACCCTTTTCAAATTTCTGGGAAATCACACGATCGACCGGCAGCAGGAGCGGAATGTTTTTGGCCTTTG
>JAQTOZ010000260.1 GCA_028713205.1 Candidatus Omnitrophota bacterium
GGTCCTTTGAAATCATATTTATCAATGACGGTTCGACGGACGGCACTTCGGACACTTTGAATTCCCTCATTCAGATTGACGCCCGTGTCCGTGTCTTTTCATTCCGGAAGATTTACGGCAAATCCGCGGCCATGGACTGCGGATTCAAACACGCCCAAGGCCGCTACGTCGTCACCCTGGACGGCGACCTGCAGGACGACCCCAAAGAAATCCCCCGGCTGCGAACGGCCCTGCAGACAAAAAACGCGGATCTCGTTTCCGGATGGAAAAAGGAGCGCCACGATCCCTTAAGCAAAATTATCTCCTCCCGGCTTTTTAACCCCCTGGTCGCCTTCCTGACCGGCGTCCGGCTGCATGACTTTAATTGCGGCCTCAAACTTTACCGTTCGGAAGTCGTCAAAGAACTCTCGCTTTACGGAGAATTGCACCGCTTCATTCCCGCGCTCGCATCCTGGAAGGGGTTCCATGTCACCGAAGAACCCGTCCATCACCGCCCCCGCAAACACGGACGTTCCAAATACGGCGTGACGCGCGCTTTTGCGGGCATGGTCGATCTTCTGACGGTGATCTTTCTCATGCGCTACGAAGGCAAACCGGCGCATTTATTCAGCGGATTCGGTTTCTTCTTGACCTTGATCGGCGTTTTCATCAACGGGCATTTGCTGGCCACGAAACTCCTCGGGGGCATCATCGCACCCCATTATCCTTATCTGATGTTGGGCATCCTTTCACTCATCGTCGGCATCCAATGCGTTTTTTTCGGCCTGCTTGCGGAAATGATGGTCCATTTGTCACGCACCCGGGAAATGGCCTTCCGATTTCGTGTGGAACGCGAGGATGAAAATCCCTAAGACGCCTCTTCCAAAGCGCGGCAATCTCGCAAAATATCAGTCCAACAATCCCCTGCAGAAATATCTCATCCGCCGTTTTCTGGCCGTCATCCGCTCGGTGGTCCGGGATGCCCCTTCCGGCCTCCTCTGTGAAACCGGATGCGGGGAAGGTTTCGTCCTTCGCAATCTCGGAGACCACGGCCTTTTGAAACAACGCCGGGCCATCGGACTCGAGCTCGACGAGGGCGCGCTGCGGTTTGCCCAAGGGCATGTCCCCGAGGCTGCATTCCTGTGCGCTTCAGCCGATGCCCTTCCCCTCCGCGACAAATCGATCGGTTGCCTCATGCTTCTGGAAGTGTTGGAGCATCTCCAAAATCCGGTGCGCGCCCTCGAAGAGGCCGCGCGGGTAAGCCGTTCCCTTTTGATCAGCGTCCCGCACGAACCTTTTTTTCAAGCCGCGAATTTTTTACGGGGGAAAAACCTGAAGTCTTTCGGCAATGATCCGGAACATTGCCGGCATTGGGGACAGGCATCGTTCCTGGAATTGTTTCGGCCTTTCGGAAAAATCACCCGCCACGCTGCGCCCTTTCCGTGGCTCGTGGCTTATTTGGAGACTTAAAACCGTGCCGGACCCGGCCCCATCGCTGCCCTTCATTTCGGTTGTGATGCCTTCCTACAACAAGGCCGCGTATCTCCGGCAGTCCGTCGACTCGGTCCTTTGCCAGAATTACCCTTCTCTGGAACTCATTGTCGTCGACGGCGCCAGCACGGACGGAACGCGGGAAATTCTGAAAAGTTACGGCACACGCATTCGTTGGGTCTCGGAAAAAGACGGGGGCCAGGCGGACGCCCTCAATAAAGGCATCGCCATGGCCAGCGGCGAAATTATCGGATGGCTCAACGCGGATGACCTCTACGAGCCCGGAGCGCTCGCGGCCGTGGGAAAATATTTTGCCGAACATCCCGAACGCATGTGGCTCACGGGACTTTGCTCCATTATCGATGAGCACGGCCGGGAAATCCGGAAATGGATTACGCGATACAAAGATTACCATGTCCGGCGGTACTGTTACGGCGCTTTGGTCGTGCAAAACATCATCAGCCAGATGGCGACTTTCATGCGCAAATCCGTTTTTGAAACAACCTGCCCGTTCAATACCCAGCTGGTTTATACGATGGATTACGATATGTGGCTAAGAATCGGCAAGGTCCACAGCCCCGGCATCCTCGATCAAAAACTCGCGAAATTCCGGATGTATGCGGAGACTAAATCCTACAAGGGCTTTTACCGCCAATTCAAGGAAAGCTATGACCTGGCCAAAAAACACGCCGCGGACCAGCGCACATCGCTGATCCTGCACCGGCTTCATCGCGTCAAAATCGTTTCCGTCTATACGCTGCTGGTCCTTTTGAAAAATCTCACCGCGGTCAAAGTCTGGCTTATCGATCGATTTCGACAACTTTGAGCCGGTTTAAAGTTGTACTCCTGAAAACAATGACATAGCCTGATTTAAGATGAACGGGTCCTGTCAGCGGTGTCTCCCACCCTTCGTTGAATTTTTCATAACCCAGGCCATTCATCTTACTTGCCGTTATCTCGTGACGGGGGTTCAACCTAATGTGAAAAAAACGTAGATTTGTGGTTTTTAAAAAATTCAACTCCAGGGTGGGACTCCCTCACCGCTGCCACCCGTTCTTATAATATAAAGAACTTGTTCAACCGGTGCGCAAGGGGTGACGCTGCCGAGGGGTGTCCCCATGCGACGAGTGGTTTTTCAAAATCCACAAATGTTTGATGCCATAAATCGGTCGATCCCTCGTCACGAGAATACCATTGAATAGACGTAAAACCTGGGGTATGAAAAACGCGAGACGCATGGGGAAACGGCAGCGGCAGGACCCCGCAGCGCACCGATGACAAATGTAAAGCCCTGACCCCAAAACGGTTCAGGAATGGATTTTGGACGGCGAAAAAAATCTGAAAACCATGTCGCGGGACGGCGGATACATCAATAACACGGTGAGATACGAGACCCCCGGGGAAAGTCCGATCCAAAGATAAGGCGCCCACGATGCCTGCCATCCGCATGCCAGCATGCGGAAAAACGCGGGCACAACCAATCCCACCGCCGCATAAGGCAAAATATCCTTCAAAAACCAACCGGCGATATTCCCTTCAAGAAGGCGTCGATGCATGATACGGGGGACAATCAGGAAATAAAGAAAATTGAAAAGGGCCCACACGCAGGCCGCTCCGCGCATTTGCCAATAATGGATGCCGAAAATCATGGAAGGGACCAAGAGCAACCATCCGATGAGATTGGCGTAAAAGGGAAGCTTCAACATGTCCGCGGCGATTTGAAGCGCGTGAGGCACAAACATCGCCAACGCCCGCATTTGATATCCGATCACCAGGAACGACAACACGAGCCAGGTTTCCCGGGCCAGCGCTTCCGAGTGTGTCCAAAGCAAAAGAATATCGCGCGAGAAAAAAATCAAAGTCCCGGTCGCGGGCCATGTCAACAACGCCGCCAACTGTGAGGCGCGACGGTAAACCTTCCGTAAATCATCCGTTTTGTGTTCCGCCAGCAGCGCTGAAAATCGCGGATAAACCGTATAAAACACGGGAATCGTGATAAAGGTCAACGCGGCGGCGAGTTGCGCGGCCACCGTGTAATAGCCCATCAGACCGAGCGGAAGGATTTTGCTGATCAGAAGTTTGTCCAGCTGTTCGACCATGGCGATCAAAATGCCGGTTGCCGTCAGTAGGGCGGTGAATTTCCAAACCCGTCCGAGCAAAGCAAAATCAAGCCGGCTGCGTGCCGCTTGTGGCGGCGGCAGGGCCTTCCAGACCACGCCCCCCAACACGGCGACTTCCAAGACCGCCGAAATCAGGAAGCAAGTCAAATACGCCGTAACCGTGGGCGAGACAAAGATCAATACATAGATCGTCAGTGCCGCACG
>JAQTOZ010000261.1 GCA_028713205.1 Candidatus Omnitrophota bacterium
AGGTTTTTATTCCAGGCTTAAGGCAGACTACAGACGGCATAGAGGCTTAAGCCAACGGAATAAAATTCAATACCTAAAATGGTATTGTTACTTCAAAAATAGCAACACTCTGTAACCTTTATGCCCAGAATGACAATACATTAACGGGCGGTTCACGAACCACCCCTACGGTTGTTTCTTTTCCCTTGCCTTGGTCTTGGGTCTTGGGACTTGGGTCTTTCTTGTCCCTCGTCCTTTTTTTCGTCATCGCGAGGAGCCCCGCCAATAGCGGGACGACGAAGAGATGAAGAAGAGTCTGTCATCCTGAGGCCGACCAAAGGGAGGACGAAGGATCTCGAATTTGAGATCCTTCGACTCCGTCCCGCTCTCGCGGGACTCCGCTCAGGATGACAGGCAGTTGTATTCCCTCGTCCCTTGCCCCATGCCCCTGTCTTGCGTCCTGGGTCCTGGGACTTGGGTCTTTCCTGTCCCTCGTCCCTTGCCCCGTGCCCCTGTCTTGCGTCCCGGTCTTGAGTCTTGGGTCTTGGGACTTGGGTCTCGCTTACTGCTTCCTATCCAATCTCGCGATGCCTTCCTCGATGGCGCCGAAAATATAAGGAACGGTGGACAAAAAGAAATTGGGTTGGCGATAAATCAGCTTCTCACCGATCATACCGTCCGCCACAGGCTCCGAAGAAAGCTGCTGCAAGGCAAGAAACTTCTTCATATTCTGTTCACCGGCCGCGATGTAGGGCATATCGCCCGTCATCAGATAAGCGTAAGCCAAACCGTGCAAGACCATCGGCCCGGCCTCTTCGTCCTTGGCCAAATACCGGACAAGTTTCAAAAACATCTCTTTGACATCCGCATCCTGCGTCAATTCGTGATAACGGATCAACGCGCCGACGGTGTTGCCGGCCATAAAAAGGTTGTTCGGCTGACCGCTCCATGTTTTTTTCTTCGGATTGTAGATTTCCAAAAAGCTTCCGTCCGGCCGCTGGGCCCGGAGCAAAAGATCAATGATCCGGTCGGCACCGCGTTTGTAACGGTCGTCCCCGGTCGCCTCAAAAAGCAAAACGTCGCCCCACAACACATTGGCGAGCGCACTCAGCGGCGCGATGTCCGGATGCCCGGCGACCGCAAACGGTTCCGTCAGAAAAAATTCTCCGGCTTCCCCGGCGACCTCCATCGCCCGCTCATCGCCCGTCAGGTAATAATACAGCAACAAACCCAGCACATGCGTATGGCCCGCGTCGGCGTTGGGTCCGCCCCAATGATTGCCGTCATGGCCGTGCATCGAGCCGACCCGCGAAGACCCCGCATCGAGCGCTTTTTTGAGCCGCGGGTCATTCCGGACCGTATCGTGGTGGACCGTGTCCACATCCATGATATGTCGCGTGAGATTTTCGCCGAACTTGAAATATTTCCAGATGCCGCTGCGGATAAATTGAAGCAACGCCCCCGTATGCGTCCCGGCGCCTTCGCAGTTGTACCAGCCCCACTGTCCCTCCGGATGCCAATCCGTGACACCGTAATTCTTGGCGTCATCGCGATCGCGGAACCACGTCAGCGTATCGCCGAAATTCAGCATACCGTACCAGCCGAAATGAAAGGGCTGGCGCGCTGCCCAGTCAAACAAACGTTCCAGCGCCTGCTCCTGTCCGCCGTAGCGTTTGTCCGCAGGGAACAAACGTCCGAGCGCCCCCGTGGCGTCCACCCAGTAAGGGTTGACGCGCACCGTCAAACGCTCGGCAAAACCGCGTACCCGGTTTTGCGCGTAGTCCGGCTCGACGTTGCCGGGATGAAAATGGAATAAAAGCTCATGCGTTTTGGCAAGCCCGAACGCGCTCGCCGGCTGAGGCACGCCGTCCCCTTTGGCCGCTTGTGTCGTGGCCAAATCCAGTACGCCCGCCTCTTTCGGCCATAGATCGATCTGAATCAGGGAGATGCCTCCGGCGCCTTCATTTGAGTTTGCAACAACAGCCGGCCCGTCATCGGTCCGGGATCCTTCAGCCCTTCGGGCATCCGGATGACCGTTGGGAAGAATCTGCCGCTGCACCTTGAAGGCCTTCGGAAAATTTTCGCGAAAATTTCTGAGCGCGACCGCCATACCTTTTTTATCGTCCGCAATGTCCATCCAGCCCTCGGCCCAAATTTCCGTAGGCGCCTCCGGAACAGCCGTCGCGAGATTCGCCGTTTGCCACCCGGCCTGCATCAAACCGATCGAACCGTTGTCCAGAAATTCCAACGGCCCCTGCTGAAGCTGTCCGAGACGGACACGCGGAGCGGGTGACTGCCACGGGAGCTTGATCCCGATGGCATCGATCGTTTCGTTCTCCGGCAATTTCAAAGTTTGACCGGCATCGAGGAACCGGTTTTCGGGATAACCGGTGTAAATCAGGGTGTGGCTGATCTTGACATCGCTTTTCCCCTGATAAAAATAATAACGGACAATCAACCGGCAGTACCGCTTGCCGTCTTTGGACTGAAACCACCCGCTCGCCCGGACCACCACGCGCTGGCTGCCCTTTTCTTCCACCGCAAGGTGATAGGTCTTGTCATCCCAATCTGCACGGTATTCCTCGCCGCGAAAGACCAGATCGGCAAAGGCACCGGACACAATTTCCTCATCGCTGTCCGTAACTCCGTTAGCGTTCAAATCCATATAAATTTTCTTGAACAGGAAAAATTTCTTTTTATCCAGCGCCACCTGCATCAGCCCGGTCAGAACGACGATCTGTTCGGGATCTTCACGCACCGTCAACGCCCCTTCGAAACCGGTCGCTTTCACGGCCGGGCCATAGTCCAGAAAATATCCGGTCCCTTCCGCCGGACCGAGTGTCGTTTGAAAACACAGCCCCAGCCACTTGATCGAATGGTCCGGCCAGCGCGACAGGACCCGGGTCTGACAAGGGATTTCCTCGTCCGCCGCGTTGAGCAGCCGGATGTTTTCCGGCGACGGCAGTTCCCCCATCGGAAACGGGATGCCCCCTTCGACGGGCACGAGATGGCAAATCGCCGGGGTCTCATTCTTGACGACGAACGGAACGCGCACAAATGTGTCCGAGGGGTTCGCGCCGGCCACCATCCAGGCAGACTTCCTTTCGGCAAAACCGTAATCCAGCATTTTGACCGGCCGGCTCACCGCGCCGAACAGACCGGACCCGCCCGTCAGAAAGACCTTGGGGATGAGATAGATCTGATCGAGATAGAAAACCTGCCGGGACTCCGTCCGCAAAGCAAAAGAAATTTCATTCACGTTTTTGACATTGATCTTTTGCGCCATGACATCCACGGGAACCGTAAAAGTCTGTCCGCCTCCGGGCGGAAGCCGCAAGGTTTCGCGGTAATGATGGATCCAGGCGTCGGTAATCACCAGCTCCAAAACCTTTTCGGTCTTATCGGGATTATAAATCGTGAAGCGCAGGCCGTCATACCCCGACCAGTCCGAAACACCCTTGCGGCTGCGCATGAGGTCTTTGATCACGATTTCGGACGGACTGCCTCCGGGCAGATAGGTCACCCGGGCGCACGCATAACCTTCGACGGCATGCTCATCCGCCTTTTCCATCTCCGCAGCGGCGAGCTTCCAGGCTTTGAGACCTTGTGGGTCCTCGAAATTCGAAAAAACAAAGCTGCCGTCGGACATGAAACCAACGAGCGGTATCGATTTGCCGAAAAGCAAACGTGTTAGTGAAAATTGAGCATCGCGGCCGCGCACAAACGGAGATGGCTGGTTTTGCGCGGAGTGCGTCAAAACTATTCCGAGGGAAAATCCGATCGCCGCGAAGAGAATGACGACGGCG
>JAQTOZ010000051.1 GCA_028713205.1 Candidatus Omnitrophota bacterium
CCGGCGAACTCGAAGAAAAGATGCTTCAATCTAAGGCCCGGACGCTTCCGGACGATTTGCTGATCCAAGCCAAAAAGGACGGATTTGCGGATAAGTACCTTGCCAAAATTCTTAAAACCTCCGAGAAAGTAATACGGGAAAAGCGGATTTCATTGGGAGCCTTTGAAACGTGGGACGCGGTCCCGGTTTCCGGCGTTAAGAATGCCTGCTATTACTATTCGACCTACAACGCTCCCGACAAAGTCAGCGTGAGCCCCCGTAAAAAAATCATGGTGCTCGGTGGCGGGCCAAACCGTATCGGCCAAGGCATCGAATTCGACTATTGCTGTGTTCACGCGGCCTTCGCCATTCGGGACGCCGGACTCGAATCCATCATGATCAATTGCAATCCCGAAACGGTATCGACCGACTATGACACTTCGGACAAACTTTATTTTGAGCCTCTGACGACGGAAGACGTGTTGAGCATCTATGCGAAAGAAAAGCCCGAAGGAATTATCGTCCAGTTCGGAGGACAAACGCCGCTGAATCTTGCCAACGAACTTGCTAAAGCGGGCGTAAAAATTCTCGGGACCACGCCTGAGACGATTGATCTTGCCGAAGACCGTGACCGGTTCCGGAAAATAATGCAAAAACTCGGCATCCCCCAACCAGAATCGGGAATGGCCAGCACACTCGAGGAAGCAAAAGAAATCGCCAATAAAATCGGCTATCCCCTCATGGTCCGCCCTTCCTACGTTTTAGGAGGCCGCGCCATGGAGGTTGTCCTCGATGAAGAAATGCTTGCGCGCTATGTTTCCGCCGCCGTGGACGTGTCACCGGAGCGGCCCATTCTCATCGATAAATTTCTCGAAAACGCGATTGAGTCCGAAGCCGATGCGATCGCTGACGGAACAAATGCCTTCGTCCCCGCGGTGATGGAACACATAGAGTTGGCCGGCGTTCATTCCGGCGACTCGGCGTGCGTCATCCCACCGGTAAGTATCCCGCCGAAACATATTGAAACAATTTGCGAATACACCCGCAAAATCGCGATTGAACTCGGCGTCGTAGGACTCATCAACATTCAATACGCAATCTGCAACGACACGGTATACATTCTCGAAGCCAATCCGCGGGCTTCCCGCACCGTGCCGATTGTCTCCAAGGTCTGTAATATCCCGATGGCAAGAATCGCCACCCAAATTATGTTGGGCAAAAAAATCAGCGAGTTGAATCTCACGCACCAAAACATTCCTCACTTCGGCGTCAAAGAAGCCGTGTTCCCTTTCAATATGTTTCCCGAAGTGGATCCTGTTCTCGGACCTGAAATGCGTTCCACCGGCGAAGTTTTGGGGATGGCGGATTCGTTCGGACTCGCATTCTACAAATCCCAGGAAGCGACCCAATCGCCTCTCCCCACGGAGGGGACGGTGCTTTTCACCATCGCCGACAAAGACAAAACCAATATCCTGGAATCCGCAAAGATTTTCAAAGACCTAGGATTTAAAATCCGGGCGACCGAGGGTACCTCAAAATTTCTCGCCGAGGCCGGCATCCCCGCGGAATTGATCCACAAAATCAATCACGGCAGGCCGGACATTATCGATGCGATCAAAAACGGCGAGATCCAACTCGTCATCAACACCCCGCGCGGAAAAACCAGTCATGAAGATGACTCTTACATCCGCAAAGCGGCGATCAAATACAAGATCCCGTTCATCACGACGCCGGCAGCCGCCTTAGCGACCGCCAAGGGAATCACGGCAAAACGGCGGGGTCAAACCAAGGTGAAGTCGATTCAGCAATATCACGCGGACATCAAGAAAAAGAATCTTGCCTCGGCGAGTGTTTAAACTCTAAACCGGGTCGACTTTGCGCCGCGCGATTACTGCAGTAGCGTTCGCGCGAGGAATTTAAGAATATCGGTTTCGGTTAAAATCCCTGCAATTTTGCCAGCGGAGTCCACAATCGGAATGCACCCGAACTTTTGACGCGCCATAATCTCAACGGCCGAGGCCAAATAATCGTCCGGGAAAAGGGTAACGGGGTCCTTGGTCATCACGTATTTGAGGATAAAGCTGTTGAGCATCTCCGCATCATAATGATAAGTTCCTTCCAAGGTGCGGTGCGGCGGGACAATCTTATAGAGGTCCCGTTGAGTGATCAGGCCCACGACCTTGTCATGCGCGTCCACCACGGGCAAATGCCGGATGCCTTTCATGCGGAATTTTTCTTCAACTTTGGAAAAAGGCTCGTCAATGTTCGCCGTAATCGCCGGCGTTTTCATAATGTCTCGAACTCGAATTCCTTTGATCATAAGCGCATGCCCCCGTGACAACAGGAAGAGGTCAAAACAGTTCGTGAATTTCTTCATCTTTATTGTCGTCAAAAACCGAAGATTTAAACAGCACAACTTACCGATCGAGGTTTAATGGTTGCTCTTATGAAATTTTGACGCATAATAGGTACCGGAGTTTCAATCCATGAAAAAAATCCTATCCATCATCGGGCTTGCCGTTTTCATCCTATTCATGGCTGCCGGTATTTTTCTTATCTTCAATTTTGACAATGTGTTACGTGCGATGCTCCAATATTCCGCAAACGCTTCCACGCGAGAATATTTTGCCGGCTCCATCCGTCTAAGCACTGTTCACTTAGATCAAACCTTAAGGTTGCATATGCTCCATGCGGAAGGATATTTACAAACACGGGCCGGGCCGGTCAAAATCCAAATTCGCTCCATGGATTCGCTCGACCCCGTTACCCATTTGCTCTTTCAAAAAGCTTTCAGGTTTCATTTTGAGGGAGCGAAACCCGCGGTTTCTCCCCGTGAAGGCCTTCAGGGAAATGCCGTTGTCGTGACGGGCCGCAAAGGGTTTGTTGAGCTAACCTCCGATGTGGTCGGCATGAATCTTGAAGATATCACATGGTTTAATCCCGAAAATTTAGCCGGTTCGAGCGGCAGAATGACCGGTACCATTACCTTCAAAACCACCTACCAAGAAGAAACATCCTTCCGGATGGCGCTGGACGTCAAAGAACCCGGAGGCAATCTCCAGGCGCGTTTTTTTGAACTTTTACGACCGTATTTGCCCCAGCTCGGCTCAAATGCAAATTTCCATGCTCTGACCAACTCCCTCTCTCTGGTCAATTACCGAAAGGCATCGCTTCAGATGTATTCCGTGGATTCCGATAAAATGAAGGTGCACTTCCACATTCTCGTGCCGGAGTACAATCTCAATTTGAATGTGAATGTGGAAATCCGCACGGACGAAAAGAACTATTTCTTTAAACTCGCCCAAATGATGGGCTTTGTCGAGGTCAAATCACAATGAAGATAATCAAAAAATGGATCGTCACTGTTGTTTTAATTCCCATCTTGAGCGGCTGTACGGTTAAAGCTGTCGGTGACCCAAACCGTCCGATCACGATTAACGCCAATGTGATCGTCGACATCCGAGGGCTGAAACAAACGGCAACTCATATCGAAGACATGGTAGAAAAAGGAGGATCCTCCAATGCTCAGTAAGAAAATCATAGCGGTTTCATTCGGTTTGGCTTTTCTGTTGGCCAGCACGGTCCCTGCCGCCCTAGCCGAGCAGTATGACATCAAAACGATGACGCCCGAAGTACACAAAGCACTGCAAAACCGGCACGCCCGCTATGCGGAAATCCAGCAACAAAAAGAAGCGGGACTGATCGGCGAGAACAATCAGGGCCTTCTTCAGGCTTTAAAAGATCCGTCGGCAACAGCCGGTTTGATCGGTGCCGAGAATGCGGACCGCCAGCTGATCTACAACGAGATTGTCAAACAAAACAATCTGACCCCTTCCAATTTGCCGCAGGTTCAAGCGGTCTTTGCCGAAGTCCAGCGCGAAAAAGCGAAAACGGGCGAAGCCATCCAGCTTCCCTCCGGGGAATGGGCAAAGAAGTAAAACCGGGGTCGACCAACGCCGTCAGAGGCGTTTCCAGCCCTTGGGAAGGTCGCCGGCGCGGCATTTGTAATAAGCAAAGCCGTTTTCTTTCAACAATCGGGCCAATTTCGTTAACTGCTTCTCGTCTTCCGGCGAATACGAATCGGGATAGATGAGCAGCAACCAAACTCCGTTTTCCCGGACGGCGGGAGGATATCGCTGAATCTTCCCGAGCAGTTCCCGGGCCGTTTGAGCCGCTTCCTCCACAATCCCTTTTTGGAAGTTCACCACAAGAAATCTTTGGATATAGGGTCGATTGACTTCTGAAACTACGCTTTCGGGACTGAAATAGACAGAAATCCCTTTCGCCCTTTCGGGAGAGGGGCCACTTTCTCCGAAAGCGGCTAACGGAATCAACAACAAGAATCCCGTCAAAATAATTTTAAAGGGCCGCATGGCGACTCCAATCCTCAACACTTGTCAGACCGCCTGTTTTTCGACAAACCGTTTGATGAGTAATCCGGCAATGCCCCAAAGAACAAATAACCAACTGGGCACAACAACCATGTCCGGCTGCGCGTAATGCCAAACACCGACTGAAACGGCTACCGATTCAAACAGTCCGCCGCCAAGACTGCAAAAAGCGAAAACCTTGAATTCCTTTCCTCTGTCGCTCGCTAAAAGCAGCATAAAAAGACTCATCAGGACAAGAAGGAAGGTCAAAATCAAGGGCATTTTCCACAAAAGGCACACCGAAAGCATCGCCAAGATGAGGCATAACACTCGGGGATGTCCCTGAACGTAGAGGACAATCTTCCCTTGTTTGAATGACGCTAACAATCGAGTTCCCCCTTTCACCACGGATGTCACAACTTGTGCTCTTCGGCATATTAACGGCAAAAAACTCAAGATCAATCAGTGCCAAATTCCGGGTTCAAGGCGTGTGGGGGCATTTATTTCAAGGGAAGGGAAACGTTTCGCAGATCAGGACTGTTTGATCAAGCGAAGGTATGCGTCTTTGTATTCTTTGCCTAGGGATGATTTTTTAAATTCGGCCAATTTTTGTACGGCTTCCTTTTTGTCGGCGTAGACGCCGAAGCAAACGAGAAAATATTTGCCTTTGGGGAGCATAAAGGTTTGATGGCCGTTTCGATTTAAGACATCGACCTTTTCCCTTGTCCTCTTTTCGCTTTGATAGGTCACAAGCTGAATCGTGAAGAAATCTTTTTTGATCCCGGGCAGTTGCGGAGCGGCTTGGAGCTCGGCCGGCCGGTTACCGGAAACCGGCACCTGACCGTTCGTCGCAGCCGCGTTACGGGTTTTCTCATCCGAAGATACCGTATCCGGCGTGATCACGGGAGTTGCCGTAAAACTTATTTTGTCAGCACGATCGTCAATGTTTTTTTGTTCTTGCGCGGGGACAATCCCCAAAAACGGTGCGCCGCGAAACGAAACCCCTTTGTTAAAAACAAAATCATAAACAAAGGACAGAATCACAAGGATCAAAGCCGCGACAAGCAATCCGCGCCCGATCCACTTTTTGGCTTTTTGTCGCGGGGTCGCCGTCAGATCCGTTTTGGAGGTCTGAAACTCCTGATAAAGGGATTCCTCCATCGTGGGATCGTGGAAAAGATTTGCGCTTTTTTTCTCGCGAACTTCGTCAAGCCTCCGAAAGGCTTCCGTATATTTGCTCATCGAATCAATGCTCCTCGCCTGCAACGGAAACAATCTAAACCGCCGGACTCTGATCGTCAAGGGACAAGACGCAAAACTTTATTCCGGTTTTTCTTTCTTTTTCAACTGCTCCTCAACCGAGTTTAAAAAATCGGCATCATGAAGCCGTTTGATCAAGTCCTGCTTGTATTTCGCCAGATACTCCTGAAATTCCTGAGGATGGGTCACTTGCTTATCATCCAGCAAAGCCAGGATGGCATGGATATAGGCCAAAACCGTAAGATTGAGCTGCGAAAATTTCTTGTCAATCTCATCCAGTTTCTTTCTCAGTTCTTCAACGTCTTCGCCCTTGGGCATGGGGTCGGATCACTCCTCAGAGATTCTTTGAATATATTCATCAATCGTCTTGAAACATTTTTCCGGGACCGCGGGACAATAACAAAGGCCGAGCCGCCTTTCGACGACATCCTGCACGGTCCGCGCCATCTCGACTTTCACGGAATAAACCACCTGCGCCATCATCACCGGCGGATCCTCGGAAAGTTTCTCATGGCCGTGGGGATCACTCTCCACCAGTTTCAAAACATCCTGATAGCGTGTCCCATATTTCTCCATAAGCTCCCGGATGACCGGAACTTCCAAACCGTAGTGTTCGGCAACGACGTGCGGATTTTCACGGATGGTCCCTCCGCCGTAAAGCCGGAAAGGCGGCCGGTAGGCCGCTTTCGCTATTTTGTCCAGACAATCCTCCGCAATCTTGCGATAGGTCGTATATTTTCCGCCGACGACAAAAACAATTCCGGACACGGACTTGTGGAAAAGATGTTTGCGGGAAACTTTGGTCGGTGACCCGCCCTTGCGGGTCAGCGGCCGCAATCCCGCAAAGGTCGCAACGATCTTGTCCGGACCGAAATCGAGCCCCGGGAAGATCCGTTTGGCCTCCGCAATCAGATAATCCACATCGGCCGGCTCGACACGGACATCATCGGGATCTCCGATATAGTTTGTGTCCGTGGTCCCGATCAGAGAATTTCCCATCCAGGGGATCACGAAAAAAATCCGTTTATCGCTTTTGGAAGTGATCAGGAGTGCATGCTGGGTGATCTTCCCCTTGTAGACAATGTGAATCCCTTTGGTCGTCCTGACCTTTTTCTTGGCATAAGGATGATCGATGCGCAAAAGTTCATTGGTCCATGGCCCCGCCGCACAAATGATTTTCCGGGCCCGGATTTCAAAACTCTCGTCACCGAGAAGATCATGGGCTTTGACACCAACCGCCCGGCCATTTTCTTTAATAAACGAAAGCACTTCGACGTAATTGGCAACGTGGGCGCCATACTCGGCGGCACTCAGCACATTTTCAAGACAAAGCCGCGCGTCATCCATCTGGGCGTCGTAGTACATCACACCCCCCTTGAGTCCCTGCGGATTGATCCCCGGCTCAAGATTGCAGACTTCCTGTACCGATAATTTCTTGTGTCTCTGGATCCGGTATTTCCCGGCCAACCGATCGTAGAGGAAAACACCCAGCCGCATCATCCAAAGTGGCCGGCGATCCCCTTGATAAACAGGGATCACGAACTCAAGCGGTTTTACCAAATGCGGCGCCGTCTGGAGCTGAATGGAACGTTCCCGGAGGGATTCATAAACAAGATCAAATTCCAGATTCTCGAGATAGCGGATACCGCCGTGAATCAACTTGGTCGACTTGCTGGAGGTCCCGCTGGCGAAATCCCCTTTTTCGACAAGCGCGACTTTCATCCCGCGGCAGGCCGCGAGATGGGCAATCGACGCTCCGTTGATCCCGCCGCCGATCACCAAAAGGTCATACGTGTTATGTTGGAATTGTTCGGTATTGCGAATCATACGGGAGATTCTAAGCCCACTTGAGGCTTCGCGCTACTGCGTTTTTCCATTTCGCGTAATAGCCATCGGCGAGGCGTTTGTTCATCCGGGGGGAAAAGACACGATCAATCCGCCGCAACTGCCTGAGATGCTCCCGGGTCCAAAATCCGGAAGCCATTCCGCTGATCACGGCCGCTCCCAAAGCCGTGGTCTCGATGACCTTGGGACGATCCACCGGCATGCGCAACAGGTCAGCCTGAAACTGCATCAGCCAATTATTCGCACACGCGCCGCCGTCCACCCGTAAAATTTTAAAGCGGCCGTGCAGGGTCCGGGTCATCTCTTCCATCACATCGCGAACCTGATAGGCCAAGGACTCCAGGACCGCGCGCACGATGTTGTCGGTGTTGGCTTTCCGGCTCAAACCGATGAGAAGCGCGCGTGCATTCGGGTCCCAGTAAGGCGCACCGAGCCCCTGAAAGGCCGGCACAAAATAAATGCCTTCATTGTCCGCCATACTCTTCGCGATCGATTCGCTTTCCGAAGATTTTTTGATGAACCGCAAATTGTCCCGCAACCATTGGACCGACGCCCCTCCCATAAACACGCTTCCCTCCAGGGCGTAATAAAGGTCTTTTCCGGTCTGCCATGCAATGGTCGTCACGAGTTTATCGGAATGACAGAGTTCTTGATGCGTGCTGCCCAACACAAAAATACCGGTCCCGTAGGTGGCCTTGACGATCCCCTTTTCCCATCCGGCATGCGCAAACAGCGCCGCTTGCTGGTCACCCAAAATACCGGCAATCGGAATCGGCGTGCCGGTCACGCGTTTATCGGTATACCCGAAGATGCTGTCCGAGGATCGGATCTCCGGCAAAATTTGCCGGGGCACATGAAATATTTTTAAAAGATCCGGATCGTACTTTGCCGTTTTGAGATTCAGCAGCAAAGTCCGGGAGGCATTGCTGGGTTCTGTCAGATGGGATTTGCCGCGGGTCAGATTCCAGAGCAACCACGTCTCGGGTGTTCCGAACAGGATATCGCCTTTTTTGATCCTTGCGCGAAGCCCGCCGACATTTTCAAGAATCCACTGAATTTTCGTCGCCGAAAAATACGGGTCTAAAAACAGTCCCGTCTTCCGTTTCAGCACCGACCGATGGGCCTTCAAGACGCGACAAATTTTTTCCGTACGGCGGTCTTGCCACACAATCGCACGATAGACCGGTTTCCCGGTACGCCGGTCCCATAAAATGGTCGTTTCGCGCTGGTTCGTGATCCCCATCGAAACCACGTTGCGGGCACCGACGCGTTTTAAAACATCTTGAAGCGCCCGGCAGGCCGTCGTGAGGATCTCATGCGGATCGTGCTCTACCCAACCCGCGCGCGGGAAAAATTGCGTAAACTCGTAATAGGATTGCGCCGCCACGCGTCCGCTTTTTTCAAAAGCGATGGCCCGGTTCCCGGTCGTCCCCAGATCAATCGCCACAACCACTTTTCGGCTCATCGGCTCAGCTCCTCCCGCGGATCAATCCCGTCAGGACTTAATCAAGACCAAAAGCATTTTAAACTTTTCAACCGCGCGGACCGCATGCGGATGATCGGCGGGCATAATCACCATTTCGCCGGCCTTGACCCTGACGGGTTTCCGGTCAATCATGATTTCCGGTTCACCTTCCAGGACATAAACAAGCGCATCAAAAGGCGAAGTGTGCTCGCTTAGACCTTGTCCCCGGTCAAAGGCAAACAGTGTCACATTGCCCCCTTTTTGACTGATGATTTGACGGCTGATGATGGAATTTTCCTGATAACTCACCAAGCCGGCCATCTCGACATTTTTCGCCAGAAGTTTTTCTTTTTCATGGGACGTGGGTTCCGTTTTCATGGCCGCACCTTTCCTGACATTCAAAATGTGGTTGGCTCTACCCCGGAGGGATGGCCGTATTTTTGTTTTGCTCTTTTTCTCCGTTTGTGTTTTTGCTTACGCCGTTTTTCGATCCGCAAACATTCCGGAGTCGTCCGCTTTAAAACTTGAACCTCAAACTTTTCCACAAGCAGCCGTCTGGCCAAGAAACGGTTGAGGCCCTGGAAGCGATGTGTCTGGACCTTCACCTCGATTCCCGTGGGGACGTGCCGGAGATAAACACAAGTCGCCGTTTTATTCAAATGCTGCCCGCCGCTTCCCGACGAACGGACAAACTTCTCGACGAGATCTTCCTCGCGCAACCCCGCGGCTTTCATACGGGCCGACAAGGCCGTTTCCTTATCCGGCCTCACCCCAAAACGCGGCAGAGTTTTCAAAAGAGTCCTTCCAAAATCCGCTATTCTTTCGCGTAAAGTTTTGCCGCACAGGCCGTCACCATCAGCCCTAGGCCGGTCACAAATAAACTGCGCACCTCAAATTCACCCATGGGCCAATATCCCAAGAACCTCGCAACCCCGGAGCACAAACAGATCAAAATCCCCAGGAAGACAAGAAACGGTCCGAATTTAGCCAATAAGGTCATGGGCGCCTCCTTTGGATTGACGAAAAACCGTTAAATTTTTCGTTCAGAACTGTTCAACGACAAGAATTGCCGCAACCGCAAGCAGCATGACAGCCGTAATCCTTGAGACAATCCGCAAGTGTTCTTCCGGCCAATTTTTGATTTTTTTGAGAAAAAACGCAGCCAGCGCGACAAACCACACAAAAGACCCCAAAATGAATCCCGGCATGAAAAACCAGCGAAAAGACATTTCCCGGCCCTCCGGAAAATGCGTCACGATAAAACTGATCACGCCGATCCACACGAGAAAGACGGCGGGATTGCTGACGACCACAAGAAAACCAAGGATGAAGTTCCGGGTCGGATTGCGTTTGCGGGCGACATTTTGTCCGATCGGCTTCGGATGGACCAAAAACGCCCGGATCGCCAATGCCAAGATCGTCACCACCCCGATCCAGCGCAGTGTCTGCCACCACAAAGGATTACGCACCAACGGTGCCGCCCCCGTGAACGACACCCAAATAAAAAAGAGATCCCCCAGGACGGCCCCGCATCCGACCAGAAAGGCAGCCGTACGGCCGCGCTTCAAGCCGCGTTGAATCGCGAGGAGATTAATCTGCCAGCCGAGGCTCGAGGCTAGAAATCCGGAAAGCGCTCCTAAAAGCACGATTTACCGCCCCGTTCTTTTTTCACAGCGGCCTCAGTTTTGTTATCAGACGGTAATCCGTTTAAATGGAGGCAATAGACCGGCGATAAGAACAAATAGATCAAAAAGACAACGGCCGCGCCGGTTTCCAAACTAATCCACCATGACAAAAGAACCAAGATCAGCAATTCAAAATAAAAAAAAGGTTTCCACATTGAAAATTTCATCGCTGAAAATTTGGGATACGGGACATGGCTGAACATCAAATAGCTGATGGCCAAAATCAAAAGAAGGACCACGGCCAAACACAGCGGGAGCTCCATCCAACCATCCCGTAAACATGCCAGAAGCGTCATGGTGAGCGTTACCGCCGCTGCCGGTGTCGGCAAACCCTCAAAATGCGGCCCGCCGGAAGGCGTCACGTTGTATCGAGCCAAACGCAAAGTCCCGCCCGCCAAATAAAAGAAAAGGACCAAAACAAACCACGGTGAAATTTTAGCGAACAGAATACCGAACGTAAAGACGGCAGGCGTTACCACAAAAGAAACGACGTCTGCCAAACTATCCAATTCACGGCCGAACAGGCTCGTGCATTCAAAACTCCTGGCGATATGACCGTCGAGGGAATCCAAGATGAGGGATAAAACGATCAGCCATGCGGCGATGATAAAATGCCCGCGCATCACCATCAGGATCGAAAGAAAGCCCGAGAACAAATGCGTCAAGCTGATCATGTGCGGCAGAGAACTCGTTAAATAACTTGTTTTACGCATTTTCCCTTTCAGGCAAAAAGCTTATCCCACCCACACCCCTAAGACATCCACCCCTGCAGTCACTTTTTGCCCTATCCTGATTCGTGTTTCAAAATTCTTTTTCGGCACAAAACAAAGGACACGCGAACCGTAACAAATGATCCCGATCCGGTCGCCGCTCCCGATGGGTTGCCCTACCCGGATATCCGAATAGATCCGCCGCGCCCATAAACCGGCCCTTTGACAGATCAAAACGCGCTTGGCCCCGTCCTCAATACCGATCCAGTTTGATTCGTTTTCCGCCAAACTCCCGCTGCCCAGGGCGTTTTCGAATTTCCCCGACACATATTCTTGATAGGTCACGACGCCCTTCAGCGCCGAGCGCGTGATATGCACATCAAACAATGTCAAACGAATGCTGATCTTCACCGCGTCTTCGCGAAAGAGGCGGTCTTCCGGAACATTTTCGATCCCGATGATCTCTCCGTCCGCGGGTGAAAGGACCCCGTCGGTTTGCGTAACCGTCCTTTCGGGATCCCGGAAAAAAGCAAAATGCGCGACCATGACAAACGCAAAAAAACCCGCCGCCCACCAGGCCGCAAATCCCCACCCGACCGCAAGCGATAACAAACAAAATAATATCCCGCCGGGCCAAACCCGGCGGTCAAAAGCAATTCGCATTCGCACAACTTTCACATTTTTTTGTAGGCGGCGCCCACTTTGATGAGAACGGAACGATATGGGACAATTATAGCGGAGATTGTGGGCAAACGTCACTTTAAAAAAAGAAGTCCCGGCTCGCTATCCGCAAACCGGACATTCACGACCCACGACCGTTGCCTTATGAATCTCTCGGGAGATCAGGTCGTTTTCGTCAGAAGGATATTCGACGAAGGGGAAACTTGCTCATTGGGCAGACGGCGAGAATTCCTGGGAATGACTCTTTCCATTGTTTTTTCTTGCACGGCGCGGTTCAGAACGTCGAGTTCGTTTCGCAACACGGTATGTAATTCTTCGCGGCGCCCACCGGCCAAAATCACTTCGTAGGGAAGTCCTGTTTGATCCGAATGACCGGCCACCCGTTCGACAAAATCATCGGCTGAACGAATCGGATTATTCCGGTATTTCCTGTGCCCCTTTTTCCAGCGAAACCATTGGGCCGCTTGATCGCTGTCATAGGGCGCGCCATTTCGAACGAAAGTGCTGTCGGAACAGCGAATGGCGTTTAAAAGATAATCGATTTTTTCGCGCTCGGTATACCGGGAATGTCCCTGTAAAAAGAGATTAAGTCTTGCGGCTTGCCGGTCGGAGCTATCCAGGAAAAGCATTTGCTCGGGCAACACGGAGGCTTGATCCGTTGAGGATTTTTCTTTGGGAACACTGCCGCAACCTATCAGCAAAACAAAAAGAATAAAGACGATGTAACGCACCTGCGAACCTCGAAAAGTGAAAAAAGATTCGATGAATTTACTCCATTGCGATTGCGCTGTCAATCGGTAAGCCCAAAAAATTAACCCACTCAAGTGGGACACACCCCCCCCCAGGGAACAGGCAACCTCGGTATCCGGTATCCGGAATTGACAAGGGTATCGGAAAATTGCTAAAGTGAAGTATGTTTTCATACGGTAAAATCAATCATTCCCAGAGCATACGGTTCTTCCTGATTGTTTTATTGACAGGATGTTACGCGGGATGTGCCTATATCAATCCTTTCATTGAAAATATCGATATGGTCTCCCTCTCCCAGGAAAAACAGCTAAGCCAACAAATCTCCACGGAGGTATCGAAAACCAAGACGATCGTCAATGATCCCGCCAAAGTCGATTTGGTACGCCGTATCGGGAACCGGCTCGTAGCCGCCCTGCCCCGCAAGGATTTCGATTACCAGTTCTACGTCGTCAGCGATAACACGCCCAATGCGTTTACGATCCCGGGCGGAATTGTTTATGTTCATACGGGGCTGCTTGACTTCGTAGATGACGAGAGCGAATTGGCGGGTGTGATCGGACATGAGATCGGGCACGCGTACGACCGGCATCCGACCAAGACATTGACGCGCGCGTACGGCGTCACTTACCTGACAAACTTGTTGTTTAAAAATGATCCCAATCAGTTCCGGAAAATCACGCTCCAGCTTGCCGCAGGCGGTATCCTGACCAAATACAGCCGCGACGAAGAACGGGAAGCCGATGATATCGGTTTTTATTTACTCAAAAAGGCCGGTTATCCGAGCGACGGCCTGCTAAGGTTTTTCCGGAAACTGGATCGTGCCGCAGGCAAACAAACCATCCCCGCGTTTTTAAGCGATCACCCGGCGACGCAAGAACGGATTGCGCGACTGGAAGCCCTCGAAAAAAATCCGGTACCGGCCGGATGACGGCGCCGGCAAAACGCTATTTTGGGTTCTGACGGGAATCTCCGAGAGGATTATGGAACTCGGCCTGATTGATCACACGCGCCATATACATGTATTTAAGCAATTCCGAGGAAGTCCGGGGAACGGCAAATAAACGTTCGTTTTTAAACATCAGCATCCCTTCCTCCTGATGTGTAAAATTCCCCATTTGATAGCTCCAGATTTCAACCACATCTTGTCCCACGGGAATCGTCGCCATAAAATGAGGGAGCCCGAACTGTTTTAACATCTGATCTTTCGTCTGTCCCGGCGCCACACTCGACATCTTCTGGTCAATCATGCTTTCCGTCATCATGCCCGCACCGAGACATGACGAGAAAGCGAGCATCCAAGGAAGGCAGAGCCAGAGCCATAGTCGGTGTGAGTTTTTCATCATCTGTGCGTTTCTGTCATCACGGCCATCAACACATGCCCCTTGGGGTGGGACCGCCGGAACGAACTTAGTTAACCTCATTCATCGTGATGATACGATCGAAAAGAGAGCCGATGCGGGATTTGCCGTTCAAGTTCAGATCGGAAACCACCACTTGATTGATTCGATTTTTTTCATCCGAGGTCATGGAAATCCGTTCGGCCCATGTCGCATGGATGACATAAAAGTTGCCGTTTTCTTCGCCCAAATAGAGCATCATATGATGCGGCATTCGAAGCAAAGTCAATCCCGGCGTTGCCTGCCGGAGAAAGGCTGTTTTATCTTTTTCCCCTTCGAAAGGTTCGAAATGGCTGAGTTGCGTACCGATAAAAGCCTGCTGTTTCGAATCCCGCGGCATGGCAACTCCCAAACTCAGAAACACATCATGGGTAAACCCCGAGCAATCACGGCCGTTGTACATGCCCCCCCAACCATAGCGAACGCCGAGCAGCTTGAAGGCTTGTTGAATAATATGCCGTTGCGTGTAGGACAAAAATCCCTTGGTGACGTCGCTTTTGCCGTTAACATAAGCCTTGGTCAACGAAACACTGCCCTTCGTGCCGCGAAGCGGAAGCCAAACGGTATAGGCGGCTCCTTCTTTCGCCGAAGCGGCTAAAGGAAGAATGGTCCCCATGGTGACACGCATCACGACCTTCGATAAACCGGCATCCGAAAAAACCGGAATGCTCTCACCGGTCACAGACAAAAAATTCTTTGACTTCACGTAACGCTTAAGCTCATCGCGCGACGAAAAGACGGCGATATCTTTGGCCTTGACCCAGCCACGAACGTACGGGGCCTGAATGTAGAGCCATTGCCCGTCGCTCGATTCATAGAAGATTCCCACAGGCGTCCAAAGCTTGATCAAGGTAAACTGGAGCTGATCAAACTCATAATCGCCCCGGTCTTCAATCATTTTGACATTCGACGGAAGAGCGCGTACCGACGTTGCCCGGGCCGCCGCCCCCCATTTCATCTTAATCGTCTTCGGAACATTTTCCCAGACAACCAAGGGGCGAATTTGTTTTTCAAAAAAGGTCTTGGGGACCGGTTTATCATCGGCGCCGAACAATACCCGCCCCTTTAAGGTATTGTACTCCAGCTGCAATTGATCGCTGATTTGTCTACCCGGCCGCGTCCTATCAAGTTTAAAAACATCAACACATTCTCTAATCATTCCGCGGATCTCTTCGTTGAATTTTTCCATCTCGGCCGGGGTTTTAATGACCCGGTCGGGTTCGGGAAGCCGCTTGATCCAATAATCCGGATCCAACTGAGCCGGTTTGACACTCGTCAAAAGCAGAGGTCCGGCAGGCAACGGCGGTAAATTTTCCGCATACGTCAGAAGGGGCCCGCAAAAAACCGCCAAAAAGGACAAGCTGATCCACCACTTGGGTAAGTTCATCTGTTTCATTCTCGACTCCGTTTGATCGCTTCGTCTGAAGTTTGATTATCCGTCCGGCACGACAGAAATCGCACCGGAATATTTTCATAAAGTAAGGCGTTAAAATCCGCTACAATCACATCACCACAACACGCTGGACGCTTTTGCCGCTCGGCGTCTCGATCAGTTCAAGCCCGACTTTCATGTCCTTACGCAATTCGGCGGCATCCAAAATATTCA
>JAQTOZ010000052.1:0-7669 GCA_028713205.1 Candidatus Omnitrophota bacterium
GACCGGCCATGTTGGTCGCAATCGTGATGGTCTCGCCTTGTCCGGCTTGTGAAACGATCTCGGCTTCTTTTTCGTGATATTTGGCATTTAAAACGGAGTGCGGAATATTCCTGCGTTTCAGCATCTGACTGAGCCGCTCGGATTTTTCGATGGAGATCGTGCCGACCAACACGGGGCGTCCCTTCTTATATTCCTCAATGATCTGCTTCACCACCGCTTCGAACTTTTCTTTTTCGGTGCGGTAAATGCAATCGGCCGTATCATGGCGTATGCATTTGCGGTTCGTGGGAATGACCACAACATCCAGTTTGTAAATCTTATCGAATTCAAGCGCTTCCGTGGCCGCGGTACCCGTCATGCCGGCCAGCTTTTTGTACATGCGGAAATAGTTCTGAAAAGTGATCGTCGCCAGCGTCTGGTTCTCGCGGCGGATTTCCACGCCCTCTTTGGCTTCCAACGCCTGATGCAGCCCGTCCGAAAAACGTCGCCCCGGCATAAGCCGCCCCGTAAACTCATCGACGATGAGCACTTCACCGTCTTTGACGACATATTCCACGTCCAGTTGGAAGAATTCTTTGGCCCTGAGTGCCGTCATCACTTGATGACGCTCATCGATCGTATCGGAACCGTGGAGATTCTCAACTCCCATCGCATGGGCACCCTTGTTCTCACCGGACTCGGTCAGTGAAATCGTCTTCGCCTTTTCATCCGCGATATAATCATATTCCTTCTTACGCTCCGCCAGTTTCGCCTTCCATTCCGGGTCGACTTCCTCACGTTCGATTTTGTAGCCGCGAAGCGCCATCGCCGCTTTGCGCGCTTTGTAGTATTTGTCCGTCGATTCTTCCGCAGGACCCGAAATAATCAGCGGCGTGCGAGCCTCATCGATCAAAATCGAGTCCACTTCGTCAACAATGGCGTAATGCAACGGCCTCTGGGCCCGCTGTTCAAGACCGTTGACCATGTTGTCACGCAGATAATCAAAACCGAATTCATTGTTGGTCCCGTAGGTAATGTCAGACGCATAGGCACGCACACGTTCGTCGTGTGGGATATCGTGCTGGATCACGCCAACCGTCATCCCGAGGAATTCATAAATCGGGCCCATCCAGTTCCGGTCGCGACGCGCCAGGTAATCATTCACGGTCACCAAATGCACGCCTTTTCCTTCCAGGGCATTTAGATAAATAGGAAGAGTCGCCACCAGCGTTTTTCCTTCACCGGTGGACATTTCGGCAATCCTCCCTTTATGGAGAACAATTCCGCCGAGAATTTGAACATCAAAATGACGCATCTTGGTCGTGCGCTTCGAGGCCTCGCGAACAGCGGCGAAGGCCTCCGGAAGGATATCATCCAGCGTCTGCCCGTCCGCTAACCGTTTGCGAAACTCATCGGTCTTGGCGCGCAGTTCCGCGTCGGAGAGCTTTTCCATCTCAGGCTCGAAGGCATTGACCGCATGGACGAGGGGCCACAGTTTATGGAGTGTTCTTAAGTTTTGCGTTCCGAATATTTTCTGGAGAAAAAACTGGATCATAAAACGACCTTTGTTGATTGAAGGGAATGAGGACGGTATTCGCGCAAAGCTATTTTCCCTCGCCCCGCGATCCTTTGCCCGCAAACTGTTTCAAATAGGCCTGGATAAACATCTCAAGATCACCGTCCATCACGGCCTGTGTGTTGGAGGTTTCGGCATCCGTCCGGTGATCTTTAACCATCGAATAGGGATGCAGCACATACGAGCGGATTTGCGAGCCCCATTCAATTTTCTTTTTTTCACCGTATTGCGCCAGCATCGCCGATTCTTTCTCCCGGCGGTAACGTTCATACAAACGCGCTTTCAAAATCTTCATCGCGACCTGTTTATTCTGATGCTGTGATCGCTCATTTTGACATTGCGACACGATGCCGGTCGCCAAATGCGTAATCCGGATGGCACTCGAGGTTTTATTCACGTGCTGTCCGCCCGCACCGCCCGCGCGCAACGCATCGATGCGAATGTCCGATTCCTTGATCTCGATCTCAGGGGCATCTTCGACTTCCGCAATGACATCCACCGAAGCAAACGATGTGTGACGTCTCTTATTCGCGTCAAACGGCGAAATACGGACGAGCCGGTGCACACCCGATTCGGCTTTCAAATAGCCGTAGGCATAAGGACCTTCGACCATGAACGTCGTGTTTTTGATTCCCGCCTCTTCACCCGGCAGTCCGTCCACGCTCGAGACACGATAGCCGTGCGCCTCAGCCCATCGCAGATACATGCGCAGCAGCATCGACGCCCAATCACAGGATTCGGTACCGCCGGCCCCCGCATTGATACTCACGATAGCGCTGTTCTTGTCCAAGGGATCGGAGAGTAGCCGCTGGAATTCTACCGTTTCGACATCCCGCTCGAGCTTGACCATGTCGGCTTCCATTTCGCGCAAGGACTCGGCTTGATTTTCATCGAGCAGGGTCAAAAGTTCGCCCATTTCGGAGGCACGCTGATCGCAATCCCGCCACGGATCGATGATTTTTTTGACGGACTTCAGGCGTTCGACAGTATCCTGGGCTTCTTGAGGACGGTCCCAAAAACCTGGCTGGCCCATTTTATCATTGAGCGCAGCTATTTCTTTTTCGTAGGCATCGAGGTCAAAGATACCCCCTTATCTCTTGGAGTTTCCCCTTGAGATAAGCTAGTTTTTCTTTGAGCTTCTCGATATCCTCGCGCACGCTAAATATCTCCATGATTAAAATAACATCCTATCCGATTTTAAAATTGATGGGGTAGTCTAGCAAAAAAAGAGTTGGGACTAAAGGTAAAATACTCAACACATCAAAAAGCAGCGTTAAGCGCATAGCGTTTAGTTTTTAGAATATCTATCCGCTATACGCTAGACGCTATGCCTCGAACTAACTTGCTTTACGCCATGCTTCCCACAAGTTTTTCGTTGCTCATTTCCAAAAGCAAGTCACCGATTGCCTGATGAATCAGGATACCGTTCTCGGTAAACTCGATGGCGCCTTGCGGCAATGCTTCCGCGATTTGTTTGAGCAATGCCGCACCGACGTGATGTTCGCCGGCCGTCTTAAAACTCATCCAGGTCGAAATCGGGTAAACGTCCCTCCACAGGATTCCATCGAAACCGACGATTTGCAAGCGGTAGGAACGTCCGATTTCCTTGCGTAGCGACTCGGCCGGCAAATAAGCCAGTGCGTTGGGCTGGTCCCGTAAAAATTGCTGAATCTGCCAGGCCGTTTGCGGTGTATGGAGTTCAATCGTTTTAGCCAAACCGGTTCTGGCGATTTCCTTAAAAAACCTTTGGCGGCCCGGATCACTCAATTCCGATCTGGTCACCAACACCCGGATATTTCCTTGTACCCGGGCAGCCGAATATTCCGAGCGCAAGGCATCGATCACACGCATCCAACGAAGCAGGGATTCTTCCACCTCCGGGGAACCGTCCAATGGCACCGCCAGAGAAAAATTGAGCTGATTTTTCGGATCGGCCTGCAGATACTCATGTGCTTGCGCTCCAATTTTTTCCAGCGTCCCATCCGAAAGCTCCTTCAATTTCGGTCCAAATCCAGAATGGGCCTGCCGGAATTCCGCACTTCGCTGATAAACGGCAGCCCATGCGTCGTTTTCCAGCAACGCAGACCGCACCAAGTCCGGAAAACGTCGTGCAAAAAGGGAACGCATATCGCGCATCACGGTACGGACACGTTGCTCAGCCAGAATCCCGGCGAAATCCCGGATCTTGTCGGCTGAGACCGGCCGGATTCCCAAGACGCCTTCCATGATCTCCTGCAGCGTCACACTGTTCTCGGTATGACGAAGTTCGGAACGGAAAAACCGGCGATGCCTCACACCCTTTTTCCCTCTTCCCGCACGCGGGCGTTTCAGCACATCTTGCGGTGTCATCACGGAGCCATCCCCCAAAAGCAATCGTTTCACTGTTTTGGTACCACGCTCGTCAACCGCTTGCCTTAAACTCTCCATACCATTAAAGTCCAAATCAAAACCGTATTCAATGGAACGCGCAAAAAAAGCGGCTAATTTTCGTATGGCCCGCGTGTAGACCAGCGTACCCTGAGCACGCGTCCGCCCCGTCAGGGCAAGGAACCCCTCGTCGGTCACAGGCTGATACCCCCATAAATGCCGCATGTGAATCATGGTCACTTCGTCTCGTGTCAGGATCTCTTCCTCCACAATGCGTTCATAAAACCTGATGTTGTTGAGATAACGCACGCCAAGCCACTTCCGGACTTCACGCGGTCCATGTTGATCGACCGCATCGGCAAGAATTTCCCGGCCGTCCCTATCAAGGTTTTGACCATGGCTAACCGCAGAGTGCAAAAACCCGGTAAGTTTCTTCATCGCTTCGACGTAAGCCCGAAGACCGTCAGAACGGTTCCGGCCGGTCAATTCCTGATACCGTTGATCGGACATGGGCGGATAACCCCACAAATGCTGGATGCGAATTAAAGTTAATTCATCCTGCCTTAAAATACCGTTCGCAATCAAAATTTCCTGAAACTCATCCAGACTCACGGAGTGCATTCGGGATTCGGACCTGAACTGAATAAGTTTCGAATTTGAAGTTTCGTGTCTCGAAACATCATCCTGAGAACTTCTGGACTCCGAACGTTGTCCCGCATCCGGAGGTTTCGGTTGAGGGTTTAGCGTATCCGGACCGACTTTAATGAATAAAACGCGCGCCTGACTGACTTTGTCCTTCAAATGATCGATCGCCACAGGCATCGAACCTTCCCGCCGCATGACCGATCCGATCTGATTTAAAATCGCGCCCACGGCCTGGGCTTTGTCTCCGACGGCATCTTCGTAATCGGACACACGATAATTTTGTCCGGAACTTAACCGAACTTCGTCGATTTCCCCTTTCAGAACATCGGCGCGAACCGTATTCGCGGTTTTGTCCCTTAAATCATTGAGCGCAATTTGCCGGGCACTTTCAAAGTTTTCCGGGTCAAACATCGCCTTAAAGGATTCCAGGTCCCAAGCCCTGTCGACTTCACCGCTCACAACTTGAATGAAACTCGACGCATGCTCCAGCAAATCGTCCAACTCATGGCGCAGGGCCAGCCACATGCCCCGGGTACGTCCCCCCAAGGGATGATTCAGCAAATACCAGTACCATTCATCGAAAAACCGTTTCGTAAACGCGCGCGCGCCGAAGGTCGCGGACATTTCAGCGATCACTCTTCCCTCCAGACTCAATTCTTTGATCGTATCGTTTAAGCTTCTGATAAAACCAAGCGCCACCGCGCGGCGCACTTCCTTCTTTAGATGAAGCCTCTCAAACAATCTAAAAAAACCCAGAGTGGCGGCATCGCGCCAGCGGATCAAGCGCCGCTTCCATTTCGGGAAATTCCCGGGATTGAATTTGTCCATCGTCATCGCATAGTAAACCGCGAGCTCGCAAAATGCGACCGGGAAACCATACCGGTATGCAATCGGAATAATCTCACTGAGGATGGCCGCACGATCGACCTCACGCTCCCCCCAAATCCGGATCTCGCGCCAACGGCGATTAAAAACCTTCCAAACCCCCTTGATCAGAGAATCAAAATCACCGCGCTCTAGGCTTTGGACAAGTTGTTCGATCTGGCCCTCAATGGATGTCGGGGTGAAACTCTTTTCCTCAAGCGCAAACAGGAAGGCTGCCAGCGAACGGTGTTTCACGACAACCCAACCGCCATGTTGCAAATCTTGTTCAACCGGCTTCTTGGCCCATTTCGCCAGCGCAAACATCGCATCGCGGCGCTTCACACCATCCTCCGGCATGACCGTAAACCGGACCAAATCACTCGAATCGTCATTCGGCAAAACCAGTTCGGCGCGAATCTTGTTTTTGCGCATAAACTCCAGCGCATCATCGACCGTATTCCGCACCTCGGAGCGCGGTTTGGGTTTCTTGAAAATATCGAGATAGGCCGTGCTCGGATCCCCGCGGTCGCCATAGGTGATTTCACAACGATAACCGGGATATTCTTCCCGCACCCTCGCCTCGAAATCTTTCAAGGCAGCGAACAGACTGCGGGACTCTACCGTCACTCGAAAACTTCGCGCATCATGACCGACATCGGCTTCGCGCAATCCCGGCGTCTCCTGAACCATCTTTTGCAAAATCGCAACGGTCAACTTCCTTCGGGTTTCCGAAGGGGAAATTCTTTCGGTTGCAACCTGTTCCATCGCTTGCAGGAGATACCGCGCATGGGACCGGATACTTTGATCGTTATCAACGCGTCCGGTGATGATCTCTCTGCCGATCACAGCTCGCAAAGCGGCTTTCGCTTGGTGAATCCTATCCATGGCTACTTCACGATCGGGTCGACGCTTGGTCATCTCATAGACGGCCTCGCGGATCGGGGCATACACGGCATCCTCGACAAATCCTTCGGAAAGCATCGTCGCGTACTCGGAATGAAGACGGCTAATCGGATCGCTCTCTGCGGCAGGTTGATTGATCCGGGCCGCGGCAATTTGCGACAGCTGATAGATCTCGCGGTCCGTCGAACGGCTGGCTTGAGCCAGGAGCGCATAATGCCCCCGGTCTTTGATCGCACGCTCATGATTCCAAGCAACCCAATGATGCACCAAACGCCTACGCGTTTCCGGAGCGCCATGCTCGACCATCCCGAGCAAGATCTCCTGCAGGAACCTGATGCTGGACGTATCATCGTAAGTGCCAAAGCCATACGCAATGAGCGATAATTTCAGACGGTCCACCAACAACGCAACATTGGGCGAAATTTCCCGCAACTCGGCCGGCAAAAGCGTCGTCCGTCTCTGATCGAGAAACCGGTCATACAAAATCCCGTCAGGAACGATCAACTCTCCCTGTGTTTCACGCGCGGCTTGCGGATGAAAGAGATCAATCATCGGAGGTCCTGCCGTTACCAAATCGAGATCGTGAAAAACAACAAAAATCCGGTCATCACGCCGGACCAGCGCCTCATTATGCAATTGATCCGCAAAGTGGAATTTGATATCGCCCGCACGTCGATTGCGCTGGGCCGCGCTTTTCCGGTGTAAAACATATTGCGCCAAAAGCGCCACCGTCATTTGAGCATCCTGATGGTTGAGCGCCTCCCGTAGGGCATCATCCAGCATCGCCTCCGCGGGTTCCTGAGTATGCAGATACTTATTAATGGTATGCGTTTCGGCAAACAAGTACCGCGCGTCCGGAACACGTTGTAATTCCTCGGGACTCACGCGATTCCGAACGATGGGGTTCTGCTCTTTCGAGGGAAAAACGCGCCTGAGCACCCGGCCGTGTTCGGAATCCAGGAAAGCGGCATTGATGCCTCCGCTGCCCCAAAAGGCCAATTCCGTCAATCGGGGCTCGCCGGCTTCACGGACAGTCGCGCGTGCGGCATCGATTTGTTCGCCGTTTAATGTGAACTCACTAACCACCTTAACTCCCTCAATCTCGGCACCGTACCGATAAACCGGTCGTGTCTCGGACCTAAAGGTTGCCATTCGATCCGCAAAAGCTTCGCGCCAGGCCGCCGGGTGGGAAAAGGTAATCGAGCGTACGGCATCCGGATGGGCTCGGCCCAAATCCATCAGCTCGCGAACCTGGAAGGCATCTTCGGAAATACCGGAGACAATCAGTACATGCAAGGGCGCTCCTTCGCGTTTTGCCGTATCGACGGCCGCGCG
>JAQTOZ010000052.1:7679-15678 GCA_028713205.1 Candidatus Omnitrophota bacterium
CGCGCGTAAGAGCTCAATCCCCCGCGAGCTTCCCTGATAATAAACATCCATCACCAATATCTCGGGCGTTTTACGTTTCAGGAAGTATTTGGCGTCGTCGACGGACTCGAATTGCCGGTACCGAATATCCCGCCGCCCGTCCAACTCCGCTCGATAAACTTCACTGCGCGGCCTGTCGTCATCGACGACGACAACGCTCGCCCGGGCATCGGGAGCAACGATGCGATAAGAAAGTTTTTTGTGATCGGGCCGCCGCTGCGCCTTGGCATATTCAATGGCATACCGGAAAAACTGTACCGCCTTGGAATCATAAACCGCGGGATAAACCGGATAATCGAGTTCCTGTTCGACGGATGTCAGAAAATCCTGCAGCCCTTCATCGATTTCAATTTTATCTTTTGGGGCTTCTCCTCCTTGCGGATGGTCCAACTCTTCACTCAAGAACCGGTCCCCCAATCGCCTTAAGGCATCCCGGTCACTTCCCAAAAGAATGCCGCCGAATTGACTTTCAATCGAGCTCAAAACACGCTGATAAGCCGGCACGGAGCAATCCGCCAAGGGAATATCCTTCATCTCCTCATCGATCGCTGTTTTTAAACCACCCGTAATCGGATTCACTGGGCTACCGGATGCGCCGTCCGGCGCAGCCGTTTCATTTTGAGCTTGGGTCTTTGCGTTCGATCCGGCACCGGTTCGAATGGCATTTCCCAAACGCTGGTAGAAATCCACGCCCATATCGGTAACATGGATAGGCCACAACCTGCGCTCTCGACGCAGGGTTTCATAATTCGTCACATGATGATAAAACGGGTCCAAATCAGCGCCGGAATACCAAACAATAAATCCGCCGAATCCTTGCGCCAAAGCTTCATTGATCACTTGATATCCGTAACTGTAAACTATAGCCGGCAGATCGAACACACTCCCCACATGAGCGCCCCCTTTCGTTAACTGATCATCGACAAGCAAAATCGCACCCCTCCCTCGCCGGTTGAGCTCATCCAAGGCCTCCTCCACATTACCGGTTACCACACCTTCAATATCGTTGCGTCTCAAATGATCCTGCATAAGCTCCCGAATCCCTGCGTCGTCATTAATCGCCACAACACTCGTCACAACACCGCTTGCCTTGATCGCTTCAAACAAGGTCGCCGCACGCGCCAAGAGCCCCGGAGGAATCAACACCCCGCCCGGCAGAACCACTTCGGGTGGTTTGACGAAAAAGCGGGCTTCCAAACCGTTGGCCACAACATGAACCTTTTGACGGCTGACACGAATGCCGGGCGCAACTTCTTCGTAACTCAAATTGCGCAGATTTTCCTGCAGCGAAAATCCGGCCGTATAAACAAAATCCCCGCTTCCGATACGCGGCGTTAGGCGGTTGATATTATGCGCAAAACGCGAACCGTGCCTGGGGTCCACAAGAACTTTGGCATGCCCCACATCTTTGTCGGCGATATTCTCTTCCACGCGAATATATCCGTGGCGCCCCAGCCGTTCATCGATCTTGGCAATATCTTCCGGACTGGCTTCCGGACTGATCATCACAACGTTTGCATCGCGCAGATCACCGATGCCCATCGCGATCGGCGAATCGAAGTAATTTTTGATTCCGTCCAATTCATCCGGCAACGGTCTGACAGCCCGAGTGGGAATACCGACCACAGGCCGCGCCTGCACCAGCCAGCGTTTTGACTTCGGATCGCGCCTGAGTCCGCCCTCGACATCCAATGGATATCCGAAGGCCGGGTGACGCGTGACTTGCCATAAGTGATGCGCCAATTCATAGAGCTCTTCTTCGCTCAACGGTGAACGGACATTCAACCAATGCATATCCTGCACGCGGCGCGTATGGGCTGAAAAATATTCCGCCATTCTGGCGATATCCCGCGGATGAGCCGATTTGACAAACACGCCGTCTCTCGATTCGATGCGCTGAGGAAATTCACGGTAGGGCACCCTGGCACGCATATCATGAACATAGCCCTGATCATTCATTTCGAAAACAAACACCAGCGCATTCGCCTCGCCCTGCGCAAGTGTCGTCGGCTGCCCCAGATTCAATTCCACGACGAGTCTGCCATAAACGTCGGTAAAGGCAAAAAAGCTGGCGTCCATATTCGCGTAATTCATTAGCCCGACGGAAAAAGATTCCCGCTCGATGGCCCGATGGCGTTTGATCCAAACGTCACGCGCTTTGAAACGCAAACATTTCTCGGTTTGCTCAACAACATTGTCCTGAGTCGCATCGAGCGTCATGAATTCCCCCGCGCGGCTGGAAGCAAAAGTATCTTCGAGTCCGTCCGAACTCCTGACGAGGAAACGACCGTCAAAAGGCTCTCCGCTTTCCTGCGCCAGTTCAACCAATTCACGGGCGCGCTGTTGAATGAGTTCCGCGACAGCAGGCGGCATTACCAGTTGAGTGCTCAAACGGTCCAAATATGCATGCAACTGACGAATGATCGCAGACCGGCTGATTTCAAATCCATCATAGAGCATGTTGAGGTCGAATTCCGGCGCGAATAATTCCGCCACCGACTCGATTCCCAAAGGCTGTCTAACACCTTCCAAAAGCGAAAAGAAGGTTTCGTTATCGCGGACCCCCTGAGCGCTCATCTCAATCAAATCCACCAGATGATTGAAATGGCGCATCACCGCGTTGCCGCGCTCGATGATTGAACGATTGGCCGCCACATACGGTTCCCAAAGTTCACGGCTGGGAATATCCCGATGGGCAGGAACATTGGTCTCCAAATCGGCGGCTGTCTGCTCGAGGCGGCGCCACCCCTCGATTTTGCCGCCGGTCTCTTGCGCTCTGGCCATCAAGGCCTCCTCGGTCGGATTGCGAGGTTCATACACCGGCTCTGCGGGAGGTTCGTCCGGCAAAAGTTCGCGCGTAAATTTTTCTTCGTATTCGATCGTAAACGTCAATCCGTCGCGCTCGTAATTCTCTTCGACGGTAATCCGCATACCTATTTCTTCAGCCAAAAATTTTGCCCAAAATAATGAGAAGCCGGGATGCTCCGGTTTGGTACCGTGCCTCGGCTCGAATATATGCTCGAGGTCTTCGTCATCGGCGACACCGCCCGCATGATCGGTTATCGTCAAACGCTTGACATGATGCACGGGACTTTTTGTCTCGGACGTTGCGGTGATATCCAACGGCCTTCGTTCCCAATCGTCCGCAGGAATTTCCTTTTCGTCATAAGCGTCCAAAGCATTTTCCATGATAACGCGCAAAATAAAAGCTAGCGGTACCGGCAAGTCCTGATCCAGAAAATCCGGCGCGAGGACATCTTCCGGTTCACGCCGAGGTTCCGTAAAACTTGCCCTATTCCAAATAAATTGACCGCGAATGCGCTGATTCATCACGCGCTGCAAAATGTCGCGCACGGTGGCTTTGTTGTGCATCATCCCGCGGAATGTTTCATAGGAATCGACCTGGGTTGCATAACGCGTGACAAGACGCACCGCTCGATGGAGGCGATTGGCTCTTTCCCGGATGGACCGGAGCTCCTCCCGGATGGAATTTGCCCGGTCCTCCGGAATCAAATCCAGCACCCGGTCAACCTCCGAAACATACAGATCCATGCGCCCGGTACGCCCGCTGAAATCATGGAATTTATGTTCATGATCCCAATAAGGCTCCGTCAAAATCTCATGTAATTTCCGGATAGCCTCCCGGGCCGTCCCTATGGGACCGGTCACGGACGCATCCATGCCCGCCAATTTGCCGTCTTCGTCCAAGCCGTCGAAGGCTTCCGCGACCAAAGATGTCAAAGCACGCAACTCTTCTTCATAACTGTTGAAGGCCGCCCAATACTCGCGTTTGATGGACGGCGACATGAATTTTTCGGACTTGGTCAGTTCATGCGTCAACTCCTCCGTAACAAAGTCTTCGGTGCGCATGGACTGATAAACGTTTTTCAAGAGCCGTTCGTCGAAACGCGCCTTGCCGTGTTTACCTTCATAGAGCAGTTTAAAAGGTCTCGAATCCTGATTGAACAATTCCGGTAAAGCCGTTTCCGATGGCACGCTGCCGGATAAAACCAAAATCCGTCCGCGATATTTCTGCGACACTCTTAACCAATTGATCAAATCGACACCATCCGGCACCTTGGTATCGTGATTGAAAAGACCGAAGGCGAGGTCCGTGATCACCAGGATCTGATCATCCTTGATTCCTCTTTGACGCAAACGTGCGACGGCCGATCCCGCATCTCTCACGTTGTGATAAGTATGAATATGGCCATCCGCGAAAAATCCGCCGCCGGCGAGCACATCGCGATAGCTTCGGAGCAATTCCTTGTCATCATCCGCGATGACGATATGCATATTTTGATACCGCGCGACCTCGTCTGTCGTAATCCCGAGCCGCGCCAGGCGGCCGTTCCGCACCTCGGAACGGGTATCGCCGAAGGCAGCACCTTCTGTTGCGAGTTCGCGTTTGAAGGCACCGAGTGCCGCGGGATCCATCAATTCCACAAAATCCGGCGGGATTGACGGATCGGAATAGAAAGTATAGTAGGCAAAATGCAAAGCATGGTCCCAACGGCGAAGCAACGTCGTTGCCCTTTCCCCGTACCGGCTGCGGAATGAAAAACCGTAGGCGCTTTTGTCCAAAAGCGGTACGATTTCCCCTCGTACCGAAGCCAAGGAATTCCGAGGATCAATGACTTGACCGGGCTTAAACATATCAGCCGTCTCTAGAATGTCCTCGGCCGGATAACCTAATAGGAATCCATCTGACACAACACTTTGTACTGTTTGACCCGGTATCAGAACTAAACGACCGGCCAAATCATAGGCTTGTTGATACTGATGATCAGCATCCGAATCATGACGCAGGTCATCCCATTCCTTCTCCGAAATCAGGTCATAAGCAGTCAGTAATTTTGCATCATCCGTCAGAATTCTCTTTCGGAAGCTATTGAGAGAGATCATAAAATTCCCGCCAAGCCGCAAATCAAACAAATCCCAAAAATCAAGTTTTGACCCGTCAGTGCCCGGAATTTCCAGATCCGCCAATTCTTCAACCAAAGGTCGAATATCAGGATCATCGGGATAACCGATAAAAGAGGATTTCATCCCGACGAGCACGACTAGCACCTGAGGATGCAACAACAATTTTTTTGATTCGAGACTGAGACGCGGATAAATCTCGTGAATCAGCAAATTCAACCGTTCTGTAATTAAATCAGCATCTTCACGTGTGAACAATCCTTCGCTACGGGTTTCCGAGCGCGTCAACATCGCAGGATTTCTCTCACGCTTTCCACCTCCCGCTTCCCGTGTCCCTCCGTTCGTACGTATTTCCGACCGACCAAAGGGCGACCGCTTTTTTTCTTTTGCGCGCTGTTCCGGAGAAATCGAATCCTTGGCCGTTTTGACGAGTTGGCGCAGAGCTTTCTCAGGCTCTTGAAGCGAATCGAAACTCGAATCGGGATAGTCCCGCAACGCGATCTGTGCATAGCGGCGTACAACCGCCGGATCATGGGCATTGCGCTTTGCAAATTGCAGATTTTCAAGAATGATTGTTTTATTATGTTCCGGAGTCGTACCGAGATGTTCTTCTACCAGTTGAATCGTGGCATCGATCAGTTGCCGCAGTTCAGCAATCTTCTGTTCTCTCAGAAGCGCTTGCATCTCAAGTGCATCCGGCTTCGGGACATCGGCGGCGCCGGATTCGGCTTCCGGAACCTCGGCCTTTTTCTTTCTGCCTTCGGAACGGTTCACGACATGACTTTTATCGATCTGGTAAACCGTCCAAACGTGTTTTGCATCTTCTCCTGAATCGACCGGTGTCAAACCATATCCTTCGGCACGAAGGAGATCCAACATTTTGTCCGTTTTCTCGATTTCGGCTTCCCGGTTACGCTCTAAATCCTCATCGCTCGGATAGGTCAAACTCATGCTCAGCTTTTTTTCTTCCATGAGCTTGCGGAATTGAGCCACTCTCCGATCGATTTCTTTTTTGGCATCTTTAAAGTGATAATATCCGACGATCAGATGACCGCCATTTTTCAAGCTCTCCGCAGCTTTCAAGACGATTCGTATACGCGTAGATTCCGCCAGAGGTTCAAAAACATCTGCGTATTCGCTCCCCCGCGGTTTAAATCCAAGAAACCGGTCCGACAGGACACTCATCAGTGCTACGGCATCCACCTCTTCTCTTGCTCGGGTAAATTCTCCCGGACGCCATTCCACGTAACTTGCGTATTGCGGCTCCGGGATAATCAATTTTGCTGCGCCGCTTCTCTGGCTTTCGGCAAGGCCACGCCACTCCCAGTAAGCCTGCCTGGAAGGTTCATAGATTTCGACCCGCGCGCCTGCCTGAGCAAAAAGCTGAGCCCATGGAACCAGCGTTTCATCCGATTCCTCGTCGTACCAAACCGGCATGCCCGGGCCGACATATTGAACGAGAGAACCCTCACGCAATCCCATTTTCCGTATCGCTTCCCGCGCTTGTCCGACCGCCGTCACAACCGGACGCGTTTCCGAACGCGCAGATAGCCGCAAAACCCGATCTTCCTGCTTCTTGCGCACTTCGTAGGCTTCGTACAAGGCGATCATTTTCCGTTCGACGTCATCGATCTCTCGTACCTTTCCTTTGTTATTACGATGCACCGCCCGGTGAAGTTCCAGCTTGTAGACCATTTCGGGGACGGCCTTTTTAAGCCAATCGCGCACATCTTCGGGCTTAATCATCACGTCAGGGTCCTTGAACACTTCTTCGGTTTCCTCAGACAGGAACAATTCAAATTCCTCGCGGAACTCTTTCCACATACCTGAACGCAGCAAAAACAAAAGCACCTTGAGGCGGTTCGTAAACGGAGAAACACCCTTGAGATCCACCTCCCAAACGGTTTTATACATGTGGTAGGCCTCACGAAGATAGGGAATTGTTATGACCTCGGAAACTTCGGCATCCCCCGATAAATCAAAATGTTTTGCGACACGCTCGAACGATATCGCGGTCTGGTTAAAATCATCACGGGTCAAGAGATGACGGCCCGTGGGATCATGCCACAGCGCCGCAATCGAAGCCACTTGATCCAAAACTTCCCGCTCCTCGGCATGAACATGTAGTTCATCTTCATCACGTAAAGTTTGGTCCTGCGTTACCCATTCCCGGGTTCTATCTTCCAGCGCTTGTGCTGTTATGTCTTCGTAGATGATGTCTTTGTGCGGATATTTATCTTTTTCCCGGGTCCGTAAAATTTCTTCGGCCATCACCCGGATTTTCAATTTCAACCAATAAAAGCGCAAGGGTTGTCGAATACGATCGGCATAGGCATGAAAGATGCGACGGATGATGGAAAAAACATTCTGCACGATGAAAATATTAAGGATCCCCAGAAAGAACATCCCCAAACGCTTGATCAGCAAAGAAAAGTAATAGACCCTGTCCATAAGGGAACCCCGGATCCCCATCAAACCGTAATAGCAATCAAGCAAATATTGCGCTTTATAAAGTCCGGAAGCAACCACGGCAATGTCGACGGGATTGTCCGGATCCAGACCGCTCAGCCACAAAATAGGAATAAAAATGGCGTGGCGCCGGAATGAAATACGGGTCTTGCGGACATACGGCGTACCCGCCGTGCCCTCCGGCGGTACCCATGAATAAAAAAAGGCGGTCGGCATCATAAGACCGATAATGTTCGTTTGATCTCGCAATCGCATGACCCTTGCCAGCATGCGCCGATTGTTATGCGCTCGAGCCTTGGTCTCAAGTTGATCCAAACCTTTCTCAATCATGTGCTTCGCATGGACCACGCCTTCCAGATTAAATTTCTCTTGAAGAAGCAAATGGTTGTAGCGATTCGGATCGGCCAATAAAGACGGCACTTCGCGAACCTTATAAATCGTTTCTTCCATATTGTCCGACACAAATTCAGTGCTGCGCGCCTTCCAAAGCTGGATATGAGGCCATGTTTGGCACGCGCTGTCGGCGGCAA
The DNA here is from genome assembly GCA_028713205.1 of Candidatus Omnitrophota bacterium. Taxonomy (GTDB): domain Bacteria; phylum Omnitrophota; class Omnitrophia; order Omnitrophales; family Aquincolibacteriaceae; genus JAQTOZ01. Next base: position 15,641 of record JAQTOZ010000052.1, read on the forward strand.
AATGGATATAACTTTCGGAGAGCCGCTCCGGGCGGATT
>JAQTOZ010000053.1 GCA_028713205.1 Candidatus Omnitrophota bacterium
TTTTAAAGCAGCAGGATTAACTCCAATCAATATGATTAAAGCAGCTATCATAAATATATCTGCGACGTGCTTTCTTTTATTGAAAAAAATAGCTGTGCCCAAAACGATAACTATTAAAAAACATCTCAAGCCACACATAATCGCAACAGCTACGAGGGCACTCAACGAAACAATTAAAAACAGCCAATCTACAGCGAGCTCGGCATTTAACCAATCACCTAAATCGGAACCAATTTCTCGTCTACGCAAAATCCATAAAAGATAGGCGAGGGGTCTAACAAATAACCAATCCTTCATCCGTTTGAGATTATTAAACATACAATAGGCACCCATTTAAAAAGTTCAGGGATTCGTTTAATTGCTGTTTCTATATCGTAAGATAAATGCTGAAGTCGAAATGGCTGGCTTCGTATATGTATGAGTGCTTTGGCAAGACAGGCCGGAAAGGCTAGCTATGGGGCGATTATATAGACTCAAGTCCCAAGACTCAAGTCCCAAAACACAAGTCTTGTGACTGGTGACATGGGACGGGAGACATGGGACGTGGCACATACAATCTCCGTTATACGTTATACGCTATACGTTCTACGCAAGCTATCTTATAACGTACAACGTATAACGTAAAACCATTGGATCTTCGTAACCGCGCCCCTACGGTTGTTGTCTCTTTCCTCGTTCCCCGCGTCTCCGCGTCACCGTGTCGCTTTCCTCGCGCCCCTTGTCTCGTGCCCCTCGCCCCAGTCTTGCGTCCTGGGTCTTGGGTCTCTAATACACCCCCGGTACAAAACGCCACTTCACGGTGCGGCAATAAGCTTGATAATCAGGATCGGCGATCAGGTGCCGTTCTTCGGTGATGGCCCTGAGAAAATAGATGAAGGACCAGACGCAGATGCTGAAAAAAACGGCGGCGTTCATCACGGTCACGGACGCGACCCACCACACGAGGTTCTTCGCGATATAGGCGGGATGCCGGACAAAGGCATAAGGTCCGCCGGTGACAATGCCGCGGTTTGTCAGGTTGGAACATTTGGTGCCCAGGGCCAGGGTCGCCCATAAATAAATGAAGAGCAGCAGAATGATCACGGTCCGCATCAGAAAAGTCAGCAGGGGCGTCGCTGCGGTCACCATCTCGGAACCGACACGCCAGCCGATATAGCCGGCAAAGATCCCGCTGAAAGGAAGGTAGCAGACCAGGGCGACGGTCCAGCCCAGAACGGTGGGCTCGACGGATTTGACTTTGTTGCGCAAAAATCCGGCCTCGAACGCGTAGCCGAATCCGAAATAGGCGGTGTCGATCATAAAGACAAGCGGCACGAGCGCCGGGGACAGGGCATTGCTGAAAAATTCCGGCTGGAACCGGAATTGGGAAAAATCGATTCTGGCCAGGTCTTTCTGAAACGCGTAATAATTATTGAAGCAGTAATGGAGCATGAGCGGGAGATAATAAATCTTGATGATCGCAAACAGCACGGCGGTCTTTTCGCGCTTCTCGAGTTTCGGCAGAGGGAGGGCCGGGTAGGATGTGAAGGTGCCGAGATAATGCCGTATGCGTTTGGCGTATTTGCGGAGGCCGCGTAAAATGATCAGACCTTTGCTCTCGCTTTCGGGTCCGTTTTCCCGGGGGACGAACAAGGAATACAGATAATAAATGAAGGCGCCGACGGTATAGGCCAGGGCCAGCCAAAGCAGGACGGTTTGGGCCTCGGGCCGCAGGAGTTTGACATAGTATGGATTGTAGCGGTAAAGGGCGATGACGGGCCAAATGAGGAGGAGATTGGCGGCGTAATTTTTGACCGCAAAAACGAGGCGCTCTTTCGTCAGCGTGTGTTGATTCCTATGCATGCGTATCGTGCTTGTGAGTATTCATTAAACTTATTAGCGTAGAGCGTTTAGCGGTTAGTGAAACCCCCAAGACGTTTCGGCGTATCGGGGTAACGGTGTTTCGGCGATGTTTCCCCCATACGCCGACACTCCCTTACTCCGTTACTTTGTTACTTCATGCTTTTACTCAACACTCAACGCTATACGCTATCCGCTGAACGCTGATGGCTGAATGCTTTCTCTCTCCGGTCTTGGGTCTTGAGTTCCGCCACAAAGAAGGCGGGACTCCCTCGCCGCCGCCACCCGCTCTCTTCGTCATTCTGAGTCGCTTCGCGCATGCGAAGACGGCGAAGAATCTCAAACCAGAGATCCTTCTCCCACCTCCACCGCCTGTGGCGGGGTCTCAAAACACAAGTCTTGTAACTGGTGACGAGTGACTTGATACGTGGTACCAACCTATCCGCTACACGCTATACGCTGAACGCTTTCCCTTTTGCCCGGCCCCGAAGCTACATTTCTTTCGTCATTGCGAGGACGGCGTAGCCGGACGAAGCAATCTCATTCATAGCTTTATTCCATAAAATTAAAAATGCGACCCCGAAACAATTAAAAAGTTGAGATTGCCGCGCTCCCTTTCGGGAGCTCGCAATGACGGAGAAATTATTTCCGCGTTTCAGTCTTGAGTCTTGCGTCTTGGGTCTTGAGACTTGGGACTTGGGTCTAAATTACCCCAGCAGCCGGTCGACTTCCGTGCGCAGGCGCTCCAGGTCGAAGGGTTTCTGCAAAAAAGTATCACGCCCGAGCCGCTCCGACTCGTCGATGATTTTCTGGTCCACATAGCCGGTGTTCACAATCACCTTGGTCTCAGGCTGGGTTTCTTTGCAGACCTTGAGCACTTCAAGCCCCGACATGTCCGGCAATTTCATGTCCAAGATCAAAAGGTCCGGTTTGACGACCTGGATACGGTCGATGCCGTCTTTGCCCGTGTCGGCGGTGTGCACCTCATAGCCTTCCTCGGTCAGGAAGTCGCGCACCTCATCGACAATGCCCATTTCGTCATCCACGATCAGAATTTTTTTCATAGTTACCTTAATTTTTTGTCATCCTGATCCGCCACGTTTTTGGGCGGGAAGGATCTCAAACACGAGATCCTTCGACTCGTCCCACTGTCGTGGGACTTCGCTCAGGATGACAGCGAAAAAGCCATTCCGAACCCTAAACAAGACCACAGACTGTAAGGGTACAGTCACCGCGCCCCTACAGTTTTTGTCTCTTTCCTCATTCCCCGCGTCGCCCTATGGGCTCCTCGCAATGACGGAGAAATGATTTCCGCGTTTCAGTCTTGAGTCTTGCGTCTTGGGTCTTGAGACTTGGGACTCGTCTCGCCGTCTAGCCCTCACCCTGTCTTCGCTTGGGCTTCGACATCGCTGAGCTTGGTCTCTTCATACACGGGCAGTGTGAGCGAAAAGCAGGTCCCGAGCCCCAGCTTGCTTTTGACCTTAATCTCGCCCCCGTGCAGTTCAATGATGTATTTGCACATATAAAGTCCCATGCCGGAGCCCTTGCCGGGGGGCTTGGTGGTATATCCGTAATTGAAAATTTTCTTCATCGTCTCTTCCGACATGCCGGAACCGTTGTCGGTGAAATTCACGACCACGAATTTCGTGTCTTCGGGGCAGACCTCCGCCGTGACTTTGATATGCGGATTGCGCCTCCCCGCCATGGCGTGATAGGCGTTGATAAAAAGGTTCAGGAAGACTTCCTGCAGGCGTTCGAGGTCGCCGCGTATCAGCGGCACGTTGCCGGAAATATTAAACTCCACCTCGGTGCCGGCCAGGTTGTCCAGATAGGTTTGAAACTGCACAAGCGGCAGGGTCTCTTCCAGAATCAGTTTCAGCGAGAGCGGCTCGAATTTCCCCTTCTCCGATTTCTTCAAAAGGCCGGTCAGGGTATTCACCACGGCTTTGATACGGCTGATGTTTTGTTCCATTTTCTGGAAGACTTCGAGGATTTCGCTGACCTTGAGATCCGGGTTCTTGCGGTATTTCAAAATCGCGCGCGAGACATTCATCGAAAGGATGGTCAGCGGATTATTGACCTCATGCCCGACCGAGGCCGCCAGGCGCCCCAGGGTGGCCATCTTCTGCTCGTGGATCAACTGCACCTGCGTGTCCTGAAGCTGCTTATTGGCTGTTTCCGTCTCTTTGAGCGCATCGGTCAAACGGGACTTGGCCGCCTCCAGCGCTTCGTTGATGCGCTCCAACTCATGCGTCTTCTTGATGGCCTCGTCATATAGCCGCGCGTTCTCGATCGCAATCGCCGACTCCTGCGCGAGGGTGAAGAGCACGTTCAAGTCCTCGCTGGTGTAATAATCCCCCGACTTTTTCTCGCCCAGGGTCAAAACATTTTTCATGTCCTTCCCCAGGAAACTCGGAACACAGCAGGAGGCGCCCAATTCATCCATCTGCTTTTTGATTGCGTTAAAATCATATTCCCGGTGGCCCCCTTTCCCCCTTTTCTTGCTGCCCTGCATCACATACTCTTTGACCGCCTCGATATCAATGGCCTCTTTTTCCTGGACGAGATATTGGATCAGCGGATTGGCCTCTTCGATACAATAGGCCAGATAATTTTTCTCATAGCCTCGCTGATACTCCAAATCGTAACGTGTGCCGCCCCTGTCCTTGGTCAAAATTGCCGCCCGGCTCACCCGCATGCGCATCGTGATGAAATGCACCACCAGCCCGAAAAGACGCTCCAAGCTTTCGATATTGGAAATCCCCTTCGACGCATCCTTCAGCAACTTCTGATAATCATACTTCTTCTGAAACAAATACCGGTCCGTCAACTCCATCATCAAATTCCGGATCGGATCATACCCCAGGACGATGAGAAAGATACTGATAGCATACGTCCAAAGGTTGCTATTTCCGCCAGCAACATATTTGCTTAACGTTTCTCGCATTACAAATGTTGCTATAGTAAAAACCCCAAAAACGAAAGCAAGTAATCCAGCAAAAACCAAAGTTTTCTTGATAAAAACATCAATATTTAAGAACCTATATCGCATAATGATGTAGGCAACCGCCAGGCCATAAACTAATATCGCATAATTTGCAACGGGTGTAACAAAAGGAATCACTACACCATATGACATAAGATAATTCGTTCCGCCGCCCATATAGCCTAAAAAACTCGTGATAAAAAGCCAACGCACTTGATTTTTATAGCGCTGATCAGTCACATCAGATTTATGCATCTCTAAAAATAGCAAAACAATACCCAATGTTGAGATCACTCCAAAATAAAATACAAATATTGTATAAAGGGTACCAGGAACTGTGTAAAAATTAAAAAAGTGAAAGGGGCGCACATCAGCCACAAAATAATTTGTGAGATTAGCAAAGAAAAAAACAGCGGATACAAAGTAGCACAATTGCACTATTTTTTTATATCGTTCGTACGATCTGAGAAATTGCACTACAAAGTGAAAAAAAGTTGCGGGAATAAAAATAGCTCCACTCAAACAAACTTGATCCCAAATGCGCGCGGCTTCAGCATAACGCGAAGTTAGTAAGGGAATGGTAAAAAAACTCCACCAAGCTATCGCAAACGAATATGCTGAAAATGTCCTATTGATTACATCTTGCGCTGATTTCATCCAAACGAAGATAGCCAAAAACAAAAGCACAACCGCTAGCGAAAGATACGCAATTATATAATTCACCAACCCAAAAGAATTAATTGAGAATTGAAAAAGTGTCATATTTTAATCTTCCACCAGCTTTTCTATAGAGAAGCCTCTCGATTCGAACGCATCGCGAATTAACCGATGCGATATAACACTATCACTCGACCTCAAATCTCCTTCTCGGACACCATTTGCACGACAAAAATCAACCATCCTATGAAAATTCTCCAAGTCCACATCTCCAAGAGTTGGATTCAATAAATTTCCTTTATCAAGCGCAAGCAAAAAAGATTCTCCCAAACAGCCAAACGCATCATCGCTTCCTCCGAACCCATAATCATAATCAATTTGAGCATCTATAATTTTCAACAGCCCTCCCTCAAGGATAATTCGTTCGTTCTTAGGATCTCTTGGGAGAGCTTCAGGCCGAGAATCATCAATAGCTATAAACCCCAAAGGAAGATCCTTAATTCTGAGTAGATTACGAACTGTTGAGGTTGCACAAACACCGATGTGACACCCCGTAAGCGATTGTTTCACAGCGTTAATATTCTTCCTATCAAACGCCAGTATAGATATTTGCGCATGCGGGCATATCGTTTCTAAAAGAGATTTCGTCTTTCTGATTGAAATCTCATTGATATCGATAAGAGTAATTTTCTTAATTTTTTGGTTAAATGCCTTTGCAACATTAGAACCCATTTTACCAACACCTATGATTGCCAATGACAACTCACTTAATGGAATTCCCACTATCTGAGCAATTCTTTCCACCGTCATATATATCGATGCTAAAGTTCCACAGTGTCCATTGGTCAAAACACAACCTAACTTTTCCGCTTGTTTATGCAAATCCACCCCCCTACGTGATATCATAGGTAACCACCCACCTAACCCAATAACAACTTTCGGTTTGCAAATCTTGGAAATCAACCTCAATGATTTCTCGGCAGCCCTTAACGCAACCTTACGCTCCTCAAACATAGTTTCAGGAATAGTCATTTGCCCAACGACAATACCATTGATATTCTGCTTAGTCTTTACAGTGCTGAGCACAAACGGAGGCATTTTTGATAACATGCGATATGCGATTTTTTTTCGAAGAACAAGTTTTATAGGTTTTAAGAAAGGCTGTGAAACAAATATGTCATTATAAGCTCGAGGGTGAACCATGAACGCAAAATCAGCTTGTATCCCGTATAATGCTTTAACGATAAAAGCAGGGATTTTCTCAACCGGCAACATCAGAATTAAACAATCACGAACATAGCCAAAAAAAGCTTTAAATATGCCCCGCTGCCATTTCTTTCGATATATCTGAACCATCTTTCTGATTCCTTTTTTCTACTTTTTTAAAAATCCTTTGACCGATTTCCCGAAATTCTTCCTCAGATAGGTTTTCATATTTGCGAACGCCTCTTCGCTTATAAAAGATGTCTCGAAATTCTTCTGATCGCGGAGTAATAAAAATCTTTTTCCCAATCCAAATAGAACATTTGTCTTTCCCTTTTTCCCTTTGCTCTCTTCTCCCCCAATTCAAAACAACAGGAACTATAGGGACATTGGCCTTTATAGCTAATCTTGCCAAAATCGCGGGTTCAATAACAATTTCATTAGCATATTTCTTCGCAGCATCCGGAGAAAAAACAATAGAACGATTATAATCTCTAAAAGCTAAAAAAATCTTCCTAAAAATCTCATATCGTCCTCTCGGTTTGTTGTCAAAATAAATCATATAATTCACAGCACTAACAAGTTTGATCAAGCGTTCATTCGGCAAATCTCGCAAAGCAACAAAAGCTAACGTTTGCTTCTGAAACAAATAAGACAATATAAGAAAGTCATCCAACTTTTCAAATGATGACAATATAATCATTGGCATATACTCAAAATCTTGCTCTGCGGTTTCATATTCCACATGGCTGATCATCGATTTAGCGCTGGACAAAAAAAGGCTTTTCCATGTGCGATATATCGACATCCTAGCAAGTCTTGCCCGTAGACTTGTGCCCTTAAAAACTCTCGAGAACCAAGACATCATAAAATGTGTGCCCCCACTTCCTCATGCGCGTTGGGACTCTCCTAAATTTTTTTGGACACTAGCGAGTAGCTCATCAAGATCAAAAGGCTTCAATATATAATCTTTGGCGCCTAATTTAATTGCCTCGATCGGAACTTCTTCACTCGCATACCCTGTCATAAAAATAACAGGCCTTGTTTGGTTTAGTTGAAATTTCTCTCTAAGTTTTCTAATCGTCTCAATCCCATTTAGTTCTGCCATTCGAATATCACACAAAATCAAATCAAACCCCTCGTTCTCGAGCTTCTGAAGAGCTTCCTGACCGCTTTTAGCCATTTGAACTGTATATTTTTTTCTCTCAAACAAATTCTTCAAAGTTTTTAAAACCAAAGCATCATCATCAATAATAAGTATTTTCTCCACTTTTGCCTCCTCGCTAAATATGTTCTGAAGTCAAAATTTAATGTTCACAGGTTAATCAGCTTTTCAAATTAACAAGTAAACACATATTAAACCATTTTGTATCAACTAATAGTTATAATCATACTTTATTTGCATTCATTCATGGTGATAAATATTATGCAAATTCTCAGACATCTTAACAGTTTCGTCATCAGAAGACTATATGGCTAAATAACATATGCATGATACTATAGAAAAGCTATTCTTCTCAAGACCGATATCCCAAGCGTATTTTTCTTCTTAAGTGCCCCTTATAGAGTTGCCTCTATCCTTTTCTCCACAGGATACACCTGACTAAAACTCTAGGTTACTCTAAAGTCTATAATAAACGTTGTGCCGCGGCCGGGTTTGGACTCAACCGTGATCCGGCCGCCATTGCGCTCGACTAATTGTTTGGTCACATAGAGTCCGAGACCGGTGCCTTCTTCTTTAGTGGTATAAAAAGGCTCGAAGATCCGGCGGAGACGGTCTTCGGCAATACCGGGCCCGTTATCGGCTACCCGGATCGCGATAGTCTCCCCCTTCAACCCGCCCGTGACCTCGATGCGCCCGCCGCTATGTTTCATCGCCTGGCAGGCGTTCACAATCAGATTCAAGAGTATCTCTTCGATGTGCCGGATATCGGCCCGTAGCGGCGGCACGCCCTCATCAATCCTGATATCCAGCTCGATCTTATCCAATTCCAGCTCATGGCGCACCAGCGGCAAAATATTTTCGACGACGGCCTTCAAATCCACCGGTTGAACCTGCCCCTGCAAATTCAAGTTCTGTTTGGCGAACATCGCGAATCGCTGCATGATATCGACCGCACGTTTCGATTGTTCCGCAATGCTGGTCATATATTGCTTGGACTTCTCGATCGCTTGGTCCTTATCCTGATAATGTCCTTCCCCAAGATTGGCCAAAAAGGTATCCGCATAGCCTTGGATAATAAAAAGGGGATTCCGGATTTCGTGATTGATGCTGGCGGTCAAAAACCCCATCGCCGACAATTTGACCTCGCGCACGATATCGGCGATCGAATCGATATCGAACAATTCCCGGCGCACAACCGCATACCCTAAAATCAAAAATACCAGCCCCACGAACACATTGGGGATGGGCGGCACCGGAATCCGGTAAAAAAGAAACCAGTTCGTCGAGCCTCCGCTGAATCCGAATAGCAGCGGTACGGCAATCCACGTCAGCTGGCGGCGTTTCACGGAACCGGCCGACTTCATCGTCTTGAAAAGAAGAGCAAAAGCAAAAAAGAGGACCACAAAATAGATCGCAATGTAAAAGTGCATCAAAATACCCGCAAGCGGCCAATAAGGGAAATAAAGCAATGGGACCACATCACTAATCGTCAACCGGCTGAAGCTGAATGCAGCAAAGAAAGAAGGAACGGTAAAGAAGAGCACCCAAAACCGCACCGGTTTTCTGGTCTCCGTCAAATGGGCCACAAACCAGTAAAAGGTGAAAGGGACGAAGTAACAAAAAAACATCGTCACTTGCATGATCAGGAACGCCGCACCCTTTTCATGCTGTAACTGCCAAACGGCATAGCAGATGCTCCACAGTGCCACGCTCGAGGTAAACACGAAAAAGCTCAGGTGAAGGGGATTTTTCCGGTTTCGCAGCAGTACGTAAGTTCCGACCAAAAGCGCCGTCAAACCGTTCACAAGCCCGATCAGCGCAAAATAATAATTAATCTGCATGATTCACCTTCAAATAGATCGCACAGACGCTCGTCATTTTAAATGCATCAAATTCCGGACTTCTAACCGTCATTCCGATCCACTGCCTGTCCGGCCCGCTTCGCCGTAGCCACAACGAGTTCCCCCGGGATGACATAAAAAAGCATCGCCTCGCACCTTCGGGACTTCGCTTAGAATAACAATATTTTAAAGTTACGATGGCTCACGCAAGGGCGGCTTGTATCGCCTGCCCCAATTGACTGACTTTGACCGGTTTTTCGAAAAACGCATCAAACTTGATGTTTTGAAGCCGCTGGCTCAACGCGACATCCTGCAGCGCGGAAACAAGAAATACCTTTGCCTCCGGCATCACCCGCCGGATTTCTTCGCAAACCCGGTCGCCGTCCATTTTCTTCATTTTTAAATCCAGCAAAACGAGATCCGGCCGCAATTGATTGAATAATGCCAAACCGGCCTCCCCGTCCTCCGCAGTGCGGACATCATATCCTCTTGCGGAGAGATAGTCCGTCAAAAGAATCCGGATTTCCGCCTCATCGTCGATGACAAGAATCTTTTTGTTCATGGTAGCAAGTGTTCTACGTTCTACGTTCTACGTTTTACGTCCCCCTCTATAACGTACGACGCAAAACGCTTTCATTAACTGTGTATTTTCGCCTACGACAATATATCCGTTTGTCATCCTGATCCCGAGCAAAGCGAAGGGGAAGGATCTCTCAGTTCAAAATCGGGATTCTTCGCCGTCTTCGCATAGCGAAGCGACTCAGAATGACGGGCAACCACAAGGGTTGCCCCTACGTTTGCATTTGATCCTGCGTCTTTTCCCGCGCCCCTTGTCTCATGCCCCTTGCCCCCGCTACCCTGCCACAGGAAACTCTAACACAAAGCTCGTTCCTTTGCCCACTCTGGATTCGACCGTGATCTTCCCGCCGTTGCGCTCGACTAATTGCTTGGTCACATAGAGTCCGAGGCCGGTGCCTTCTTCTTTGGTGGTAAAAAACGGCTCAAAAATTTGCGCTACCTTGTCCGCCGGAATACCGGGTCCGGTATCTTTTACGCTGATTCTGATCTTCTCCGCATCAAACGCGGCATTGATTTCTATCCTTCCCCCGCTTTTCATCGCCTGGCAGGCGTTCACTATCAGATTGAAAAAGATCTCCTCCAAATGCCTGCGGTCGGCACGCACCGGCGGCAAATCCCCTGGGATATCTTTCACCAGCTCAATCTTGTCCAGCTCCAGCTCGTGACCCACCAGCGGCATAATATTTTCAATCAGACCTGTCAATGAAATGTCCTCTGCTTGCATTTCGCGGTCCAGGTTCTGTTTGGAGAATGCCGCGAAGCGCTTCATGATGTCGAGCGCACGCTGGGATTGGTCTCCGATCTTTTTCAAGATATCTTCGGCCTTCACACGAACTTCGCTGTCATTTTTGAAAACACCGTCCTTCACATTCGCTAAAAAGGAATCCGCGAATCCCTGGATGATATAAAGCGGATTCTTAATCTCGTGATTGATACTCGTCGCCAGCGTTCCGATGGCAGCCAGTTTGTCCCTCTGCGCGGCCTTCATGATCTCGTCAATGTCGAGAAATCGAAACCGGGTTATCGCAAACACCATTAAGACCGGCATAAACGGTAACAGGAGGCTGCCCCAAGCAGCGGGAACGTCAATATCATAAGCCGGAAGAAATGCTAACGAGCCGCCGAGGAATCCGCAACTTGTGGCCAAAATCAGAAATTGAAATTGCCGTCTTCTTTCCGCAGGGATTTGCTTGCCGAACAATTCCTTGGAAATCAAATAAAAGCCCAAACAGACAATGAGCACAAATAAAACGGTAAAAGCATAAAACCCCACTCCGCCGTTAACAAAATACTCAAATCCGATATGAGACTTATCCTTGAGATTTTTGATAAAGATCGCGGTCGGCGAAGTCACAAAAATCGCTGTCGAAATGAAATAAAGAGGAACAAATATTTTACGATTTGCTTTCAACCCCAAAAATTCAACGACAAATCTCAGCCACGCTACGGGGATAAAGATGGCTGCCGCATCCGCAATACGCGACACCCATAAAACATGCTCATAATTCCACTGATAACTCATCTGTAACGCATATCCCGTACCCCAAATACAATTAAAGACGCAAAAGAGACACCAATATTTACCCAGAGAATCCCGCCGCTTGAGATATATCAACAAGCCGATAATCAATGCGCTGAATGCAAAAAAAAGGGTGCTAATGATGTAGATGTTCATTGAGTCACTCGTTGCTCGACTTTCTTACCGTGTTAGACCAAAGACCACAGACCAAAGACTTTTTGGGTCTATAGTCTGTAGTCTGTCGTCTGCTGTCTGTTGTCCTTATCATTCACTCGCTCTTCCAAATTCCAACACAAAGCTCGTTCCTTTGCCGACCCTGGATTCGACTGTAATCCTGCCGCCGTTGCGCTCGACTAATTGCTTGGTCACATAGAGTCCGAGACCGGTGCCTTCTTCTTTAGTGGTGTAAAACGGCTCGAAGATCTGTGCCACTTTGTCTCCGGGGATACCGGGTCCGTTATCTTTTACGCTGATTCTGATCTTCTCCGCATCAAACGCGGCATTGATTTCTATCCTTCCCCCGCTTTTCATCGCCTGGCAGGCATTCACTATCAGATTAAATAAAATTTCTTCCACCTGCCTCACATTGGCCGCGATCGCAGGCAAGTCCGGCTGAATACTGTTGATTAACTCGATCTTATCCAGCTCCATTTCATGCCCTACCAGGGGCAAAATATTTTCCAACACCTCATGAATGCGCAGCGCTCTCGATGGACTTTCGGGATGCGCCTCCGTTTTGGCAAAAACCGCGAAGCGCTTCATAATATCCATGGCCCGCGTCGCCTGAAGATTGATTTTGCACATCATTTTCAGAGCCTGGTCCCTGAATTCGGCCTCATTCCCGAATTGTCCGTCCTGGACATGCCCCATAAAAGAATCCGTGTATCCCTGAATCACGAACAAGGGACTGCGGATTTCGTGATTGATGCTCGCCGCAAGCGTCCCGATAGCCGCCAATTTGTCCCGCTGCATGGCTTGAATCAACTGATACTCGTCAAAAAGGCTTTTGCGGCCGACGAGATAGGCCATGACAAAGGGATAAACCGGCATGAGAAAGACGCCGTATTGCGGAAGCGGGATGCCGTAGATGGGAACAAACGTCAGCGCCCCGCCGGAAAATCCGGCCAGGGTTGCGATCATCAACCAGACGACTCTCTTCCGGGCCTGCCCGGCCGTTTTCCCGATCTGCAAAAACAAGGGGATAAATCCGACGGGGACGAGAACAAAATAAAGAAAGGTCAGCACATTGTAAAACGGCCCCGGTTTCGGATAATGTTCATAAAGCCAAACGGGCCTGACGGCCGTCACCAGCCACGGTGAAAAAGCAAAACATGAAACAACGAAGGCCAGCGCATACAGGTATTTCAATGTCCGCTCATGCGTTTTGACATTGCCGGTATAGGCCAAAGTAAAGTGAAACCATGTCACCGGAATAAACAAAGCCGAACCATTTGTGAAACGCGCCCAAAACAGCGCCCAAGGTGCCGGAACCCCGTCGCTGATCACAACCGCATAGGTCGCGCCCCAAAGCGCCACAAAACAGGAAAATAAGAGGTAACTCCGGTTGACGGCGTCGCGCTGTTTATACCAAATTAAGAGCCCGATAAACAGCGTGCTTGTTGCGAAGAAAAAAACCGAAAAGGAATACGGGTTCATGATTCCATTCCTGTTTTTTGAATTGATGATTAGTGAGTTTGAAAGGTTACGTCCACGAGATTAATCAGCTCGGTCATGTCGCAAGGCTTGTAGACATAAGCGACCGGATTCAGCTGTTTGGCTTCAGCCTCGATGGTCTCATCGGCAAAACCGGTCAGAAAGATCACCGGAACGGGCTTTTTGCCCTCCCCGCTGCGCAGGTCCCGGATTTGCCGGCAAAGGTCGACGCCGTTGACGCCCGGCATGCGCACATCACTTAGGATCAGGTCGAAATCCGTTTGACGAACGGCCTCCAGGGCCTCGGCGGCGCGGTTGGCCACGAAGACCTCATGACCGCGTTTTCTAAAGAGCCTGGAAAACGTGCGCGTCAGCATTTCTTCGTCGTCGATGACCAGAATCTTTTTGTTCATAGTAACAAGTGTTCTGTTTTATTTGTTATACGTTTTACGTGCCCTCTATAACGTACGACGTAAAACGCTTACTTTAACTTTGTATTTTCGCCTACGACAGTATATCCGTTTGTCATCCTGATCCCGCCAATCCCGGCCCGGACGAAACCTTGCCACAGGCGGTGGAGGCGGGAGAAGGATCTCTCATTTCAAACTGCGATTCTTCGCCGTCTTCGCATAGCGAAGCGACTCAGAATGACGGGCAACCACAAGGGTTGCCCCTACGGTTGCATTTGATCCTGCGTCTTTTCCCGCGCCCCGTGTCTCCCGCTCCGCGTCTCCGCGTCACCCTTTCGCCGTGTCGTTCTTCCCCTCGTCCCGGTCTTGAGTCCTGGGTCTGTCAGTTACCGGATAAACCGCTGCTTGTCCTCGGCCGCGATGTTGCGCTCGTAAACGTAGTAGTGTTTGTAGGTTTCGCTGTCGAACTTTTGCGCTACGTTCTGCGACGAGATGTTTTCGCGGAAGACCCAGGAATATTCGCATTTGATATAGCCTTTGCGTATCATCGCATCGTAGACCGACGCCATCAAAAGCGGCGAGACGCCTTTGCCGCGCCATTCCGGGATGACGCCGATGGCGATCAGCCTGCCCTCCCGGATGTTCCTTTTGTTGCGCAAAAAGGTCAGGCCGTTCAGAAGATCCAAATTGCCGTTCAGCTTCCGGATAATCGGATTGTAATCGGGGACGGTGAGGGTAAAGCCGATGACTTTCCCTTTGTGTTCCGCAAATAAAATGAGATCGGGATCAAGGGCCAGGCGCATGGGATACAGGATCTCATACATCTCGTCATCGGTCTGCGGCGCGTAGCCCCAATGCGATTTGAATGTTACGGAGTAGGCCTGCGACAGTTTGTCCGAGTCCTCGCGAAAATGCTTACGATCAAAGGACCGGATGCGCACCTCCGAACGTTTGGCGCGTTTCATGATAAACCCGATTTTGCGCTTCAGCCGGCCGTCCATCAAATCCATGGTGTAGGCGATCAATTCTTTGACGGGATAATATCCCAGTCTGCGGAAATACTGGTGATAATAGGACGGATTGTACATCATCAGAAAGACCGGCGTTTGATTGTACGCGTTGGCCAGAACGCCGGACGGGTTCGCAATCCCGCCGTTGATCGGTGCCCACACGGTTTCGGCACCCTGCTGGCGCAGATAGACCTCCGCTTGTTCAAATAATGCCTTCAGGGTTTTGTCGCGGTCGGGCAATGCCTCGAAATAGCCCAGGAGTCCGACCCTTTTGCCCCAGCGTTCGACCAGATTTTGATCGTAAAACGCAGCGACGGTCGCCACGATTTTGGAATCTTCCTTGGCCATAAAAAGCTGATGGCGGCAATGCCGGAAAAAGAGGCTTTTCCCGGCCAGAAAATTCTTCGTGTCGCGCACGACCGGCGGCACCCAAAGAGGGTTTCCGCGGTAGACTTCCCAGGCAAAGCGGACAAATTGATCGATGTCGCGCGCGCTTTCAACCGTGCAGATTTCGATGCTCATGGGGTCCTTTACGGTTTCAATTAGTCTATCGTGTTTATTATCGGCAATACGGCATTGTCCTTGGATGGATATTTGAAGCCCCCTCGCCTCGCGCGGGTCCCTGCCTGTCGGCCACTAGCGTTGCATTAAAATTATTGTCTATAACTTATTTCAACAGCTTGAGATAAAACTCAAGCGTGTCGTTTTTTGTTTTGAGAGAAACAATCAACCCCTAAGGAG
>JAQTOZ010000054.1 GCA_028713205.1 Candidatus Omnitrophota bacterium
CAGGCTTAAGGCAGACTACAGACGGCATAGAGGCTTAAGCCAACGGAATAAAATTCAATACCTAAAATGGTATTGTTACTTCAAAAATAGCAACACTCTGTAACCTTTATGCCCATTGCGAGCCCCGTTTTTCGGGGCGCGGCCTGCCTGCCGGACAGGCGGGCAATCCCGGCCTGAGAACACCATAGGGGACAGGCAGAGAATTATTGCCTGTCCCCTAGGGTCAGGATAACAGGCTATTACTTTCCCATGCCCCGTGCTTCGGCCTTGGGTCTTGCGTCTTGGGACTTGGGTCTCTCCGTCCGTCAGGAACCCGGGAACTCCATTTGGAATGCGATGGTTTGAAGCGAGGCATTGACCTGAATGGTCCCGTGATGATGCTCGATCAACTTTTTGGCGATAAAAAGACCGAAGCGGCCCGAGGAATCCGGGTTTGCCGTATCATAAAAAGGATCAAAGAGATGCGTAAAGTCCAAAACGGGGATTTCGGAGGTCAAATAAGAAACGCGTATATCGAAATAACGGTCCGCCGTTCCCCCGCCTCCCGGACGCTGTTTCTCCCTGCCCTCAATCGTAATGATACCGACATTGTCTCCGATTACCTGGCGCGCGTGATAGATCAAATGAAAAAGGATCGTCTCCAGGTGTTCCGGCGGGACAGGCACCGGCGGTAAATCGTTCGGAATTATTTTCAGTACGGTGATCTTGCCCAAAGGAAATGTGTACTGCATCGCATGCAAGATCTGGTTCACCAAATCCGTCATGACGCTTGTGGCGATTTTTCTCGCCGAAGTCTTTTTGGAAAGCGTCATCAACCGGGAATGGTCGACCATTTCCACAAGTTCCGTGGCCTGATTGATGGTCTTGGAAAGGGTATCGTTGGCGCGGCGGAGTACGTCTTTTTGATTCCGGCCTTGATGCAGACAAAGCTGCTCAAGCTGATTTTTGGCCAGCGCTTTGATTTCTTCGAACGGCCTTAAGGCGATGGCGGGTTGAGGCTCAATGTCTTTTTTCTTCCTGGCAATTTTGGTTCGCTCCATTTTTCTTCCATGCCTTTCTGAGGACTGGAGAAAATTTCGCGCCCGCATTGCAATCAGGGCGAGATGAGTAATGCAGTCTCATGTCAAACATTACTTGCCGGATTGTCCTTTGTCAAATTCATGCAGGTTTTTTTGAGTTGCTTTTTGCTATATTTCGCAGTTTATCAAAAGATTAAATAAAACTTTAAGAGTAAGCCGGCTAGAAGGATAAGGGAATGTCAGCCTGCGGGGAAAAACTTGCCGAAAAAATATTTCGGGAGTGCGGGAAGGTCCTCAACACACCGGGCCGGTATCAAACGTTGAATTCTTTTTCGCGGCGGGCTTGTTCGATTTCCTGGTAATGCTTCAAGTGAAGCCTGACTTCAGGCGAGTTGATAATGGTTTTGGCCAATTGGTCCATCGCGTCCCGGACGGCATCCAACATGGCCTCCTGCGGGCCGAGTCCCGTCGAAAATTGAGGATCCACCCGGGCATAACCTTCACCGCGAAGGGCCTTCTGCCAGAAGACCTGGCCGCGCGGGCTTTTCAGCGCGGCGGCAATCGTGATTTCACCGCGGTAATCCGGGGCCTCATTGTAGATGTCGTTGGCCATATCGATGATATTGACCTCGAAAACGGGAAGTTCATCCTGCCCCGCCGTGGTAATTCCGCCCTCTTTATTGACCATTTCAACCTGATCGAAGATCTCCTTGAAAAGACCTTCGACGGTAATGGGAAAAGTATGCTGGGAATGAAAGGCCTGCAGGTCACCGACGTCATAACCCGAACGGGTGGCCTGATAAAGCTCATACTTGTCGGACACTTCCAGCCGGACTTTTTGATGAAACTCCGGGGGCAGGGTCGACCGGTCCAAAGTCCCCAAAAAATCAGACGTGACGCAACCGGTGATGAAGAAAAGGGCCCCTATGAAACCTGCGATTTTTTTGGCCATCGGAAGCTCCCCTGCCGCCCCGGCATTAGAAAAAAAAGAACCGGATCCTAAGAAACGCTCTTAGGACCCGGCTCTTCTAAATTGAAAGAAAATCTCTCACGAACAGCTTATTCAGCCGAGAGAGTAACGTTATCAAGATAAATCGTACCCGTTTTTGGATTGGAGTTGATATCATCGAACACGATGACAAATTCATTCAAACTCTTCCAATCGTTGACGCGACGAAATTTCTCGAAAGGAATGCTGATCTTTTTCCACTGATCAGTGATTCCCGACACGATATAAGGAGAAGGCTTATTGCTCATGTCCTTCAGCTCAATCTTGACCCTCTTGGTAAATCCCGCAGTCGCATCACCCTTAATGTAAAAATTAAGAGTATTGTACGGCGTCGCATCTTCCCCGTTCATCTTCATCCAGAAACCATTGTAAGCAGGATTCGGAGAATCTACGTCATAGTCCAAGCGAATGGCATAACCGGCTGGATCACCCAAAGAGTCATCCGGTTCAAACGACATCTGGCAACTCTGGGTGTCGTCATTCGGATCCTTATCCCAGGAACCGAAATCACCACCAACATTATTGGGTTTGTCGCCCGTATCGAAATCCGCAATCACGAGCTCTTTCTTCGCAGCCATCGCCGCCGTCGGCACCATAAGTCCCAATGCCATAACAGCCGCCACAACCAACAGCACTAATGCATATTGCTTTCTCATACTAATTGCTCCTTTCTTGACATTAAATCCCAAAGATGAATTTGTCATCTAGGACGGAATGGGGGTGTATTTTATTCATTTTAAATGTGTTTTTCCATTATTTTTTAATTTAAATTCCGGATTCGAGGACAAGGATCAGAACGCCCCCCTCCGCCGGAGGCCCTCCCAGAAAGGCCACGCCGGGTTTCAGAATCGACATAATGGTGTCCAGATATGTCGTTTCTCCCTTCCGTATCACGGCTTGTACCATCAACTTACCGCTTTGTTCGTCCTGAAGCAACAAGAGCAGCTCATATCCGCCGGGGAGGGAGACCTTTTCCCGTTTCGTCCTCTCCAGACGCACGACGACCTGATCTTTTTGGCTATAAGATTTATAGGAAAAGAGTTTGATGAGTTGATCGCGATAGGCATCGTTATCCAAATTAAAATCAGTCCCCTGATTGGAAGCCACAAGGACCGTCACCATGACCCGCTCATTCACTTCAGCTCTCAAAAAAGGCAAAACCAAACAAAAAGCTAAAACCGGAATCAAAATCGCAATGCCTCTTCTCATTTTTTTCATAGGACCTCTCCATTGGCGAAAACCCAGACAATCGTGATGGGAGTTTCTCGGTACATTTTTTGGTACACCATAGTCGGGCCTACCCGGCTTGTCAAGCGCTTCACCTCGGTGACCAAGGGGTGGATTTCCAATATCGGCTCCGGCTGGACCGGTGCCGGTTGAGCCAGCTGATGGGTAGAAATACTTTGGGGCACCCAGGCGGGGTGTTGATAGGCAAAAAACACCAGGAACGAAAAAACCGCGACAATCCCGACCGCAAACGCCAGGGGCTTTTGCCATCCCCACCGCGGAGCGGATTCCGTAAAAAAGGTTTCAATCAACTTACGTTTTTCTTCCCGGACCAAAGGGTTCCGGACTTCGCGATGCAAATAATCACGGTACAACCGGTTCATTTGCTTCTCTCGATTTTCACGCGTCATCGCCGATCCCCCTCCTTTGCTTCATGATTTTCACAACAAAACAAGCCCGCACCGCTTAGACTCCGCCGCGATGCTAAATATTCAATAATAAATCATCATAATTTTCCAGGATTTTGCCGAGCTCTTTACGCGCGTAATGGATACGCGACATGACCGTTCCCAACTCGATCCCCAAAGCCTCCGCAATTTCCTCGTAACTTAATTCCTGCCATTCGCGCAAAACCAAAACCGCGCGGTGTTCGGGTGAAAGTTTACGGATCGCCCGCTCCAGGAGGTCCCGCAGTTCATGCCGGGCAGCCTGATCCCTCGGTCCCGCCTTCCGGTCGGCAATCTGAAGCGGCGGAGGGCCGTCATCCTCATCGGATTCGTCTTGATCTAGCGACTGGGAGGGATTTTTTTTACGGGCTTCGTCCAACGCGGCATTGGCGGTCACACGATAAAGCCAGGTCTTGAACTTGGATTTTCCCTGGAACTGCCCGATGTCCCGAAAAACTTTTAGAAAAACATCCTGGGTCACATCACGCGCCCTTTCGTGATGATGTAAAATTCCGTAAGCGACGGCATAGACCATCTCATAATGATGGTTGACGAGCTGACCGAAAGCCTTCTTATCGCCGGCCTGTGCTTTGATGACATACGCATGGTCTGGATCGATCATCGGGATTGACCCTTTCCTTGGCTTAGACGAACAGCCTTTCCCGTTTATTCATCTTAACATAACCGATGGGTGGAGGGCTTTGCTTTTTAAAGTGCAGGACTGTCTCAACTGATCTGGTAATCGTGCGGCCAGTCTTTGACGGGAGGATAAGCCGGCGGAACCACAAATTCCGGCAGGATGATCGGCTGATAATTGGAAGCGCCCCCGAAGGGAAATGTGAAAATCTCATAAAGCCCGACAAAGGTCCTGGCCGTCCCAAGCGCCAGTCCTTTGCCAACACCGCCCGTGGCCGCAATCAACCAGCGCTCGGTTTTTCCCATCTCATACGGTTGATAAACAACCTCGAACAACCCCGTGGACAAATTGCAGATGCCGCGGCCCAGTTTGGTCCATTGATCATCGGCAGAAACCTGCGCCGGACACAAAGAGGCACCAAGAATGATCGTGGCGGCAAAAAACGCAGAAATGATAGGACGGTGTTTCATAGCACTCCTAATTAACGTCAAAAACGGGGAATAAATTGAGAAGCGCCGGCATGGCGGGCCAAACCGGCTAATTCAGGGGACAGGTCGATTGATCTCCGACCGGTCCCCTGAATTGTGCGGGCTAAAGAAATTCAATATTACTTTGGGTGATTTCGGTATCTCTTACGGTTTCCATAAAATCAAGAATGGCCTGAAAAGAGCCTTCGACGACGGTCTTGTCCGAACTGATCATCACAATCCCCAATCTGGCCCGCTGCCATTTATCCAGGTAATCAACCTCGGCCACCGAGACATTGAACTGATTCTTAAGCCGGTCCTTGATGCTCCGTAAAACCATGCGTTTGGTCTTGAGCGAATTTGAGGCGGGAATAAAAAGTTCGACATTCAGAGCAGCGATATGGATGGTCGGTTCCGGCATAAAAATAAATAAATGCTACCGCTCTCAAATTAAAACGGTTGCTGAATCATGCGCCGCACGGTCGGAATATTAAAGATGGAAAAAATCACACTCTTGTGCCAATCGAAATCCGCTTCCTGCTGCAACGCGTTGAGGACATCTTCCTCTTTGACCCGGCTTAAAAATTCTTCGATTTGCTCGTCGGAGAATTTCGAAAAAAGCTTGCGGAAATAATACCCGAACTGCAATTCGTCCGCAATGCGCTTCTTCCACAAACGCTCGTAGTTGGACAGAAACGACGCCTTGAACTGGTTCTTTTGAAAGGCCTTCTTGAGGGTCTCCACGGCAAACTCCGCGCCCAAAAGACCGTAATAGATACCGCCACCCGTCGTGGTCTTGATCTGGCCTGCCGCTTCGCCCACCACAAG
Source organism: Candidatus Omnitrophota bacterium (assembly GCA_028713205.1). Classification (GTDB taxonomy): domain Bacteria; phylum Omnitrophota; class Omnitrophia; order Omnitrophales; family Aquincolibacteriaceae; genus JAQTOZ01. The sequence goes on from JAQTOZ010000054.1 coordinate 5,634, forward strand.
AACGCGATCCGTATAACTCCGGTCAATCGGTCCTTGCGCGACCGGCCGCACTTCGATGTCCGACTCGGGAATATCATCGCGCCATCCCGGCCTCACGAGGTCCAGCAGCCTGCGTATGTAAATCAACGGCTGCTCCTCGCACAGCAGGCCGACCCGTGCCCCGCGATGATTGATCGGAGCAACCCACGCGAACGCACCCGGCGCCACTTCGCGCCCCACATAAATCTGTGTCCGGTCATCGCCTTCATAGGGAATTTGGGCCTGCGCGCCACACAAGAATTTTTTGGCCGGTATCAGATCCACCGCGTCAAATAATTTGTAATTGACTCCCGTCGCGAGGACAATCGCTTTGGCATCCCAGGTCTTGACCTCGCCGTCCTGTAAGACCGTGCACACGCTGACATTTTGTTTCTTGATATGGATGTCCGTCACGCGTGCCGAGGTGATAATTTGGGCGCCATGGCCCAAGGCCTGTTCCGCAAAATGCAGATTAAACCGGGCACGATCGACAATCCAAGCCAACGGTGCCGGCGGGGAATAATCCAAAACGGTCCCGAAGGGGCTGACGAAACGTACGTTTTGGACGGCACCGATGATGTGCTCTTTCGGCAAGTCAAACTTGGAAAAAGCCTCGGCACCGATCACACCCGTACAAACAACGGAATACCCGATTTTGTCCTTTTGATCGAACAACCGGACCCGCAAACCTTCACAGGCCAAACGATATGCCGTATAAAGCCCGGCATGTCCTCCCCCGACGATGATGACATCATCCACGGTTTAAAAGCTCCTTGATTCTCTAAATTTGGTTAGTCTGTGCCGCTAATACTGTCTAAGAAGCATTTTTACATTAGTTATCGCAATGACGGCCTATTTGTTAACAGCACTCTTCGATGAAGCCTTCTGCTTACGGCTTATCACTTTAAAAAAAATCACTTGGTCTCTACAGGGCCGTCATTTCTTAAACAAATCAGAAAGATCAAGTTTTGTCACCAAACCCGCCAGTTCGGGGTCCTGCATGAGCGTGGCAAACTTCGGATTTCCCACGACGCTCGAGATATCTTTCTTGCGGATCGCTTCCTGGAAATCGGGATCCTTCATCATGTCCTGAAACTTGGGATGCATCATGAGCGTCCTGAAATTCTCGTCCTTCAAAAGCTTTTGGATCATTTGAAAATTCCCGAATAAATCACCGGCTCCGAACATCGTTGGATCTCCCATCTTGAGTCCTCATGGATACTGTTTCCGACGCTTAACGCACAGCTTCAAAACGTCCCCGCAGATCGCTCAACGGAACTTTTTCCGTCGCCCCCGTCGCGCGCGTCTTGATCTCGATCAGGCCTTCTTTTAAATTACGTTCCCCGAGAATCACCTGTGTGGGAACTCCGATCAGGTCCGCGTCATTAAATTTCACGCCGGCCCGTTCGTCGCGATCATCATACAACACTTCGAGCCCCAGTGACACAAGTTCGGCATGGATTTTTTCCGCCGCCTCACGGGTGGCCGTATCGGTCTGATTGATGGTCAAGATCATCACATCAAACGGCGCGATCGCCGCCGGCCAAATCATCCCCTTGTCATCATGATGTTGCTCGATGGCCGAGGCCAAAATCCGGTTCACGCCGATCCCGTAGCAGCCCATGATGGCCGGTTTCTTCTGACCAGCCTCATCGATAAAACAGGCGCCGATAGACTCGGTGTATCGCGTCCCCAGCTTAAAAATGTGTCCGATTTCCATTGTCGTCGTAAGTTTCAAGCGGCCGTGTCCGTCCGGGGCCAAATCGCCTTCTTTGACATAACGGATATCGCCCGCTTTCGCAGGCTGAAAATCGCGGGCCACATTCACATTCTTCAGATGCTTGTCCTTTTGATTAGCACCCGTCACGCCGTCGGCCACACCCAGAATGTCCCAATCCGCATAAACGGGAATCCGGAGCCCCACCGGCCCCGCAAATCCGACCGGCGCGCCGGTCGCTTCCTGGATTTCCTGGGACGTCGCCTGCCGGAGCTCTTTGGCCCCGACAAGACGCCTGAGTTTTCCTTCATTCACTTCACTGTCTCCCGTCACCAAGGCCGCAAGAGGTTTTCCGTCCGCCATATAAATAATGGTTTTCATCATTTGATGCGGCGCAACTTTGAAGCGATGGCTGATTTCATCGATCGTGCGCAGATTCGGCGTGTCAAAGCCCTCAGGCTTCACCGATTGGGGTGCCGACGCTTTGAGTTGAGGATCACCGCGTTCGGCGATATCAAGGCTTGCAAGGTATCCTTGATCGGACGTCGCCACGCGATCTTCGCCGTAAGGACATTCCACCATAAACTCCTGACTCGTCTTGCCGCCCATAAGTCCCGGGTCTGCTTTCACCACCTGAAAGCGAAGACCGCAGCGGGTAAAAATGCGGCGGTAGGCTTCGGCCATACTTTGATAATTCCGGTCGAGCCCGGCCTCGTCCCGGTCAAAGCTATAAGCGTCCTTCATGATAAATTCCTTGGTGCGGATGACGCCAAAACGCGGCCTGGCTTCATCGCGGAACTTGGTCTGGATCTGAAAGAGCGTCACCGGCAAATCCCGGAATGATTTGATCGAACTGCCGACCAGTTCCGTGACCACCTCTTCGTGCGTGGGCCCGAGAACGAATTCATGTCCCGCGCGGTTTTTGAAAGCGATTTTATCTTCTCCCAACGATTCATAGCGACCGGATTTTTTCCACAACTCCGCCGGGTGAAGCGCCGGCATCAACAGTTCTTCCGCGCCGGCTTGGAGCATTTCCTCGCGCACAATGCGGATGATTTTATGGAGGATACGAAATCCGAGCGGCAGATAGCTGTAAACGCCGGAGGAAAGCTGCCGGATCAAGCCGGCACGCAAGGCCAGCTTATGGCTGACGGCCTCCGCATCCTTCGGATCATTTCGCAAAGTCGGAATCAATGTTTGTGACCATTTCATACCAATCGCACGCTCCTTCAAGGATACCGGGGCCTAACGGTTCGCCAGATGGCTCCAAACACCTTTGATTTTACTCAGCACGTCCAAATTGACCAAATCGTTGTAAACGACAAACACCATCAAGACCATCAATAATGCAAAACCAACCTGCGCGAATTTTTCCTGGACCGCGAGGCTCACCGGTTTGCGGCGAATGCCTTCGATCAGCAAAAAAACAAGATGCCCGCCGTCCAAGGCAGGAATCGGCAAGAGATTGATCACCGCGAGCGACACGCTCAAAGTCGCCATCAATTGCAGCACATACGGCAATCCCAGCTTCGCGGCGCTGCCCGTAATGGAGATGATCCCGACAGGCCCCGCCAACGTCTTCAGCGACATCTGCCCCATGATCAGATAAAAGACCGCCTTGTGGGTCATGACCGTCAAATACACTTCCGTGGTCCACGCATGCTGCAAGGCTTCGGTAAAATTATATTTTTCAAACACATTGGATTCCGCGTTCGGCGTAATCCCCAGGCGTTTCATCTTGTGCATTTTTCCGAAAACATCTTTGACTTCCTCGGTCTTGGGGACCACGATCAGAGAAACGCGGATCAGCCCGTAATTGGCGTCTTTGCGCTCCACATCCAAGTGCACGCCGGATTCCGAAGCCAGACCCAAAGCGTCCGTTAACTCATACCAGGTCGCGACCGGTTTCCGGTTCACCTGCGTGATACGGTCCCCGATCCGCAACGCGCTCGCGCTGGCGGGATAACCTTGAACAAAAGACCCCACGGTGGTTCCCGGGATCGGGCGTCCGATCATAAAGACCGCCGCAAAAAGGAAAAAGGCCAGGATATAATTCATCGCAACACCCGACACCACAATCAGCATGCGCACCCAAAGAGGCGCCGCCAGATAATCTCCCGGTTTAGGGCCGGATTCCCCCAATTCCGTGACGGTCTCTCCGGCGGGTTTGACATATCCGCCCAGCGGCAAAACCGACAGCGCATAGCGGGTCTGCTTGCCCTGCCATGAAAAGAGTTCCGGACCAAAGCCGATGGAAAACTTTTCGACACGGACCTTTAAGAGCCGGCAGGCAATAAAATGTCCGAGCTCATGGATTAAAATCAGAATGCCGAGGACCACCAGCGTCGGCAATATCGCCAAAAGAAAACTCATAAAAGCTCCCTTCTAAGAGATTGACAGTCCTATGAACCAACTCAACGGACCTGCCGCGTTTTGCGGCGAAAAATTCGATAATCCGGTTAAACACCTAATGGCAGCAGGTCTCCGCCTGGCCGTGCGCCCACTCATCCGCGTCGAGGATCTCCTCGAGCGTCGGGTCCTTCACCAACTGATGCGACTCCATCACATCTTCAATCAGTCCCGGAATGCCCGTAAAAGCCAATTTGTGCCCCAGAAATTTCGCGACGGCGACTTCGTTGGCGGCATTCAGTACCGCCGGCACGGTGCCGCCCATGCGGCTGGCCTCGTAGCCGAGCTTCAGGCACGGGAACCGGTCGCAATTGGGTTTGTCAAAATGGAGGCTGCCCAAATGCGCGAGATCGAGAGTCGGCAAATGATTGTTTAAACGTTCGGGATAACTTAAAGCATATTGAATCGGAAGACGCATGTCGGTGATCCCGAGATGGGCGAGATGGCTTCCGTCGACAAATTCCACCATGGCATGGACAATCGCCTCGGGATGGATCAAAACCTCGATCCGGTTTGAGGGCGCGCCAAAAAGGTTCGCGGCCTCGATCACCTCGAGCCCTTTGTTCATCAACGTCGCCGAATCAATCGTGATCTTGGGACCCATTTTCCATTTGGGATGTTTTAACGCTTCGCGCGGCGTAATCTTCGCAAACGTCCCTTTCCGGGTCCGGAAAGGCCCTCCGGAAGAAGTCAGAATAAGCCTTTGAATTGATTCGGGACAGCGCCCTTCCAGGCATTGCCACAGGGCCGAATGCTCGCTATCGATCGGCAGAATGGTCACTCCGAAACGGCGTGCGTCACGCATCAGCAGTGCGCCGGCCATCACCAGCGGTTCCTTGTTGGCCACCGCTACGGATTTGCGCGCACGGATCGCAGCAAAAATCGGCAGAAGCCCGGCCGACCCGACCATGGCGAAGACAACCTTCTCGACGCCGGCATACGTGCTGGCCTCCACCAACCCTTCGTCCCCCGTCACCAGCGGAATCTTGAGCCGTTTTAATTTCTTCTCCAATGCGGCGGCATGTTCCGTTTCATATAGACACACCAATTCCGGATGAAACTCGCTCGCCTGCTGGAACAAGGCCTCGGCATTGTGCCGCGCCGCGATCACCTTCACGCAAAAACGGTCGGGATGGGTTTGAACAATCCGGAGGGTGTTGACACCGATCGAGCCCGTGGAACCGAGAATGGCCAGAGATTTCATATCATTTCGCCCAAAACAATGGTGATGTAGTAATAAATAAACGGGATCGTCAAGATCAGACTGTCCAAAATATCGAGGATACCGCCCAAACCGGGAACGGCCCCGGAATCTTTGACACCCGCATCCCGTTTCATCACGCTTTCGGCCAAATCCCCCAATTGCGCTAAAAGCCCGGTCAAAATACCCAAAACCAAGAGATGGACAAACGGAACGTGGGGCAAATAGATGAAGGACAAAAGTGACAGGGCCACCGTCGTCAAAAATCCGCCGACAGCGCCTTCCACGGACTTGTTCGGGCTAATGTGCTCAATCAATTTGATCTTGCCGTAATTTTTGCCGACGAAGTAAGCTCCGGCATCGCCGCCCTTGACCAAAAGGATCGTGTAGAAGACCCACCACCCGCCGTGATTCAGATAGCGCATCTTGATCAGATAGGAGCAAAACCAGGCCACGTACAAAATGCCGAAAACCATGACCGCGGTACTGATCAAGGCTTGATCCCGCAAACTGGGTTTGAAATGCATCACGAGCACGGCCAGCATGGCCAGCATGAGGATCACGGAATCGGAATGAAAGAACACGGAAAAAGGAACCAGGGCGCCGAAGGTCAACGTCAAAATACGGTGGATGGTCACCCCTTTTTTCTCGGCGAGGCTTAGAAATTCGTTGAGCCCCAAGAGAATAAAAACTTCGACAAAGATAAAGAAAAACCAACGCGGCGCAAAAAAGATGGTGTAGGCCGCCACCGAAATAAACCCGGCCGAGGCCAGCAATCGCTTATGGATTTGTCTCATGGTTTCACTCCCGGGAAACTGGGTGAGGTCTTTGGGTCGGCTTCGGCGGCGTGCGTACGGCCGAAACGCCTTTCTCTTTTTTGAAAAGACTCGACGGCCTTCGCAAGTTCCTCTTTGTTAAATTCCGGCCAATATTTCTCCGTCACATACAATTCTGCGTATGAAATCTGCCACAACAAAAAATTGCTGATCCGCATTTCACCGCTGGTACGGACCAAGAGGTCCGGGTCGGGAAGCCCCGCGGTATAGAGATGGTCGGAGATGGTTTGTTCGCTGATGTCTTCGCACCTGAGTTTTTGCTCCGCGACCTCGCCCGCAATTTTCCGGCAGGCCTGCGTGATCTCATGGCGCGATGAATAGCTGAACGCGAAGGTCACCACCAGGCCGGTGTTGGTTCCGGTCTCTTTCTTGTTCCTCGCGATTTTTTCCTGGATCACTTTCGGCAGGTCGGCCAAATCACCGATGGTGTTAAAGACGATGTTGTTCTTCTTCATGGTCGCGAGCTCGCAATCCAGGTAAGTCGAAAGGAGCTCCATCAAAAAATTGACTTCGTGACTCGGACGCCGCCAGTTTTCCTTGGAAAAGGCATAGAGGGTGAGATACTTGATGCCGAATTCGGGGGCGGCACTGATGATCTCCTCGACACGCTCAACGCCGACCTGATGGCCGCGGATCCGGGGAAGCCCCTGCCGCTCGGCCCACCGGCCGTTTCCGTCCATAATCATCGCAACGTGATAAGGAATATTTTGGGTCATTTCGGCCTGCTCGACAACCCGGGATAATGTTTCTTGCTCGAAACGGACAGAACGCCCGGTACCGTCATTCGCCAAGGGCCCGGCCGCTTACTCCTTCGTTCTGAGCGCTCCCATCACACGTGGATTGTCTGATTCCGTTCGCTTCCCACGGAAACAATTTTGATTTCCGTTTCAAGAAGTGCTTCCAGTCGTTTTAGGTATTTCTTCGCTTTTTCGGGCAAATGCTTCCACCGCCGGACATGGGTGATGTCTTCCTGCCAACCCGGCATCGTCTGATAAACCGGTTTGCACTGGGACAAGGCATAAATCGAGTGAGGAAAATTCTTAAGCAATTGGCCCCGGAAACGGTACGCCACGGCAATCTTCAATTCCTTGAGTCCCGAAAGGACATCGAGTTTCATCACGGCCATTTCATCCAAGCCGTTGAGCCGGACGGCCTTTCGCGCGAGCACCGCGTCAAACCAACCGCAACGCCGCGGACGCCCCGTCGTCGCGCCGAATTCCTCCCCTTTTTTCTGTATCTGCATCATGAGCCGCGAAGGGAACTCCGTCGGAAACGGGCCCTCACCGACGCGCGTGGTATACGCCTTGACCACGCCCACCACCCGGTCAATCATCGTCGGACTAATCCCGCTCCCCGTAATCGCACCGCCCACCGTGGCGTTGGAAGACGTGACAAACGGATAGGTCCCGTGATCGACATCGAGAAAGGTTCCCTGCGCACCTTCAAAAAGGATGTCTTTCCCTTTCCGGCAGGCCTCGTGAAGATAAAGCCCCGTGTCAATCGTCAACGGCAAAATCTTGCGGGCATATCTCCGGTAATCCTTCAAAATCCCCTCAAAAGACAAACCGGCATGGTTGTAGATTTTTTTGAGGACATCGTTTTTCTCGCGCAAAACCTGTCCCAAGCGCTCTTTGAAATAGTCGGGGTATCTCAAATCGCCCACGCGTATTCCGACCCGCGACATTTTATCGGCATAACAAGGTCCGATGCCCCGCTTGGTCGTACCGATCATTTCCGACTTTGAGATGGATTCTTCGCGCAGGCTATCAATCAATGAATGGTAAGGAAAGATCATATGCGCCTGCTCGGAGACAAACAAACGGCCGTAAACCCGGACACCGCGCGCTTCCAAGGTCTCGATTTCATCGATCAGCGCATTGGGATCCACCACCACCCCGTTGCCGATGATGCAGACCTTGCCGCGCTGCAAAATACCGGAAGGGATCAGATGGAGAACAAACTTGCGGTTTTCCAGGCGGACCGTATGGCCGGCGTTGTTCCCGCCCTGATAGCGCACGATGACATCGCTGTCCGCGCTGAGAAGGTCGATGACTTTCCCCTTCCCCTCATCACCCCATTGAGCCCCGATCAGGATCCGGTTCACAATTTCACGACCTTAACATCAAGAATGGGATCATACTTTTTGATTTCCTTCAGGACGCTTTCGGGCATCTCGCTGTCGGTATTGATCACCGTCATCGCAAGCATCTTTTTGCCCTTCTTCACCCGTCCCAGGGACATTTCGGCAATATTGATTTTGCTCTTCCCCAGGATCGTCCCCAAAGTCCCCACCACGCCGGGTTGGTCTTCGTTTTGAATGAAGATCACGGAACCGATCGGCTCGACGTCGACCCAAAACTCATCGATGCGGACAATCCGCGGCGCCAGATTTTCAAACAGGGTCCCCATGATACGATGGGTTATGCCATTGCTGGGAATTTCCAACTCAATATAATTCGTAAAATCCTCGCTGCGCGTGCTGCGGCTTTCGTTCACGGCGATCCCGCGCTCTTTCGCATAGGACGATGCATTCACAAAATTAACGGTTTCACCGCAAATCGGCGCCAGCAATCCTTTCAACAAGGCGATCGTCAGCGGTGCCAACGCATAATTGGTCACTTCACCGCCGTAACGGATCGTCACCGACTTGAGCGTCCCGCCGAAAAGCTGCGTGTAAAGAAGTCCCATTTTTTCGGCCAGCAAAATCCACGGCTTTAAGACCTTCAAGGCCTCCGGGTCCAAATTCGGCAGGTTGACCGCGTTTTTAATCGCGCGGTCGTGAAGCGCATCCACGACCTGATGGGCCACGTCGATCGCGACATTTTCCTGGGCTTCATGGGTCGAAGCACCCAAATGCGGCGTTGCGATCACCTGCGAAAGTTTTAAGAGCGGGTGATCCACGGGCGGCTCTTTCTCGAAAACGTCCAAAGCCACTCCCGAAACGATACCGGCCTCAATCCCTTCCAGGATGGCCTTCTCCTCGATGATACCCCCGCGCGCGCAATTAATGAGTTTGACACCTTTTTTGCATAGTTTTATGGTTTCACAATTGATCAGGTATTTCGTTTCCGGAGTCAGCGGCGTGTGCACCGTAATGTAATCCGCTTTGGCAAGCAGCGTCTTGAGCTCCGCAAATTCAACGGACATTTCTTTCACGCTGTCCTTTGAGATAAACGGATCGAAGACATAGACCTTCATGCCGAAGGCAACCGCGCGTTTGGAAACTTCACGGCCGATTCTTCCGAAACCGATCACACCGAGGGTCTTGCCGAACAGTTCGGCACCCTGGAACGCCGAACGCTTCCATTCCCCCGCCCGAACGGATGCGCAAGCCTGCGGAATGTTGCGCGACAGCGCCATCAGCATGGAAAACGTGTGCTCCGCCGTCGAGATCGTATTGCCTTCCGGCGTGTTCATCACGATAATCCCGCGCTTCGTGGCCGTCGCCAAATCGACATTGTCGACCCCGACCCCCGCGCGGCCGACGACGCGAAGCTTGTCCGCTTTGGCCAGAACATCCGCCGTCAGTTTCGTCCCGCTTCGAACGATCACAGCATCGTATTGACCGATAATGCCTTTCAGTTCGTCCGGTTTCAGCCCCGTGCATTCATCCACGTGAAGGCTTTTTTCTTTTTTTAAAACCGCCATGCCCGCTTTTCCGAGTGGATCGGAC
>JAQTOZ010000262.1 GCA_028713205.1 Candidatus Omnitrophota bacterium
CCGATTAGCCGGGATTTGATCTGCAGCAAATCCTCGAGGGCGAGGTTCTTTTTGATGAGTTGAGTGATTTTCTCCTCGCGGCTTAGCATGATGCCGCATAATTTCTGCAGAAGCTTGTCCTTGTCTTCGGACGATAAATTCTCTTTGGTCAGATTCTCCGCGTCAAGGAACAACTGGTCCCAATAATCCAGCTTTCGGATAGCGCTTTGCTCCCGGTCACGGAAGATATGGGCGAAGAGGCGGGTGGCATCCAGGCTGTTGGTTAGGGGGATGAATTGATTGTTCTCCTCCACATGCGGCAGAAACATCGTCGGGGAATAACGGTTCCATACTTTGATCGGGTGGCAATAACGGGTGTTTTCGCAGTGATAAACGTCGAGTAACAGTTGGGTCGTCTCACGGATCCGGGCAATGGTTTTGTGAGAATGCCGTTCACGCAAAAGCGCGAAATAGGCGATGGTGTCTAATTCGAAAAGGTAAGGACAGGTGACGACAAAAAAATTGCCGATCATCAAATCGGTGGCCCAGGCAGATAGGAGGTCGGACAGGCAATCGAAAACATAATAGGTCCCGGGGCCTTCCTGCGAAATGATGCTATGGATCTTTGTGGCAAACGATTCAAACCCTTCGTAGGCACTTAATTGATACGTTGTGATTCTTGAATCCGAAGGCTCGACAAGCGGGGCATGATTGGCAAATCGAATGTAAACGAGCTTTTTGTTTTCTTGCAGAGAATGCTCAATAAAGGACAGGGCAAAATGAAAATAATCTTCGATGCAATCGACTTGCCAAACGACATTATCGCCTTTGCGCAGGCCATTGATGATCTTGTCAAACCCTTTTAAACCCGTGCTGACGGAGACTGGCGAATCCATAATGACCTCGTGTCCTATCCGGGGCGGGATACTTCAACCATCGGTTCTGAAAAAAACGATGTTGCCGTGCGTTTTTCGCGTACACGGTGTTCGGATAACCGAATTCTGAAGTCGTTCGCGATTGCTTAGTACGCTCAACCCCATGACGCCCGTTCCGGTTAGGGAGAACGTCATAGGATCGAGATTCAACTCATGGCAAAGATTGATTCGGTCCAACGATGCTTCGATCGAATCAAACCAGGCCTTGCGCCATCATGGCCTTGGCCACTTTCAGGAACCCGGCAATGTTTGCGCCATTGACGAGATTTCCCGGAGTGCCGTACTCATCGGCCGCCTCTTTCGCGGCACGGTGAATGTTGACCATGATCCGGTGCAATTTCTCATCGACCTCCTCAAACGTCCAGTTGAGGCGTTGAGAATTTTGCGCCATTTCCAGGCCGGAAGTTGCGACGCCACCGGCGTTCGCAGCCTTGCCGGGGCCGTATTGGATTTTGTTGTCCAAGAATACTTTGACGGCATCCGGGGTGCAAGGCATGTTGGCACCTTCCGCGACAGCGAGACAGCCGTTTTTGACCAACGTCTTCGCCGCATTACCGTCCAGCTCATTTTGGGTCGCGCTGGGGAGAGCAATATCGCACTTGATATTCCAAATCCCCGAACAGCCTTCGGTATATTGAGCGTTTTTGTGTTCCTTGGTATATTCTTTGATCCGTTTTCGTTCCACTTCCTTTAACTGCTTGATCGTATCCAGATTGATTCCGTTCTTGTCATAGATGAACCCGCTGGAATCCGACATGGCAACGACCTTGGCGCCCAGTTGGGTTGCTTTTTCGTGCGCATAAATGGCGACGTTTCCGGAACCGGAAACAACCACCGTTTTTCCGTCGAACGAATTTTTGCTTTCCTTCAACATCTCGTCGCAGAAATACACGCAGCCATATCCGGTTGCTTCCGTTCTCGCAAGCGAACCGCCGTAGGCGAGCCCTTTGCCCGTCAACACGCCGTTGTGCAAGGTGGTCAATTTTTTCCACTGGCCGAACAAGAATCCGATTTCACGGCCGCCGACGCCGATATCACCGGCAGGAACATCCGTGTCCGCGCCGATATGGCGGAACAGCTCGCTCATGAAGCTTTGGCAAAAGCGCATGACTTCGGAATCCGATTTGCCTTTGGGATCGAAATCCGATCCGCCTTTGGCGCCGCCCATGGCCAGTCCCGTCAGGGAGTTCTTGAAAATTTGTTCAAAACCGAGAAATTTGATGATTCCGATATACACCGAGGGATGGAACCGGATCCCGCCCTTGTAGGGGCCGATTGCAGAGTTAAACTGTATTCTGAATCCGCGATTGACCTGAACCTTCCCTTTGTCGTCCTGCCACGGAACTCGGAACAAGATTTGCCTTTCCGGTTCCACGATTCTTTCCAGAATGGCCGCGTCTTCGAATTCGGGATTCTTGTCGATGACGGCCCGCAAAGAATCCAAAACCTCGCCGACGGCTTGATGATATTCCTGTTCGCCGGGATTGCGCATCTTCACGGCTTCCATCACTCTTTCGATATAATCTGTTGTCGTTGTGACCATCTTGATTTTTCCTCCTGTTTTGATTTTTTGATTCATGACGGACATTGAATCAGGGTCGTCCGGATGACCGGATGAAGCTCTTCGCATACGCTTCTTCAATCTCAACAAACTAAGGCCGGTTTTAAGATGATGTGTGGATTGGGGCGTTAGGAAAAGCTAACGAGGCCTGTCAAATAGGACGTTTCTTCTTGAAAAAGTACTCATCGATGACCGGGCGTAACAACTTTTTCCCGGCATGCCATTTCATCATTGAGCGATTATACTCTGATTCCTGCATGACTCGATTCCTGCGTACTCTCTTTGTTCTGTATGGGGGGCGTTTCCTTCTCAGAAAAATTCGGACTCAAGCACCACCCGAATTTCAGGGATTATATCACAGATCAATCGATGGGAAAGACTTTTCCTGAGGAGAAGTTAGGATAACAAGTTCTCGTAGGCTATGGGTTGTTTTTTCATTATAATAAGCGGTCATTGATACAACGGATAAGCCATGTTTTCGGAGGCGTGAAGCCTTAACAGAAATGAGAGCTGGCGGCTGACATGGAAAGTTCGCAGATTGCAATTCCTCTTCTATTAACCTTCCTCGCTGGGATTTCTACGGGAATCGGTAGCTTGTTCTCGTTGCTCGTCAAAGATTTTAATAAGAAGATCCTGAAATTTTCGTTAGGGCTCTCGGCCGGGGTCATGATCTACATTTCCTTTGTGGAACTGTTGGCGAAAGCGATTCAGGGGATCGGGTTTATAACCGCCAATATATCTTTTTTTACGGGTATCATTTTTATCATGTTCGTTGATTTTTTAATCCCTCACGAATACATTGAAGAGCATGCGAAGGGAAGGGATCCGAAGGACCGGAAGATCTTGGCTGCGGGAATCCTGACCGCCTTAGGGATCGGAATTCATAATTTCCCTGAAGGCATTGCGGTTTTTATGACATCGCTGGGCGATCTTAAACTGGGGATCCCCATCGCCTGTGCGATTGCGATGCACAATATTCCGGAAGGCATCGCGGTTGCGATGCCGATCTACTACGCGACCCAAAGCCGGAAAAAAGCATTTTGGTATTCGTTCGGATCAGGGATTGCGGAACCTGTGGGGGCATTGGTTGCGGCAGCGGTCTTGATGCCGTTTCTGAATCCGGTCATCTTGGATTTCTTGCTGGCGTTTGTCGCAGGGATTATGGTTTTTATCAGCTTTGATGAGCTTTTACCGCTCTCCTATGCCCATGAAGGGGAGCACATTTCGATTTTGGG
>JAQTOZ010000263.1 GCA_028713205.1 Candidatus Omnitrophota bacterium
GAATCCGTCTACCGATGACCGGCCTTTTTTCTTCAATATGTTGAGTTTGGGAGGAATCTTTCTCCCGATCCTCAATCCCGGTGTTATGCGCGGTAATTATGTCGCGACCTGCACGCTGATCGAATTGATTGTGATCTTGCTGGTGCTGGTGCTGGTGACGATCGTACTACCGTTAAAAATATCGGACTGGCAACGCAAAAAGGCCGGCGGCAGGGTGTGCGTGTTCCGTCCCGGTGCCTTTTATTTCAGCCTGATCGGTGCCGGCTTCATGTTTGTGGAAATCGGATTGATGCAGAACCTGTCCGTTTTTCTGGGGCATCCTTTTTACGCCTTGGGCATCGTCCTTTTTACGATCATCGCCAGTACGGGGTGCGGAAGCGCGCTGAGCGAACGCCTGCCTTTAGAAAAGCGGCCTTGGATCTTTGTTTATCCTGTCCTGACGGTCTGCGCGATTTTTTTGGTGCGATTGGCCTATCTTCAGATTGGGGGTGCGATGGTGGCTGCCACGATGTTTTGGAAAATCATCGCCTCGATCATGATGATCGCCCCGCTTGGGATCCTGATGGGGTTGTTCTTTCCGACGGGCATGACGCTGGTACGGAAAGTCGCCGATTCCGACACGCCGTGGTTTTGGGCGCTCAACGGAATTTTTGGGGTGCTCTGTTCGGCCTTGGCTGTTTTCTTTTCGATCTATTTCGGTATTTCCACCAATTATTACCTCGGCGGCATTTGCTATGCCTTAACGCTTCTTTGTCTCGCCCGCATTTCCAAAACGTCGTTGCCGGTTTTGCCGAACGGTTTGTGAGTCGCTCGGCTTTTTATGTTTCCGCGGATACGCCATGACCGTGCCCAACGTGTGTGAACAGACGCCCGATGATAAAGATTCCGGTTTGCGGGTTTGGCCGAAGGACCTTTTACGCTCTTCTATTTTTAGATTAGACGGTCGATAACTAACATGCGAAAGCCGCGCGAAACCACATCGGGGCGGGTGATCGCGAAAGAGACAGGTGACGGATGTATCTTTTTTTAAGACTTTACCTGGCCCATTTGATTGCCGACTTTATTCTGCAGTTTGATGAATTGTACAAGCTGAAGGTCAAAAGCCGATGGGGGCATGTCCTGCATGTCGCCATTCACTTTTTGACGTCTGTATTGTTCGCGGCGCCGTTTTTGAAATACCCGTCGGTCTGGATTTGCTTGACGGGTTTGACGGCCGCGCATTATTTTCAGGATGAACTTAAATATGCCGTTCAAAAAAACCCCAAGCGGATGTTCGTTGCATTTGTGACGGACCAAATCGTTCATTTCGCCGTGATCGGGACCGTCATGGTTTTGCCGGTCAGCAGGCTCGCGCTCGGCATTTCGGACCACCCGGTGTTAAGTGCGTATTACTCAAGCAACCCGGTGGTTTTGTTGATGATCCTGTTTGTCTTGGCGACCTTCGCCGGGAGTTACCTGCTGCATGCCTTTCGCATGAGTTATTTTGCACAGGTGTCGCGGCCGGATCATGCCATCACGCGTTTTGAGATGATCCATGCGATGATCGAAAGGACCTTGATCGCGGGGCTCTTTTTGTTTTCGCCCGGTATCGGTTGGTTGATCGCCTCGCCTTTGGTGGGAATTCCGAGGTTGTTTTCAAAGAAATTACGGGACAAAACGGATTTCCTGTTCAGTTATATTTACGCGGCCCTTTTAGGATTTTTTTTCCGGTGGTGGTTCTAAATGAAAAAACAATTTAGCCCCCAGGACGCGAGACAGACCGTCGAGCACCTTCGGAAGGTGTTGTCGGTCAACAGCAAGCTCAATTCGACGCTGGACCTCGATGAGTTGTTGACGGTCATCATGTCAACGGCCGCCGAAGTGATGAATGCGGAAGTCGCGTCGCTTCTCCTTCTCGATGAAAAAACTCAGGAACTTATTTTCAGGGTCGCGTTGGGCGAACAAGGCAGCCATCTTGTCGAACAGTTCCGGGTGAGCGTGGGGGAAGGGATTGCGGGATATGTGGCGAAGACGGGCGAGTCTTTGATCGTCAATGATACGCGACAGGACAAGCGTTTTGCCCAACGTTTCGATCAAGACACCGGATTTTCTTCCAAGGCCATTGTTTGCGTGCCTCTAAAGGCCAAAGGGAAAATTATCGGTGTCATTGAGGCCATTAATCCGCAAAAGCGGAAGGCATTTACGGGCAGTGATTTGGAGTTGTTTGAAATCTTTGCCGATCAGGCGGCCCTGGCCGTTGAAAACGCAAAGATGCATACGCAAATCGTCAAACAAGAAAAGGCCAAACAGGAACTTGCCATTGCGCGCGAGATCCAGCAAAACTTTCTGCCCGATCTTTCGAAGATGGCGCTGCCGCTTGAGGTCGTCGCACGGACGTTGCCTGCCCGCGATGTCGGCGGGGATTTTTATGATGCGGTGCTTTTGGACGAGGACCGCATCGGATTGCTGATCGCGGACGTTTCCGGCAAGGGGGTCCCCGCAGCGCTTTTTATGATCAACACGATTTCGAATTTTCGTTTTCTCGCGCCGCACTATAGCGCTCCGACGACGCTCTTGGGGATTTTAAATGACATCCTGGCGCAGAACAGCACGCGCGGCATGTTCGTCACGTTGCTTTATCTGGTCTTTGACCGGCGCTCCAAGAAGATGGAATTCGCATCGGCAGGCCATCATCCCGTTTTGAGGCGGACAAGCTCGGGTGAGATTTCGGTGATTGAAAGTGCCGGCGGCATCCCGTTGGGCATGATGCCCGGCAGCGAATATCTGAGTTGCCAGATCCAGACCGCTCCCGGCGACATTTTCCTGCTTTATACCGACGGGATTATTGAAGCCAGGAACAAAAAGAAAGAAGAATATTCGTTGGCGAAACTGCAGCATTTCTTTCAAGGTAAATTCGATACCGTATCGGACCTAACGGAGGCAATCCTTCGGGATGTGGAGACCTTCACGCAGGGCGTCGACCAGCACGATGACATGACTTTGCTGGGCCTGAAAGTGTCCGCTTAGGCCGGCCGTACGGGGTTTGCCACACCGGGTTCCGGTGATGTCGCGTTATTTGATTTTGCAGGAGTCAGCTTGAATGAAGCGTCCGTGTAATCGGTATTTTCTTTGCGTGCCGCCCGGAGCCCGAGGCCATAAAGTTCCAGGGCCAACCTGATCAATCCCGCAATCGAAAGAAACAATTCCCACAGCCTGCGGGGATAATACGCAACGATCGGCTCACGGGCGAACCCGGGTCTGCGGTTCCTTCGTCCTTTAAGCTGGATGAAGCCGCCCAAAAGAGGATGAACATGCTCCAGAAAAATGGAACTGCAGAACCAGATGAGAGAAGCGACGGTGCGTTTGCGCATTCTTTTATTTTTTAAGCGTTTGAGAATTGTCAGCATATGTTCTTTGCTGTAAAAGGACCGCCAGGCATCGTGATAGGCCTGCATGAGGCGTTCTTTGGACATGTTGGGATGTTTGACGCAAACATGCATGGTGTCGTAAAGATTGGTGTCGTGTTCCAACACGGCATTGTCCCGGCATAAATTTTGATGATCCACGGAACCGGGCAGCGGCGTCATAATGAAAAATTCGGCAAAATCGAGCGGGATTTCCCGCTTGAGCAGCTCGACATCCTTCATGATGGATTCATACGTGTCGCCGGGAAATCCGATGATGTAGCCCGCATAGGTCAGGGCGCCGTGATGGTGCCAGGC
>JAQTOZ010000055.1 GCA_028713205.1 Candidatus Omnitrophota bacterium
CCTCGATCGGGATCTCATCCGCTTTAAGCCCGCGCGGATATCCCGACCCGTCGATCCGTTCATGGTGGCAACGGACAATCTCCCGGACATCTCCGAAATCCGCCAGGGGTTCCAGAATCTGCACGCCCTTTTCGACATGGGTTTTCATGATGATCCACTCATCGGGATCCAGGCGTTTGGGCTTTCCCAAAATCCGGTCCGGGATACCGATCTTGCCCACATCGTGCAAAATCAGTGCCGCCGAGAGGATCTCCTTCCGGTGCTCATCCAGATCCAGGCCCAGTTCCTTGGCCGTCATGCTTCCGAGATACTCGACTTCATTAATATGCCCGAAGGTCATCGGGTCTTTGGCGTTCACTTCCTGGGCCAGGGAGCGCAGGATTTGCCGGTACGTCTCTTTCTCTTTATTCCTGAGAAACTCGATTTCACGGATTTTCTTGGCCAATTCCTGATTTTGGGCGGCAAGGTTTTCGTGGTACTGGGCGGTCTTGATCGCCATCGAACAATGGTAAGCCAGGGTCTGGAAGAAAGAGATCTCGGCGGGATTGAACGACCGGCCCGTTTTCTTCTTCCCAAGCATCAGAAAGGTCAGCAAAGACCTCTTGTAATACCCCGGCACGATCAATTCGACCTTCAAATCCTGCATGGCCTTCCGGATTTTTTCGAGGATATGTTTTTGTTCCGGATAATCGATGTTGAGTTTTTCATCGTCGCACATTTTCTCGACCTGCGGGCGGAAGAGATAATCGGTCTTTAAACGCGATTTTTTTCCCAACGATTGGAACCAGGCCACCAGGGGGTGGTCCATTTCAAACTTCAAAAGGCCGATGGGAAAACGGCGGCTGCCTTTGGAATCCACGAACACAAAATGCTTCTTCGATTCATCCGAAATCAGCACCGAGGTATGGGACAAGCCGATTTCGCGGTCGATGAAACGGATAACCAATTTGACCAGAAGGCTGGGGCGGTGAAACCGCACCATACTTTCGGCGACTTCACGCAAGACTTCCTGGTAAACAATTTTTTTCTTGGCAGAGGATAATGGCATAAAATTAAAAATCAAAAACGAGAGGTTATAATTTCATCCGGTCCAATCCGGGATCCCGTGACCTGGCGAGTTGTTCCACTTTTTCCTGAACGTCCCGTTCCAGATATTCAAGGCTCAACGGTTTTGTGATGTAGTTGTCCGCGCCCAGCCGCATGGCCGCCTCTATTTTTTCGCGCGTCTCCAAAGCCGTAACCATAATCACCTTCACCTTGGAATCCGCCTCTTTGATATGTTTTAAAACCGTGATGCCGTCCATGCCCGGCATATGGATGTCCAGCAGGATCACGTCCGGTTTGAATTTTTTGGCGCTCTCCAGCGCTTCTTCGCCCGAGTAGGCGGTATTCACATCGAAATTTCTTTCTTCAAAAAACAGTTTCAGGAATTCACAAATCTCCGATTCGTCGTCCACAATCAACATTTTCCTCATACCCCTCACCTCCCTTGAGTCCAATCCACTCTTTTGCGTGCCAGAAGTTGTTTCACGGCTATTCGTTTAAGTCAAATGACGCGATTCCGCAGGGACCGATGCCTGCGCCACCGCCCCGGTCATGGCCGCATGCTCGGCATACGGCAATCTCACGATAAAAAGGCTCCCCTCGCCCGACCGGCTTTCGACGCGGATCGAACCGTCGTAGCGGTGCACAATCTGCTTCGCGACAAAAAGCCCGAGCCCCAATCCGTCATGACGCGTCGTAAAAAACGGATTAAACAGTTTATCGATATTATCTTTTTCGATCCCGCGTCCCGTGTCCGAGATCTGGATCTCGACGACCCGCTCTTTTTCCTGATACCCCAGGGTGACATGCACCTTCCCCCCGGAACCGATGGCTTGCACGGCATTGAGAATCAAATTGAAAAAGACCTCCCGGATTTCCTGCACGTTCGCGTAAAACACGGGAAGATTGGGACCGACGGTTTTGGTCAACTCGATCGCTTCGAGCGACGTTTGATACGAGATCAACGACAACGTATCTTCCAAAACCTGGTCCAGATGAAGCCACTCTTTGGCCACACCCGACCCCTGTGAAAACATCAATAATTTCTTAGTAATATCGGCTGCACGTTTCGTTTGCTTCACAATCGTGGTCAGCACTTGATGAACGCGTTCATCGAGCTCCATGCGGTCTTTCTGCAAAAGCAGGACCTGGGCCTTGCCGGAAATGATCGTCAGCGGGTTATGAATTTGATGGGCCAGCCCCGTCGCCAATTGCTCGATCGCGGTCAATTTGGTCGCCTGAATCGACCGGGATTGCACGTCCTGGAGTTCGACATGCGCCCTCTCGAGCGCCAAAAAACGCAGGGCATTGAAAATTTTCCGGGCGACGGAATGAGCAAACTTGCGGAAGAACTGAAAATCGGCCTCATCAAAAACGCGCTCCGCCTCCTGTGCCGAAAACGCCAGGAGTCCCACCAGATTTTCCTTCACCATCAACGGAATGATCCAACTCGCCCGCAACAGGTCAAAATCATGCGCCAACCGGTTCGCGTCCCTCCACTCCAGCGCGCGGACGACGCGATTACGCACCAGCACATGCGGCCCCGAGGAGCGGATCAACTCCATCAACGCCGCGTCCTGACCGACCGCAACCCTCCGGTAATCCGAGATATTCCAGCCATAAGCCGCGGAAATCTGAAACACACCGTCCTGCCGCTCCGGCACCAGCAACGCCACCGTTTTGAGATGCAGCACTTCCCCGAAGGTATTCACCACCAGATTGGCCAGTTCCTGCAAATCCAGCACCAGCTCGAGCTCTTCCGCCAGGTTCATCAGGACGATGTGGACAAAACTTCTTTTCTTGAACAGATACTTTTCGAAAAGCTCCGAGAAAAAGAAATCGAGCGGTTTATAGGCCACGATCGTGATCAAGGCCATCAGAAACACGGGGATAAACGGGTTCGAAAGCCAATCCGTGGGCAGATAAAATTGGGCGATCGCCGAAACAAAATAAAGCGACAAGGCCCCCAAAAGGAACAAACTCGCGCCCAGCAAAAAACCTTTGAGAACTTTCTTGCGTTTGCTGATAAAAAGTCGTCGCGGATAAAAACTCATAATAGGTTACGCTCCCTCTACGGGAAATAGAAATATAAAAATGATAACTGCGCTATACAATACACGCCTTCGGTCAGGAACGCAATGCCTCAAGGCATTTTCCGCAAAGGCCGGGATGTTCGGCATCGGTACCGACCACCGCGGAATAATTCCAGCACCGCACACATTTCTGTCCGTCCGCCTTTTCCACCGAAAGCACGACCTTCGCCTCGCCTTCCGGCAGCATGCAAACGCCCTCTTCACTCCCCGGCCTCGGTTCATCCATCCAGGCCACCTGTGAAAGGATGAAAATGCGCGGCAATTCCCGGAGTTGGTCCCGGATCAAACGCGCCAAACCCGGTGCTTCGGTCTTCAGATAGACTTTCGCTTCCAGACTCGATCCCACCATCCCCGCTTCGCGTTTTTTCTCGATAAACGGCATCAGCATGTCCCGCAACCTGCGGACCTGCTCCCAATCGCCGAACGATTGCGTCAAACTCTCCGGGACTTCGGGCACCTCCCAAAGGCTTTCATGCACGGAGGCGACACCGCGCTGAATCGGAAACGATTTCCACACCTCATCCGCCGTAAACGGGAGGATCGGCGCAATCATCTTCACCAACTGCGCGAGCAGATGGAAAAGCCCGTTTTGTGCCGAACGCCGCAGAAACGAATCCTTGCGGGACGTGTAGAGCGTGTCTTTGAGCACATCGAAATAATAGGCGCTCAAATCCATCGTGCAAAAATTGTAAATGTCCTGATAAATCCGGTGAAAGGTAAACCGGTCATAGTCCGCGTGAAGCTCTTTGGCCATGGCGTTGATTTTTTGCACCGCCCACCGGTCCAGCGGATGCATTTTCTCCGGTGCCAACGCGTCCTTGACCGGATCAAAATCGGTCAAGTTCCCCAGCAGGTACCGGAAGGTGTTGCGGATTTTCCGGTAGGCATCGGCCAATTGTTTGAGGATTTCCTTCGAGAGCCGGACGTCGAACTGATAATCACAGGACGAGACCCACAGCCGCAGAATGTCGGCACCGAACTCCTTCATCACGTCCTGGGGCGCGACCACATTGCCCGCGGACTTCGACATTTTCTTGCCTTCGCCGTCGACGACAAAACCGTGCGTCAGCACGCCTTTGAACGGCGCAATGTCATCCAGGGCCATCCCGGTCGTCAGGGCGCTTTGAAACCAGCCGCGATGCTGGTCGGACCCCTCCAGATACAAATCCGCGGGATAGCTCAGCGCCGGATTTTTTTTCAGCACGGCCTGGTGGCTCACGCCCGAATCGAACCAGACATCGATGATGTCTTCTTCCTTTTTAAAATGCTTGCCGCCGCATTTCGGGCACCGGAACCCGTCCGGGAGAAAATCCGCCGCCGGCCGGACAAACCATGCATCGGCGCCTTCCTTTTCGAAAAAGGCCGCAATCTTCGGCCGGGACTCGCTGACAAAAAAAGTATCGGCACAATCGCCGCAGCCGACAATCGGGATCGGGACGCCCCAGTAGCGCTGGCGTGACAGGCACCATTCGGGACGCGTCTCCACCATGGAACCGATACGGTTCTTGCCCCATTCCGGCGTAAACTGGATCGCGGTCTGAATCGCCTTGGACATTTTTTGCCGGAGAGTAAGATGATCGATTTTCATGAACCACTGTTTGGTCGCGCGGAAGATGATTGGCTTCTTGCAGCGCCAGCAATGCGGATAAGAATGCTGCGACTCTTCGGTGTGAAGCAGCACGCCTTTTTCCTTGAGGAGCTCGATGATTTTGGCATTGGCCTTCAAAACATGCAGCCCTTCGCAAAAAGGGAACTCTTTGGTAAACCGGCCTTTCGCGTCCACCGGCGAAAGAATATCCAGATCATTTTCCAGATGCCCGTACTGGTAGTCTTCCTCGCCGTGCCCGGGCGCGATATGGACCACACCGGTGCCGTCCGTACTCGAAACGTAATCGGCATAAATTCTCTTGGATTTCCGGTCCAGGAACGGATGCAGGGCTTCCGAAAAAGGCAGGCTCTTTTTCCCCGGCTGCAGAACCTCGACCACTTCGCATTGCCGCCATTTCATTTTGTCCCGGAGCGTCTCGAGCAGGGCCTCCGCGAAAATAAGCCCACCGTGCTCCGTTTTAGCCACCACATAATTGAGTTCCGGATTAAAGGCCATGCCGACATTGGCAGGAAGCGTCCAGGGCGTCGTCGTCCAAATCAAAACGGAAACGGACGTGATGCCGTATTTCTCATTCAGGAACTTGAGGAAATTTTCGCTCGCCGGATGCGGTTCCAATTTAAACGCAACGTAAATCGAAGTGTCCTTGCGGTCTTCATATTCCAGCTCGGCATCGGCCAATGCCGTTTCACAATCCCAGCACCAGGAAACCGGCTTCAGGCGCCGCTCGATAAAACCTTTTTCGTAAAGTTTCAGGAAAGACTCTGCGATCGAAGCCTGATAGCCATAAGTCATGGTCAGATAGGGAGTCGGCCATTCGCCCAAAACGCCGAGCCGTTTGAATTCTTCGCGCTGGATGGCGACAAACTTCTCGGCATATTGCCGGGCATGGCGGCGAAAATCGATCCGTTCGACCTCTTCCTTGCGCTTCCCCATTTCTTTCAGGGCCTGATGTTCGATCGGCAATCCATGGCAGTCCCAACCCGGGACGTAAAGCGCGTCAAAACCCCGGAGGGTCTTATACTTCACGATGATGTCTTTCAGAATTTTGTTGAGGGCATGTCCGATATGGATATGACCGTTCGCATAGGGTGGCCCGTCGTGAAGGATATATTTCTTTTTGCCGGCGGACTTTTTCCGGATCGCGCCGTAAAGGGCGTCCCGTTCCCAGGCCGCGAGCATTTCGGGTTCCCGGCGGGCAAGGTCCGCCTTCATCGGAAAAGTGGTCTGCGGTAAATTGATTGTGTCCTTATAACTTTTTTCCTGGGTCATGTATTCGATTCCTGTGTTTTTTGCTTGTCATCTCTGAAAGCGCGAGTCCCCCGATCCCGCCTTCGGACGGGACCCCGCCACAGGCGGTGGAGGGGACGTGGCCTGCCGGTCCCCTGAGGGCATCGCCCATTCCGTAAAAAGAACTAAAACTTTTTGACCGAGGCTTCCAAAAGCTTGTCGAGTTTCAGCCCGGCCTCGTTGGCCGTTTTGATGATTTCCTTGATGTCGACCGGTTCCAAATGATCGGGATCGCAAAGATCGGTCACGATGCTCAGGCCCAAAACTTCCATCCCCATTTGCACCGCGACGATGACTTCCGGCACCGTCGACATGCCGACCAGGTCCGCGCCCATGAGACGCATCATGCGATATTCCGCGCGCGTCTCCAGGTTCGGGCCCGTCACTGCGGCATAAACGCCCCGGCGCACCGGAAGTTTTTCCAGGCCGGCCGCATCCTCCGCGATTTGTTTCAGGCGTTCGCTGTAAGGAGCGCACATGTCCGGAAAACGCGGGCCCAGTCGCTCGTCGTTGGGACCGATCAAAGGATTGACGCCCATCAAATTAATGTGATCGTCGATCAAAACGATTTCACCTTTGCGGAAAGAAAGGTTGAGCCCTCCCGCCGCGTTGGAAACCACGAGAACCTTCGCGCCCAATTCTTTGAGAACGCGCACGGGGAAAGTCACGTCCTGCATGGAATAACCTTCATAATAATGGAAGCGGCCTTCCATCACAGCGACCTTCTTGCCCGCCAGCGTCCCCATGATCAGTTTACCGGCATGCGATTCCACGGTCGAAACGGGAAAAAACGGGATTTCCCGATACTCGATCTCGCTTTCCTTTTTGATGCGTTTGGTCAAATTGCCGAGGCCGGTCCCCAAAATGATCGCAACTTCGGGAACGATCTTGGACCTTTTCCGGATGGCCCGCGCTCCGACCCGCACTCTCTCCAAAAGTCCGTTTTGGCTTTTTTTGATTCTTTTCATGGGCATAGCCTACTCCTTATTTAATAGGACGCTCCGAAGTGACGCGCCAAATTGACTAAAATACCGACCGCGACGTTCCTGAAAAAAAATAACGCGATGAAAGCGACAAACGGCGAGAGATCCAGCATGCCGAACTGCAAAAAAGGCAGCCGCCGGAAAGGCGACAAAATCGGGTCCGTTACCTGAATCAGGAACTGGACCACGCCATGATAGGGGTCCACGGGAAACCACGAGATAATGATCCGCGCGAACATCAGCCAGTAAAGGATCTGACAAATACCGCTGACCAAAACCGCAAGCGCTCCGAAAAGTTCACCGAAAATAAACATAGGACAACCTCACATTCCGCGGCTGAGTTGACGCCCACGCGCCCGTGCTGCCAAAACCGCTTGTCTAAAAATTTGACCGAACTTTTTCTTTTTCAAAACTTGAAGGGCCGCCTCCGTGGTGCCTTTCCTGGAGGTCACATTCTGCCGGAGCTCGGCCGGTGACAACGGACTCGCCTGCGCCAGCAGGGCCGCCCCGACCGCCGTTTGAACGGCCAGGAGCTCCGATTGCGCCCGCGGTAAACCGCATTGCCTGCCGGTTTCCGCCAGCAACTCCATCAGCAAAAAGAAATAGGCCGGTCCGCTCCCGCTGATGGCGGTCACCAAATCAAAATATTTTTCTCCGATGCGGACCGTTTTCCCGCAGCCCGAAAAAATCTTCCCCGCCGATGTTAACGCCACCCCCGTATCGCCCGTCAGCGCCGTCACGGCCTCGCCGACCCTGGCACCCAGATTCGGCATCGCACGCACGATACCCGGCTTGCGTCCCACGCAACGCCGGAGCTTGGCCACGGGTGTACCCGCCAAAATGGAGATGAGCAGGTGGCCGGGCCGGGCAACCTGTTTGATTTCCGGACCCAACACCGTCAAATCCTGCGGCTTGACCGCTAGCAAAACAAGGTCCGAGTGTTCGACAACCTCTTTGACGGAATGGGCGCGATGGACTTTCCAGTTTCGCACAAAACCGGAAGATTTACGGGAAATTTTATCATAAATCCACACCGAATGGGGAGATGCTATCTTTTTCCGGAAAATCCCTTCCAGAATGGCCGCCCCCATATTGCCGACCCCGATCAATCCGATCTTTTGCTTAAGCATCATGTCGCCTCCCGGGCTCCGAACACCGCGGAACCAATTCTAAGCAAGTTTGCCCCTTCTTCAACAGCTATTTCATAATCCGCGGACATGCCCATCGATAAAATGTCCCAGCGGCGGAGCGGAAATTTACTCCGCAACTCTTCCCGCAACTCCCTCATTCCGCGAAAGGACGCGCGCACACGGCTTTCATCCTCCGTCAAAGGACCGATGGTCATGAGCCCGCGAATCGAGAGCGGAGAATCGTTCCCCAGCTTCGCCACGAACCCGGCCACGTCCCCGGGCGCGAAACCACCCTTGGACGCTTCCGCCGAATAATTCACCTGAAGGAGACACGGCACTTCCCGTATCCCTTTCAGGAGCGCCTGCCGTTCGATTTCGGCCGCCAACTCCGGCCTGTCCATGGAATGCAGCAATCCGATTTTACCGCCCGCCCCCGCCGAATGTTTCAAAAGATCTTTGACCTTGTTGGTCTGAAGATGCCCGACAAAATGCCAGCAAACATCCGCCGGCAATTCATTCTCTTTCGCCAGAAATTCCTGCATGCGGTTCTCGCCGAAATCGCGCACCCCCGCCTCGTAGGCCTCGCGCACCCTTTCCACCGGCACCGTTTTGGTCACCAGGACGAAACGGACCTCCTCCGGTGCCCGGCCGGCCTTTTGGGCAGCGCGCGCGATGGAGGCACGCAAGACTTCGAGCTTATCGGAAACGGCTGTAGTCATTGGGAAAAATATCTTCCGCTCGGGGGCGCGTCGAAGGCTCTTCGTACCCGCGCGCAATTTCGACCAATTGATCAAAAAGAGACTGAATATTCAAACGGTCCACCAAAAAGACGGTATCATCGCCTTCCCGCCGTCCGTAAAAAGCATCGCGCCCGGGATATTCGCCGCCCAGATAAAAGACATGCGGCACATCCCGGTTGTCCCAAAGCTTGATATAATCCACGCGCTCCGAAAATCCGTAGCCCGTGTCCCCTTGTTGGCCCCCGGTCATGAAATCCTTGATATACAAATTTCCGATCAGGTCCAAAATCCTCTCGGCATCTTCGGGCCGCATCGTGATCCCGTTTAAGGACTCGGGACCGACCCACGTCCAGATGCCGTTCCGTTTCTCAAGCTTGTACATTTTGGATTCGATACGATACATCAACCGGGAAACATCCTCCCGCGAAACACGGAATATCCTTTTCTCGCAAAGCCGGTAAAGCGAAACGTCGAAAATCCCCATCATGGATTGATCGACGAGAAAATACGACTCCTCGCCTTCCCACCGGGCAAAAATCATCTGGCTGACCGGCGAGGGGTCCCCCAGACAAAGGTACCGGCGATGCGGGTCCTTTTGGGTCTCGATGCCGATCTTCAAATTCGGCCTGAGCAGACCGTATTCGTCCCATTTTCTTTCCGGCACGAACGGCGTCACCTTCTCGAGCCGGAGCAGTTCCTGAATCACCGCTTTGACAAAGCCCTGGTCCGCTTCGTAACGCACCGGCTGCTTCAGCATCCAGAGCCCTTTCTTGAGGACAAACGTCGCGGTCTCGTTTTTTTCGATGTTCTGGATCTGGAGCCACACAACCCGGTCGTCTTTGCCCAGGCTAAAAGTGCTCCCTCCGGCCGAATCGTCCCCGGCAGGCGGCACGAACGGGGCCTCCGTCCGCGGCGGACTCAGCTCAAAATAAAAAAACAGCACGAGAACAAAAAGGAGGATGAAAATAAGCGTCGTCGAAAACTTCATCGTGTCCGGCGGCGCCACAAATTCTGAACGACGCCGATCCCCAAAAAGAAAAGCGGATACCCCAGCAACGCCGTGACCAGCAGTACCGCATGCTGTTGACTGTTCAGAAACAACGGTTCAAATTGCGGGTGCGGGTTCTCGATCACCACCTGGCGTTCATCCCGGGCCAGCCACCGCACCGCGGTCATGATGAACATTTCGTTTCCCGACAGCCGCAAATAGGTATTGGTCAAAAAATCGCTGTCGCCGATCACGATCATCCGGCCCGCCTCGGAGACATCATCCAAAGACCGCTCGTTCAATTCCCTTTTCTTTTCCACGGCCACCGCGATCGGGATCGGCCCGGGATAATCGGTGTCCGATTCGAAAACGGCGTTGCCCTTCTCAAGCTCGGCCAATTTCGTCTCCGCCCAGCTGTTCGAACCGGTAAAGGCGATCGCCGCCACGCTCAGATCGCCCGGCACCTCGATGGAGGGCGTCACACTGCGTGCCACCGGGTAAAATGTCGGGATATCGAACTGGTCCGTCGCGGGATGGGTCCTGGAATATTGTTCCACGATCGGGACCAGAAAATCGCCGCCGACGGCGCGACTCATTTTATCGATGACCACGTCCTCCCCCAGCAAAACGCCGTACCCCTTCATGAATTCCTTGAAGGTCCCGCCCGTCCCCGGATCCATGGGATCGATCAAAAAGAGCAGCCCCCGCCCTTCGTCGAAGAATTCCTTCAGCCGGCCCAGGTCTTCCGCCGACCACGTCGTTTGCGGCGCCGCAATGACGATCACCTGGCATTCCTCGGGGACTTTTCGTTCTTTCAATTCTCTCAGGCCGATGCGTGTCACGGGAAGATGATTGTGCGTCAGGGCCTCGCGTAACAAACGGAAACCTTCCGGCCCTTCCGCGATTTTTTCGTCGTCTTCCTTCTCGGACAAAAATCCGACCGCGATGTCCTTGGGATTCAGCAAGCGCAGGAGCGCGCTCGAAAACGTCGCCTCATTCGGAAAAATGACCCGCTCCTGCCGGTCCCGGTACCGGACAATGACCGTATAAAGCTCCTGGACCCTCCATTGTTTAGCCATCTGGGGCCTGCGGTTGGGATCATAAAATTCGTAGCGGAACTGGCCGTGTCGCAACTGGCAGGCCTTTAAAAAAATCTCGAAGTCCCCGCGATACGGTTCATTGGAGGGATAAAAGGCAATGACCTCCACCGGGGCCCGTTTCAATTTGGTCAAAAGATCGACGGTCGGGGCCGCCAGCGAATAAATTTTCTGCGGCGTCATGTCCCAGCGCCGGTTGTACCGGTTGATGATGGCCATCATCAATGCAAAGGTCGCCAGGAGCAATACCGCCACGATCAGGAACTGAAACCGTATGAAAAAATTCCGCATTATCCCTTCCAATTTCTTGCTTCGATCACGCGCAGAGACATAAAAAGAAAATAGAGGCAGAAAAAGACGAAATAGGCGACATGCCCCAGATCCACGATGCCGAACGTAAACTCGCGGAAATGGGTCAGCGGCGAAATTTGCTGGAGCCAGCGGGCCCAGGGATCATTCGCGAGGCCCATCAGCCCTTCCAGCGACCACAGCAACACAAGCAGGCCGAAGGTCAGGAGCGCGCTGATCACCTGATTGGCCGTCAACGATGAGATAAAAAGTCCCAGCGACAAAAAAGCGGCCCCCAATAAAAGCAGGCCCAGATACCCCGCCAGGACCGGCCCCCATTCGAAACTGCCCCCCAGCCACTGAAAGAGATAAAGATAGCCCAGCGTCGGAAAAATCAGCAGCGCGAAAAACCAAATCAGACTCAGGAATTTCCCGACCACGATATCAAAATCCGAGAGCGGATACGTGAACAGAAGCTCCATCGTCTGCTGTTTGCGTTCCTCCGAAAAGGCCCGCATGGAAACCAGCGGCACCAGGCAAAGCACCACGAGCCCCAAATCCGCAAACAAAGACCCGAAAATGAAATGGGTCATGATGAGGCCTTCGACGTTCTGGTAACCGTTCCGTGCGGCCTCCATCGAAATCCCGACATATTTCACGACCACCAGCGCGAACAAAATGCCCGCGGCCAGGAAGAAGACGGAAAAAATCAGGATCCCGAGCCAGGAATAAAAGTTCGAGGAAACATCTTTGCGCGCCAGGACAATGGATTTGATCATGGTTCCTGCTGTGCCATCTGTTCATCCAGAACGATCTTGAGAAAGATTTGTTCCAGACTTAGTTTGCTTGCCCGGATTTCGAGCAAGGGAATGTTCTGTTCGACAAAAAGCTTTGAAATCACCGGACGCAGTTCCGTCCCCCGCGGGGCAAACAGCGAAAAAGAAACGCGGTCGCCCTGTTCTTCGAGAACGGTCACGCCGTCCACCCCCGGCAGCGCATGGAATATCGCCAGGGCGTCGTCCTTGCGGTGCCGGTCCCCCATCACCACGAAAATTTCGTAGCGCTCCCGGCGCAACCCGGACTCGAGTTCGTCCGCGGTCCCGGTCGCCACCACCCGCCCCTGATTGAAGATCATGACCTTGTCGCAGACCATGCTGACTTCGGGAAGAATATGCGTCGAAAGGATCAGCGTGCGCTCGCGTCCCAGTTCGCGGATCAAATGCCGGATTTCTTTGATCTGTTTGGGGTCCAAACCGCCGGTGGGTTCATCCAGCAAAAGGACATCGGGATCGCCGATCAAGGCCTGCGCCAGTCCGAGGCGCTGGCGAAATCCGCGGGAGAGCTGGCCGATGAGACGGTGCCCGACTTCCGGCAATCCGCAGCGTTCGATCTTTTCTTCGATGTGCGCATGCCGTATCTTCGATGGGACACTTTTGATTTGGGCGACGAAATCCAGGAACTCGGAAACACGCATGTCCCCGTAAAAATTCAGCGCCTCGGGCACATAGCCAATGCGCTTCTTGGCCTGCTCCGAATTTTTAAAAAGCTCGTCGCCGCCGATCCAGACCCGGCCCTCGGTCGGGGGAAAGTAACCGGATAGAATACGCATCGCCGTGGTCTTGCCGGCGCCGTTGGGACCGAGGAACCCGAGCACTTCGCCTTTACGCAGGGAGAAACTGACTTGATCCAGCGCCCGCAGGCTTCCGAATTTCTTGCTGACGCATTCCATACGGACCATGACGGGGGCTTCCGGCTCCGCGACGCGGGTCTTACGCCCCTCAGCCATTTCCGCCATATTGAACCTTCGCAAATTTTCTTTTCCCGCATTGCACAAGCACCGGCCGCCCCAAGTCCACCTCCAGCGCGGGATCGCTGACTTTCTTCTGGTCGATTTTCACGCCCCCCTGCTCAACCAGGCGGCGTCCCTCTCCTTTGCTTGTCACGAGATCGGCTTCTTTCAGAAGCGACACGACATCCATTTTCTGCCGGGACAAAACGACGGTAGGAATTTCGTCCGGCAGTCCCTTGTCTTTGAAAATCTGATCGAATTCCGCGCGCGCCTTCCCGCCTTCGTCCGGCGAATAATACAGGGCCACGATCTGCTCCGCGAGTTTGGCCTTGGCCTCGCGAGGATGGAGCGTGCCCGAGCGCAAGTCTTTGGCCAACCCCGCAACCTCGCCGGAAGGCAGTCCGCTCAAATAAAGGAAATATCTTTCGATCATCGTGTCCGGTATCGACATGACTTTCCCGAACATTTCGCGCGGGGTATCATGAATGGCGATATGATTATTGAAGGACTTGCTCATTTTCTGGACGCCGTCCGTGCCTTCGATCAAGGGCAGTGTCATCACGATTTGCGGTTTCTGCTTCCAGGACTTTTGCAGTTCACGGCCCACCAGCAAATTGAATTTCTGGTCGGTGCCGCCCAGTTCGACATCGGATTTGATGATCACCGAATCGTATCCCTGGAGCAGCGGATAAAGGAATTCCA
Organism: Candidatus Omnitrophota bacterium; assembly: GCA_028713205.1. Classification (GTDB taxonomy): domain Bacteria; phylum Omnitrophota; class Omnitrophia; order Omnitrophales; family Aquincolibacteriaceae; genus JAQTOZ01. The sequence continues at coordinate 13,751 of JAQTOZ010000055.1, forward strand.
CGATCGAAATGGGCTGCTTGGCCGCGTAGCGTTTCTGGAAATCGTCGCGTTCCAGGATCCTCGCAACCGTATACTGGGCCGTCAGATGGATAAAATCGGCAGTGGTCATTTTCCCCAGCCATTCGGAATTGTAGCGCACCTCGGTCTTCGAACGGTCGAGGATCTTGAAGACCTGGTCCTGATAGGTCTTGGCGTTGTGATCAACTTCCTCGCGGGTCAACATGCGCCGCGTTTCGGTGCGTTCGGTGGGATCGCCGATCATGGCCGTAAAATCACCGATGATGAAGACAATCGTATGCCCGAATTCCTGGAACTGACGGAGTTTCCTGAGCGGGACTGTATGACCCAAATGCAAATCGGGCGCGGACGGGTCCGCCCCGTATTTGATCCTCAGCGGCCGGTTTTTGTCGATGGATTCCTGAAGGCGTTCTTCGAATTCCTTTTCGGATATCAACTCCACCAGTCCCTCGGACAGGCCTTTCATTTGCTCTTTGACACCAGAAGCCATCGACCGTATCTCCCTCATTCAGCGGAACTTAAGATTTGAATGGGGCATTCTAACAATAAAACCGGACGCCGTCCAGAGGGAGAGGTTAGAATCAACGGGCACTGCCTTACCAGCTATCAACCTACATTCGACCAAAGACCACAGACCGAAGACCGAAGGCCTTTTTTAGGTCTGTAGTCTGTGGTCTGTTGTCTGTAGAAAGTTCCACGATCCACGTAACACGGGACGAGAAGTTTCGAGTTTTGAGTTTAAAGTTTAAAGTTCATTGTTTCATTCAGAAATACAACAAGCCTAAACACGTCATTGTGAGACAAAGTCTTTTAACTCGAAACTGGAAACTTGAAACCCCCTTGCTTCGTGTCCCGTGTCACATTTCACATGTCACATAAATGCCGTAAGGTCTGTGGCCTACGGTCTTGCGTCTTGGGTCTTGCGTCTTGGGTCTTGGGACTTGGGACTTGGGTCTATTTTAAAACGGCAAATCCTCTTTGGGGTCCGGGTCCCGGCGGGCATACAAGCCGTCGGGGGCACCGGCGCCGTCCGGTGTGAGGTACTTCACCGGTTTCCATTTCGCCCCGACAAAGGCCTGCATCGAACCCGTGAAACGATTGGTCCTTACGGACATTTCATTGACGGTGGAATATTGATACCGATTCATCCAAATCAAAGTTGCAACCAATACCACCCCGATAATAATCGCAAGATTCCTTAAGTTTCTTTTCTGCATAAGTCACCCTTTTACTGGACCAAAGGCCGAAGACCACAGACCGTAGACCTTTTGAGTCTTTTGTCTCGGGACCACGTGATTACCGAAACTGTCATCCTACTGAGCCCCACAGAGGGCGAAGGATCTCCTAATTTTAGCGGAGAGCGTTTGGCGGTTAGCGTTTAGTAAGCCAACCTATCCGCTACACGCTATACGCTAAACGCTTTCTCTTTTGCCCGTCCCTGAAGCTACGTTTCCTTCGTCATTGCGAGGACGGCGTAGCCGGACGAAGCCTGCCTGCCGGCAGGCCACTAGCGTTGCATTAAAATTATTGTCTATAACTTATTTCAACAGCTTGAGATAAAACTCAAGCGTGTCGTTTTTTGTTTTGAGAGAAACAATCAACCCCTAAGGAGGT
>JAQTOZ010000264.1 GCA_028713205.1 Candidatus Omnitrophota bacterium
GAAGGATTTCAGTTATTCTTTCGCGACCGACAGTGAATTGCTGCATGCCGAAGTCGATGTCAACCGGGCCTATGCGCGGATGCTGGCGAAAGTCGGGTTGATTTCTCGGGCGGACGCGCGCAAAATCGTCAAAGGCCTCGATGCCGTTGAGCTCAGCTGGAAACCGGTAACCCGCAGCAAATATTCCGCCTTGTATGAAGATATCCATTCGTTCATCCAAGGGGAACTGGAAAAGAGAATCGGCGCGGTGGCCAAAAAGATTCATACGGGGCGCAGCCGTAACGATTTAGTCGTGACGTCCACACGGGTCTATCTCCGGGCGGAGATCGAAGCGATCAGCGAGAAAATCCGGGAAACACAACGCGCGCTGGTTTATCTTGCCCGGAAGGCCAAGGGCATGATTATCCCGGGAATGACCCATCTTAAAAAGGCACAGCCGGTATTGTTGTCCCATCATTTGCTGGCTTACGTTGAAATGCTCCAGGATGATTCAGACCGGCTACGCAATGCCCGCGCCAGAGTGAACGTTCTGGGCCTGGGATCGGCGGCACTGGCCGGTTCTGCGCTGCCGCTGGATCAAAAGTTTTTGGCCAGGGAACTCGGCTTTGAGCGGATCACGTCCAATAGCATGGCGGCGACCAGCGACCGGGCATTTATTGCGGAAGTGTTAAGCGTTTTGGCGATGCTCTGGATGCATTTGTCGCGTCTCGCGGATGATTTTATTCTTTGGAATTCCGAGCCCTTTAATTTTGTGGAACTGGACGATGAGTTTGCGACGGGATCCAGTCTCATGCCGCAAAAAAAGAATCCGGATATCTTCGAACTGATCCGGGGGCGGAGCGGAGTGATTTTCGGGCATCTGATGTCCATTTTGACGATCCAAAAAGGGCTTTCGCTTTGTTATAACCGGGACCTGCAGGAAGACAAGCCCGGGCTTTTCGATACGATTTACAAAACCCATTTGGCATTGAAACTTTTGCCTTTAACCTTGCGGTCCGTGACGTTCAATCCGGAATCGATGGCGCTGTCGCTTTTGGACGATACGCTCTTTGCGACGGACATTGTCGAATATCTCGTGCGAAAAGGGATGGCTTTCAGCGATGCGCATGAAACGGTCGGGAAGGTCATCCGGACGTCGATTGAAAGCCGAAAACCTTTGCGGGCACTCAAATTGGATGTCTATAAGAAATTTTCCAACAAGTTTGGTCCGGATATCTATAAGCTTTTTAACGCCGAGGCATCGGTCCGGGCCAAGAAAACAGTCGGTTCCACAAATCCCGGTCGAGTCGGCCGTGAAATGACAAAGTGGGAAAGACTGTTGCGGAAAAAATAGACACGGGCGAACGTGTTCACTCCATACGATGAAATCCACACAGCTCTAGGGCAACGACATGCACGATTTTACCTATAAGAATAATCAGCTTTATTGCGAGCACGTGCGCGTGAGCGATATCGTCAGCCGGGTGGGGACGCCGGCTTATATCTACAGCCGCAAGACGTTTATGGATCATATCCGGAAAATCCAAAAGGCCTTTCGCAGTCTTAACCCTCTCATTTGCTTTTCCATGAAGGCGAATTCCAATCTGGCCATTCTCAGAACGATGGTCCGGGAAGGTGCCGGGCTGGACATTGTTTCCGGCGGCGAACTTTATCGGGCGAAACGCGTGCAGTGCCCGCCCGGAAAAATTGTATTTGCCGGTGTGGGAAAAACAGAAAACGAGATTCGCGACGCTTTGCGGTACGGCATTCTCTTTTTTAATGTCGAATCTATCCCCGAGCTTGAGCTCATCCAAAAAATCGCCGGTGCGATGCGCAGAAAAGCCAGGGTCTCTTTACGCATCAATCCCGATGTCGATTCCCGGACACATCACTATGTGACGACGGGGAAAAAGGAAACAAAGTTTGGTTTGGATTTAAGGACGGCCGAAGAGATCTTCAGCCACCGGGATCGGTATCCGGCGCTGGAATTTTGCGCGATCCATGTGCATATCGGATCGCAGATTGTGATTTGGGATCCCTTTGTGCAGGCCTTCAAGAAGGTCCTCGCCTTTACCGAAGATCTTGAACGGATGGGGGGCAAAATCCGTTTTCTGAATCTTGGAGGCGGATGGGGAGCCGTTTATCATAAAGAAAAGCCGCAAACGGCGGATCAACTCGCGAAAAAAATAGCGCCTCTTTTTAAAGGGCGCCGCTTCGAACTGGTTTTTGAGCCCGGCCGTTTTATTTCCGCCAACGGAGGGATTCTCGTCACACGCACGACCTATGTCAAACAAACGCCGGTGCGCAATTTCGCGATTGTGGATGCCGGGATGAATGATTTGATCCGTCCCTCGCTTTATGATGCCTATCATGAGATTTGCCCGCTGGTGCGGAAGTCCGGAACGTCCAAACGCATCTATGATGTCGTCGGGCCCATTTGTGAATCGGGTGATTTCCTGGCCAAAGGCCGTACGCTTCAAAAGATTGAAGCCGGCGATTATCTGGCGGTGATGTCGGCGGGCGCTTACGGATTTACGATGTCGTCGAATTACAATTCGCGGCCGCGTTCTTGTGAGGTACTCGTCGATGGCCGTAAGTTTAAGGTGGTCCGCAAGCGTGAAACCTATGCGTCGCTTGTGGCAGGGGAAGCATTCTAAAAAGAGATTTTGTCGGCTGAATAAAAGCATGTCCGCCGACGTCTATACTGTGATCGTTTGAACCATGTTGATTGATTTTCAAGACCCACATCGAAGGAGGTTCTATGCTTAGTATTCGCAAGGTCAGCACGGTTGTGCTTTTTGTTTGCGTGCTATCGCTCATCCCGAGGAATTTGTTTGCGGGCGTGAAGTGTCCGGAACCTGGGCAGGTGCAGGCCCAAAAGGTTGACAAGGATTGGTACCTGTTGGCAGGCGATCCCACAAAGTGCGGATCCTTTGTGCATGCCGAAATCGGGCAGGGTAAATTTGTGTGCCTTTACCGGAATGATGTCGTCATGGTTTACGATAAAAAATGGTTCCCGCCCCAGCCGGAAAATGCGGAGGTTTGGAAAAAAACAGGACAGGTGCGGCAATGCGAAGCCGGCATCGATGAGTGCACGATTAAATAAATCAACGATCGTGTCTTTGAAATGATCATCGGTGTTTATTCGGATTTCCGGAGGTGGCGCTTTGCCTTCCGGATGAGCCGCGCGGTCAACCGTTAATCCTATTTTAAATTGCCCGCCTAAATTTATGATCATTGAACCTATCATTCGGCCGCCGGCGGAAGCGGACAGTTTCCTTTTGCAGGTGACCACCGGCTGTTCTTCAAACACTTGTACCTTTTGCGGCGCTTATCCGGGTAAGCCCTTTCGGATCAAACCTCTTGAAGAAGTTTTCCGGGACATCGAAGATGGTGCAGCCTGGTTTCCCGGTACCCGCCGGGTTTTCCTGCTGGATGGTGATGCGCTCGCCGTTCGCAACGAGAAGCTGTTACCGGTTCTCGACAAATTAGTTCAATCGTTTCCGAAACTATCGCGGATTTCAAGTTATGCCAATGGCTATAACCTGACGCAGCGCAGCGACGAAGAGTTGAAAGAACTTTATGACCGCAGGTTGAGGCTTTTGTATATCGGACTCGAGAGCGGAAGCCAGGCGGTCCTGGACCGATGTCGGAAGCGCGCGCGTGCCCGGGAAATGGTTGAGGCGGTCCGGCGT
>JAQTOZ010000265.1 GCA_028713205.1 Candidatus Omnitrophota bacterium
GGTCATGATGGTGCGGCCGTGATCGAAGGAAACCGGGTGACCCAATTTTCATGCCACCTGCCGCTTTCAAAAAACTCAAGGAAGATCAACAGCGCCGGGACACGCCATGCGGCCGCGCTGGGCCTGGCAGAATTGACCGACGCGCTGTGTCTTGTCGTTTCCGAGGAGCGCGGGACGATTTCGTTGGCGCGGTTTGGCGAACTGATGCAAATTGATGATTTGGAAAAACTGAACCGGATCCTCGAAAAATTCTACCAGGAAATTTATCCCAGCCGGGGGACGAAACCCTGGTATGATGTTGTGACGCGCAACCTGAGAGAAAAGGTCATGGCCGCGGTCTTGTCGATTGCGCTTTGGTTTGTCCTTATTTTTGGCTCGAAGTTGACTTACCGGACGTATCCCATTCCGGTGGATTACGAGGAAATCCCTGCCAACTGGGCGGTTGCGGAGTTTACCCCCAAAGAAGTGTCGGTCACATTCCGCGGACCGCGCAGTGCGTTTTACTTTTTAAAACGCGATGAAATCAAGGCCTTCGTCAATTTGGATCTTGAGAAACGGTATCAGAAGATCCCTATTTCGTTATCGAATTTAATTTATCCGAAGAGTTTGGTTTTGGAAAGAATTGACCCCGATGAGATCCATGTGCGTATCGAAGCGGTTGCGGAAAAGAAAGCCCCGGCGAAAAAGACGGTCCCCGAAACCCAGGCTGGTTCCTAGGTATCGGCACGAAAACGAAAGAAAATGATATGGAGACCATGACCCGATCACCTTTTGTATCCATGGTGGAGAAGTATTCCGAAAAGGATCCGGTATCGGCGGCGCACACGCTGGAAACGATTTCCGAGTCGGACGCCGCGGCCGTCATCGGGGCTTTGCCCAATGCCGTCACGGTGGAGATCATGCGTCATCTGCGCTGCGATTTTGCGGCGGCCGTGATGGAAAAGATCCCCCGGGAGCTTCTCCGGGCAATTGCCGAAAAAATGGATCTTGAGCATGGGGCCGCGATTTTCTTGCATCTCAACCCAGAAACGCGGCAGGCGTTTTTGGCGTGCCTGGATGACTCCAAGAAGCGAAGGGTCCAGGCCTATTTGACGTATCCGGAGGCGAGTGCCGGGCGGATGATGTCCGGCGATTTTCTTGCGTTTCATAGCGACCTGAAAATTGCGGAGGCAACCGAGAAGATACGCGAACTGACTCAACAAGGTTCGCTGGCCTCGTATGTGTATGTGGTGGATCAGGAGAACCGGCTCGTCGGTGTCATGAATATGCGCGATATGCTTTTAGCGTCTTCTGATGATGCCCTCGAGACGGTGATGCGGCGAAATGTGTTTACCGTCCATTGTTGCTCGGACCGTGAAAAAGTTGTGCATGAGATCGCCGCGAGACATTTTTTTGCGGTGCCGGTGGTGGATCATGACCAGCGATTGCTGGGGGTCGTCAAAGCGGAGCAATTGATCGGAGACGCCCAGGAAGAGGCCACCGGTGATATTCAGAAAATGTTCGGCGCGGGGGGCGATGAACGTGTTTTTTCATCGATCGGATTTTCTTTGCGACAACGGCTTCCCTGGTTGCATGTCAATCTGGCGACGGCTTTTCTGGCCGGCTCCGTCGTGGCTTTATTTGAAGATGTGATCGCGAAAATCACCGCTTTGGCCATTTATCTGCCTGTGATCGCGGGGCAAGGCGGGAATGCTGGCGCGCAGTCCCTGGCCGTTGTCATGCGCGGTTTGGTGATGCGGGAAATCCCTTCACGGAAATGGAAAAATTTGATTCTCAAGGAATCCGTGATCGGATTGGTCAACGGACTTGTGATCGGAGTCGTGACGGCCCTTTTGGCGTGGCTCTGGCAGGGCAATCCCGTCTTGGGGGTTGTCGTCGGATTGGGGATGCTGGTGAACTTGACGGTGGCGGGTTTATCCGGAGCCGCGATCCCGCTTTTTATGAAAGGTGTCGGACTGGACCCCGCGCAGTGTTCGAATATTATCTTAACGACGATTACCGATGTTTTCGGTTTTTTCGCGTTTCTTGGTATTGCCGTTATTTTTCGAAACTATCTCTAACTTTTAAATGGAACGATTTTTCGAATTCGTCCGTGAGGTGCTATGATGAGACGCCAGACCAAAATCGTCGCAACGGTCGGACCTGCCTGCGATCAACTCGCACAACTCAAAGATTTGGTTGCGGCGGGTGTTGATGTTTTTCGGGTTAATGCTTCGCATACCTCGCCGGACGGGTTAAAGCGCTGGATTCGCCTGATCCGGAAAACAAGTCATCAGGTCAAAAAGCCGGTGGCGGTTCTTGTCGATCTTCAGGGGCCGCGCATTCGCACGGGGCGTTTGGCACAAGGGAAGATGACTTTGAGGAAAGGGGATTTCGTTTCGATCTTGCCGGGTGCCGTGTCCGGATCCGGGAGTGTCATCGCGACGCCGTGCCGCGTGTTTGCCCGGATGGTGAAACCGGGCGATCACATTTTGATCGATAACGGAAACTTGGAGCTTCGGGTCATCAAGATCGCCCATCGTCATGTCAATTGCCAAGTGATTTCCGGCGGTATCCTTGGGGAAAATAAAGGCATCAATTTGCCGCATGCGCCGGACGGATTTTCGGCACTTACGGCCAAAGACCGGGGAGACCTTGAGGTCGCTTTGGAAATGGGAGCGGATTACCTGGCCCTTTCATTTGTCCGGACTGCAAAGGATATCGTAAGACTCAAGGAGTGGATGCGGCGCATGGGGAAGAGGGTTCCGGTCATTGCTAAAATCGAAAAACCGGGCGCTTTCAAAGAGATCGAGTCGATCCTAAGAGTGACGGATGGGATTATGGTCGCCCGCGGTGATTTGGGCATTGAGATGGGCGTTGAGAAAGTGCCGGTCGCGCAAAAGAAAATGATTGAGCTTGCGAATTATGCCGGGCTTCCGGTGATTACCGCAACGCAAATGCTCGAATCCATGATGGAGCATCCGCTGCCGACGCGCGCGGAGGCATCGGATATCGCCAATGCGGTTTTTGACGGCACGGATGCCGTCATGCTTTCAGGGGAAACCGCAGTCGGAAAATATTCGCGGGAAGCCGTCGCGACGATGGCGCGTGTGATTGTGGAGGCTGAACGTTATGTCGGCGCGAAATCAGGAAAGTGCACGGTCGGTACCATGCATCACAAGAGACTTCCGGTTCACGCCATCGCCCATGCCGCGCGGGATGCCGCTTGCGAAATCGGCGCGAAGGCCATTGTGGTTTACAGCCGGAGCGGGGAAACGGCGATGTTAGTTTCCAAATTGCGGCCTCCGGCACCGATCATTGCACTGGCCCCGTCGGAGGAAATCCGGCATCGGCTTGTTTTGTACCGGAATGTCCTTCCGATGAAAATCAGTTTTCAGGGGAATACGGACCAAATGTTGCGGGAAGGGGACCGCGCGATTTTAGCCGCGGGTATTTTAAAACGGGGGGATTGCGTCGTGGTCGTATCGGGCGATCAAGTTTTGGCCGGGGTCCGGTATGCGGCCAAGATCCATTGGATGGGAAATTTCTAGGACGGAGGTTTTTTTTAAAAACAGATTATGGAAACAATCGATTCGATTGTACAGAGAGTTAGCATCAGGAAGTATCAGCCCAAGCTGGTTCCGAAAGAAATGATCGAAAGGCTTGTGGACGCCGGCCGGCGTGCGCCGACG
>JAQTOZ010000266.1 GCA_028713205.1 Candidatus Omnitrophota bacterium
CCTACGGCCTCTCGGTCCCGAACCGAGCGCACTACCAAGCTGTGCTACACCCCGACATAGAAATACGAATAACGTTTCGTCCCGAGCGTCCGCCACCACTTCTTCGGCGGACGTCCACTAACGCCTTAGTAGCGGACTCACTACCAAGCTGTGCTACACTTGCGCCTATGCGCAAGTGCTACCCACCGAGAACTTGACGTTCTCGTGTGGGATTGCACCCCGACATAGGAATACGAATATCATTTCGTCTCGAGCATCCGCCACTGCTTCTTCGGCAAACATCTGCTGACGCCTTAGTAGCGGACTCACTACCAAGCTGTGCTATACTTGCGCCTACGCGCAAGTGTTACCCACCGAAAACCTGATGTTCTCGCGTGGGATTGCACCCCGACGGATGAATGCAATTAAAATACGATTGCGGCTGCCAAACGTCTTTGCCCGCCCGCCGGTAGATGAGGGATTATATCGGAGCGATGGGAATAATTCAGCAACAAAATCAGCTATCTGCTATTGACGGTCTTTTAGCTTACAGTCGCGCGCGCAATCTTTGGGGCAGCAGGGCTTGGACCGTTTCTTGGACATAAAATACCACACAGCGTAAGCCAGTGCCGCCAACACAATCGCAAAGGTGATCCAATCATCGATGTGCATGTTAGTTGAACCCCAAAAGTTTGCCGCCGTGATAGACTAAAAATGTTCCCACCCACGCAAGCACGGACATATAAACCACCATAAAGATGGGCCAACGCCAGCTGGCCGTTTCGCGTTTGACAACGACAATCGTCGACATGCATTGGCAGGCCAGCACAAAAAAGACCATCAAAGCGACCGCCACCAGCGGCGTATAAACCGGCAGTCCGGTGACCGGCGAAACTTCCTGCCGCAGCGCCTGCGCCAGGTTCACGCTGGTTGCATCCTCATGATCACCGAGGTTATAAACAATCGCCAGGGTACTTACGAAAACCTCCCGCGCCGCAAAAGAGGCCATAATCCCGACGCCGATTTTCCAGTCAAACCCCAGCGGCCGTATCACGGGCTCGATGAAATGCCCCACACGGCCCATGAAACTCAAACGGATACTTTCCTGGTCATATTCACGATGGATTTTTTCCAACTCCGCTTGAAGCGCCTCTCCCCGCAAGGTTTGTTCGGCATATTTCGTGTCCCGCCCCAAACGCTGTTCGACGGACGGATCCTTGGGATAACTTGCCAGGAACCAGAGAATAATCGAGAGACAGAAAATGATGCTGCCGGCGCGGTACAGGAACTCGCTGCCGCGGTCCCACACGGTCAATAGGACGGATCGCAGGTTGGGAATGCGATACGGCGGCAGTTCGAAAATAAAAGGTGTCAAGCTACCCTTCAAAAATGTTTTTCGGAAAAGTGAGGCCATCCCCAGCCCCATGACAATGCTCAGGCAGTACATCGAAAGCAGGGTCACCCCTTTGAGATCAAACATGCCCAAGACCGGATACGCGGGAATAAAAGCACCGATCATCAACGTGTAAATCGGCAGGCGGGCGCTGCAACTCATGAGAGGAGCGACCAGGATCGTCGCCAAGCGGTCGTTGCGGTCCTCAATGGTACGCGTGGCCATGATCCCCGGAACGGCACACGCAAACGAACTGAGAAGCGGCAAAAAGGCCTTCCCGTTCAAACCGACCTTTTTCATCACCCGGTCCAGGACGAATGCCGCACGGGCCATGTACCCGGAGTCCTCGGCCAACGCGATAAAAAAGAAAAGCAAAAAAATCTGCGGCAGAAAAACGAGGACATTCCCCACGCCCGCGATGATGCCGTCCACCATCAGGCTTTCCAGATTTCCGTGAGGCAATAAACGGGAGACCTCGTGGCTGAGCCAGTCGACCGCATTCGAAATCCAGCTCATGGGAATTTGCGCCCAGCTAAAAACCGATTGGAACAAAACGCCCATAAACCCCAGAAAGATCACGAATCCCCAAATACGATGGGTCAAGATCCCGTCAATTTTCTCGGTCATTGATTTTTGAAGCATTGCTTTCTGTTGCACCACCCGGCGGCTCAGTTCTTCAATCTGGCGATACCTCCATTCCGCCTCCAGCGATGACCAATCAATGTCCTTCTGCTCGAGCACCTTGCGCACCGACATGACCAGCTCGTGCAACCCCGTTTCGCGACCGTCTTCCCGGTACACGGGACTGCGAAAGTGTTCGTCCGTAATAATCCGCAAGGCCTCACCCCGGGCTGAAGCACGGCTGAGGCCGGCATGATCTTCGATAAACCGCGCAACTTTCGAAATTTCAACTTCGATATCTTCGGGAAAAATCAGGCGCAGCCGGGGTTCTGCAGTCTGCGGCCGCCGTTGCCCCAAAACCTTTTCAATAGCTGATCTTAGTTCCCGGATCCCCTCTTTTTGACCCCCGACCGTCTTGACGCACACGGCCCCGCTTAACTCTTCCATTTTCTTCAAATCGATTGAAACACCGCTGTCCCGGGCAAGGTCCCACATATTGAATACCAGAATGACCGGAACACCGGTTTCCATCACCTGGAGAGCAAGATACAAATTCCGTTCGAAATTATTGGTGTCCAAAATGACCACCGCAAGGTCCGGGGCCGACACACCTTCCTGGACCCCGATTAAAACGTTGTGCACAATTTCTTCGTCGAGAGAACGCGGCAACAGGCTGTAGGTCCCGGGCAGGTCCAAGACGTCCACAATTTCCCGGCGATGCCTCAATCGCATTTGCCCGGACTTTTTTTCCACCGTCACGCCGGGATAATTTGCCGTCGTACGGTTGAGCCCCGTCAAACCGTTGAAGATGGTCGTCTTTCCGCAGTTTGGATTCCCGGCCAACGCAATTTCTTTCGGTTTTGTTCCAGCCACGTTTAGTCTTCCTTCCCCGGACGCTTTCGGACCAAAATCTGGGCTGCGTCTTCTTTTCTCAAGGACAAGTTGTAGCCCCGCACACAAATCTCCATCGGGTCCCCCAACGGCGCAAACCGCTTCACAAGGATCACCGTGCCCCGGACAAGGCCCAACTCTCTGAGCCGGTGTTGAACATCACCGCGGCTTTTGTAGGCGTGTATCACGGCCGCATCTCCCGCTTTTAATTGATTTAAGGTTAAATTTTCGTTCACAAAACCTTTCTTTCTTATTCCGGATTGGCCGAGCCTTCGAACTGCGGTCTTTTCCAATATGCCATTCTTATTAAAAAAACTTTCGAATTGAGCTTACGCCGCTCGAATTTTCCTGTCAATACACCTTAACAGACATCACGCGAGAACCGTTTCTGAATGAAAACCCAAGACTTGTGACTTGTGACATGTGACTTGGGTCTTGAGTCTTGGGTCTGGCATCCTAGTGAATGCTCAAATAATCAATGAGCCGGGAAGGTTGACGGGCAAAGTCTCCCTCCCATAGGTCCAGAAGAATTTCCGCGGGTGATTTTTTCGTCTTGATGATTTTTTGACGGATGTCGCACAAGAAACGGCACTCATCCCGTTTTTCATCCTTTGTTTTTTGCTTCGAGAGGCTGGCGCAGGAAAGATCCACAAGCTCCTGGGCAATCGGGAAAATAGGTTCCGTCCCCAAAACGGCCGCAAGACCTTTCTCGGGGATCTCGTGATGCAGCCGCAGACGGTCTTCCTCCC
>JAQTOZ010000056.1 GCA_028713205.1 Candidatus Omnitrophota bacterium
GCAGAGCTTGAGAATTTCAGGGAGTCGACGTTCCGGCGTCTGACGAAGCAATTCGGGGCGCAGCTCGAAACGTTTACGTCGGGTTTGAAAGATCTTGTGAACAGCAAGGCCGTTACGCAGCCCAATGTGCGCGAACTTATGAGCCGCGTGGCCCGATCCAACCTCTCCACGGTCATTCAACCGGCGCGTGTGACCATGATGCCCGGCGGCTATGTCGATCAAACGGCGATGATTGCGGCCGTGACGGGAACCCCCATCGATCAATTATGGCAAGTCCCTTCCGGGACGGGTTCATTCGCGCGTTTCGATCAAATGATCGGTACGCTGGATGACGTGATCGGGAACACGATGGTGCAACCACCGGCATCTCCGGTGGTAAGGGCGGAAGCGCGCAATCTTTACCGGAACGCACGTGCCGCAGAGCGTATTGCAGCCGATGTGGCGTTGCCCAATGCGAATCTCAACGGAGTCCTGTCACAAATTCAGCTGGAAACCGGTATGGATAAAATTGCGGCGGCAAGCGCGCTCCGGTCAGAATTGCGCCGGCTTGAAACGAATGCGCCGGATCTTCCTCCGGCGACGGTTCAAACAGCAACAATCGATGGGCCCCAATCGTCCGGTGATTTAGCGGCGCGTGTCGGTGACCTCGAAGAGCAAATGAAAAAAGTGCTCGCACAATTGCAACCGACGGCCGGGCCGGAAGCGCAAACTTTGGATTTGACCCCGCAAACGGAACGACCCTCGATGGCAATCGAGGGAACCCCGGCTGCGGCCGGCGCCAAACTTCCGGGAATGGCAGCTCCGGAGCTGTCTGCGAAACCAGCAGGCGACACGCGTGATCAAACAACCGGGCCCCCGGTTGCCCGTTCGGAAACGCGGGAGCAGGACCTGCGAAAATTGAAGGACATGTTGCCCCGTTTGAGGGAACTCAAGGACACGATGGCCCTTTTTCAGCATGAAGTGGTGGGGCCGCTCTCACAGTTACGGGTCCCTTTGCAAGCACTCTTTGATAATCCGGAAATCGAAGATCCGCTGCGCGATGTCGATGAAAATATCAGGCGATTACTCTCGCAGTTGCATACGCAAATTGAGATTTTGTTTGCCGATGGCAATGCCGAACGGAGAATCCCTCCGGGCCCGATCCGTAAGCTTCGGGACAGTGCGGTAGCTATCGACGCGTTTTTGGCGGCCATTCAGGACCCGGACGCCTATGCGCGCGAGTTGTCCGATGAGGATTTAGGCCGTACTGCGAAGCAAGCCGTGAAACTGGAAGCAAGATTTGTGCTGAATCTCGATGACCTTGATTTTTCCTTGCAGCAAGGACGCCTGGTTGCAGAGATCGAACAGGCCCTTGTGCCTTTGCGGCAAGCGGAGGTTGCGCATCCTGAACTGACGGCGACTCGGATGGATTTGGAATGGGGTGCCGCAGGACTACGGTTTGCCCGGCATCGTATCGGGAGTTTCGTCAAAATCGTCACACAGGGACATTTTCGCGGAAGGCCGGAAGTGAGAAATATTGCCGATACTCTCAACGTCGTTCGGGCATACTTTTCGCGCGGGGATACCATCCGGCCCGTCCCGATTCACGTAACCTTTCCGCAGGGAGACGAAGCGGAACTGCTCACCCGAATCGATACCGATCATTTGGCAGCGGCCCTGGACAACATGGTACGGAATGCGATGCGCGAACAAGTCGGGACACAGAATATTTGGATTCGGGCGTGGCGTGATCGCGAGGCCGATCAAATTGTGCTCGAAGTGTCGGATGACGGGGGCGGTTTCCCGGAGCCGTTACTGGCGGTTCGCGATGAGAAACAATTGTTGTACCTTGAAGGTGAAAGCGGTTCACAGTCGACGGGGCTGGGGCTGTTTGTCGCGGATTCGATCGTGAGCAAGGCAGGCGGGACGATTGTCGCGCGTAATCGCCGTGCGGATGAAGTCCCCAATCACGGGGCCGTGCATGAAATCCGTTTGCCCATGGCGGCATCCGGAAATATTGCAGTTGACGAAGATGGTGATCAAGAAGCCTCCGGTCGGTCCGAAATGAGAACGATTCCGCCCCCGCCGCCGCCCCGACGCAGGCTTCCGAGGATTGGGGCCGGCCATGCGGTTGTTCCGCTGGACCGTCTGATTTCGGCGTTACGCAATCATATCGGGAAGCAAGGATCGCCCCTCTATGATTCGATCAAAAGACGCGTACGCGCCGGAGAACCGCCGCTTCAGGACGGGGATGCCATCGGCAGAATCGACGACGAGTTTATTTTGAGTATTTTTACGAAAGATCATTTTGAAGAGCCGTACAGCGCGGTACGCGAATTGATCACCAACGCCTACGACTCGATGCGCGGGGAAACCGATCCGTTCAACCGGACGGTCCGCGTCGTCGCACGTGACGGTTATGCCGAGATATCCGACGAAGGGCCCGGTATGAGCGAAGAGACGGTTTTGTCCACATTCCTGCCCGCTTTCTCAACCGGAAAAAACGGGCCGTTTCTGGATGCGGTGCGTGAAGTCCTTTACGCCGAAGGTGTTTCGGTCGAGGAAAGAGTCTCACGGCTGGAGCGCTTAGCGCCGGCATGGCGGGACCGTATTCGCGCATCCTCGGAGGTTGAGCAGACCGTTTATCAGGATTTCTGCCGGGTGATGGCCATGGGGCTACCGGCCGCCGAAAAGTTTACGACGGTACGCGGCGTCGTTGAGTTCACCGGAAAATTCGGGATTGGTTTCTATTCATCGCTCGGTTTTATCCGGGATGAAAACGATCGCGTTGAAGTCTGGACTTCAACCGGCAGGGAGGCCCATCGCATCGCCTTTTTCCTGCGTGACGGCGTCCTTCAAATTCAAATCGATGTCGTCAAAGACTTGTCCGAGCTTCCGCGTCCGGGGACGGGAACTACCGTCAAGATTTACAGCAAGACGCTGGAAGCCGCCAGGGTCAAACAAACGATCGACGAATCGCTTCAGTTTAATCGCAATGCCAGAATCATCTATAGCGGCGACAATGGGCGTTCCTGGGGGCTTGTAAATCATGTCGTCATGCCTCAGCCGGGTTTAAGGCCGATCTTTCGGCAGCTCGAAGATCAAGCGGCGGGCGTCGATGCCCTTTGCTCTCACCGGACGAATCATGACGGACATTCCAAGGTTTATATCACCGTCCACGGTGTGACGGCGATTATGCCCGCCATCGAAA
This sequence comes from Candidatus Omnitrophota bacterium, assembly GCA_028713205.1. Taxonomy (GTDB): domain Bacteria; phylum Omnitrophota; class Omnitrophia; order Omnitrophales; family Aquincolibacteriaceae; genus JAQTOZ01. Next base: position 3,191 of record JAQTOZ010000056.1, read on the forward strand.
TCGACGGCTATGGCCTGCCGGCGACCGTGGTGTTCAATTTTCCGGCCAATATGGGGCTGCCCATTGCCCGTGACGATCTCGGAGATTTGTTCTTCGAGAAGGCCCAGGACATGATTCGTCTGATCGGCGGCGATCCGCTCGCCTTAAGTGCGTTTTTCGAGATGCTCAAGACGCGCCGGCATCATTTGTCCGGAGCTCAGTATCAGACTTTGCGGGTTCTTTGTCAGGAGGCCGCCTCACGGCGATGGCCGGCCGGGAAAGTTTATTTGCCCAATACGGAAAAGTGTTCCCGGGTTGCCGCGGCCAATGCCGTGCTTGTTGCGCGGGAGTTACTGGAAAGACGCGCGGAGCGTTACGGCCAAATGGAAAACTGCCGTCTCCTGGGAGATGAGCATACGGTTCAGGGGCGGCGGGTTTATTTGGTGCGTTTCAAGGATCAAACCAAATATGCAATAACGCGCGATGCCGTTTTGATCAATGAAGAACATGCTCCGGAAATCAACGTCGATCGCGGTTTGTACAATGTTCTGCTTGAGGTTGATGGTTACAAAGACCGTTTATCCTATGCGACCGCACCGACGGCGCTGGAAGAAATCGTTGTCCAGACGCCGGCAGCGGAGTCTGAACACTCGCCCATTTTGGAAAATTTCACGGCGATTGCGGACCAAATCTTAGAAAGATCCGCGTATGATCCTGCGGCCGCAGCGTTTATCCGCAGCCAGCTCCTTTACCGCTTGGCGATGGTCATTCGTAACGATGTGCTTGCCGACGAAATTGCCCAGGACCCTCAACGATTGGCCGGCATTATTTCCGGATACTACGAGACCTATGTTGCTTTGAAAACGTCGGGCATATTAGAAGCCTTGCCGGCGGATCCGGCGTATTACCCCGAGTTGGTCGAGCGGCTTTTCCCGACGTTGAACCGCTATGGTGAGACGAACGCTGACGACAATCGCCGGGTCTTTCTGAAAATCCTTGCGGAACATCCGCGGTTCAGGGAGTTACAGCAATATTTTTCGGGATATCCCGGGGACCCAAGGCCGGATTTTCTCATCGCGCTTTTATCCGATGCCGTGGGCAGACAAGGATACTTCAACGTGTCCTTTTCCGAGGAAGTTGTGAATGCGGCCATCGAGCGATTATGGGAAATCCGGGAAACCGTTGCCGGTGCTTTTGCGCTTGAGCAACGTTTGGGACTCAATTGGCTGCGCGATCTGTTGTATCGGGCATTGTTTCTTGACGAGAAAACCTACCGGCGATTCCGGATGCAATTTACGGCTCAGAATCTCGAGAGGATTGCCCAAATGCCGGCCCCCGCGGCACAAGCCGTCGTGCGGCGCGAAGTGTCCCCGGCTAAGTTTCCTTATCTCGGATTCGAGCTTTTCCTGGCCGGAGATTGGCGTGCGATCCGCCGGATCGGCGTGATTGCCGAACAAATGGAACAGCGACAGAATCCCGGAGGTGCCTATGAACGGTACGGCCGGAAACCCAATTACGTTGATTTGGCGCTGTCCGTAGCAAGACTTCGCAATGATGCTGTCCGCGCCGTGATTAGCGACTTGAGGCCTTTGTTCGATTTTGACGCTGTTGAAGATGAGTACAATTCGGCCTTTAACGAACCTTTCGGGCAGTACTTGGCGATTGCCTCCGGAGCGGATATCGGGCGTTTTGCCGCCAATATGAGGGTCGTGGATGAGTTGTGCGGTTCGAAATGGAAACTGGACCGGGAGACCCTCTACTTGGTTGCCAACGCCAATTTGCCTTCCAAAACCAAGATCAAATTTCTGAAAGCCCTGATTCAGGAAGCCATGCGTCTGGACCGGGATCGGATTTCAATCTATCTGACTTACCCGCAACCATTTTCGTTCGATTTTGATCCCGAGGATATGCAATCGGTGGATCAGCCGCTGAGATTTATGCAATTAACCTCGGAATTGGGTTTTGTGGAGAGGCGCTCTTTCTTGTATCAGAAATACGAGCGGGAGCACGCCGGTCAACAAGCCGCTCCCGGTACCGATCTCGGGTTCCGTTACAAGCGGGAGCTTATGCAAAAGTTGATGGCGATTTACCGGCGGATTCGGGTGCAAGAGCTTTCCGATGAGGACTTTCAGGTTTTGATAAATGATTTCAGGAATTATGCGTTTGACGGTACCGTCACAACGCGGATTGCGCCGTACATCCATTATTTGTTGAGTTCGCAAGAGGCGCCGGCCGACGATGCCCGGTTTTTGGAAACAGGCTTTCATCCCTCGCGCCGGTTCAGCGCCGTTTCGATTTTCGATACTTTCGTGGAGATGGACCGGGATGCCGAAAGGCGGGAGGCGGCAGAGGGAGATGCGGCCGTTGACCGGCGTTTGGATCGTGTCGATACCGTTGCGCATCCCGAAGCGGCGGATCAAATGACTCCCGTGCGCCGCCAGCTTCTCGGACGAAGCTTTGCGGCGGTTTCCCAGCAGAATGTCCACCGTTTCGCATGTGTACGCGAGCTCCTTTCCAATGTTGCCTTGGAGTCGGGCGGTGTGCCTGTCGCGCGCCGCAAAATCGCTTTCCAAACTTGGATCAAACCGGCGGGTCAAAGGGGGCAACGGGATTTGTTGATGTTGGACGTCCGGGATTGGATCGGGATGGATGGGGAGCGCCTGTATAACAAGTTGCTGATGCCGTTTTCGACGCTCCATGAAGGTCATGAAAAAAATGTGGATTCCCAAGGGCAGGGATTCTTTACCGTTTTTGCGGGCGCTCAATATGTTATGGCGCGGGCGGTCAAAAACGGCAAAGTGAGAACTTTGCGGCTGACGCCGGTTCGTTCTTCCCAAGGGGTTATGTTCGACTTGGATATCGAAGAAGAGCGGTGTGATGCCGAACCCGGAGAAAGCGACGGCCTCCATATTCAGATTGCCTATCCTTCGGATTATGCTTCCCTGGAAATGGTTGAAGTCGAAGATGCCGTGAAGAAATCCGAGGGGGTGATCGGTCAGGAAACCCTGACGGTTGAAGTGAACGGTGAGGTTGTCAATTTGCCCGGAGATCATCGTCGTGCCGCTCAAGAGGTCGAAGGTTTCGGTGAAGTCGGTTTTTATTCCGTTTCCGGAGATTCCTATCTGGCCTTGGGCGGTCCCGAACTCAAGCCTATGGACGGTCCTTTCCAGGCATTGATTCCCGAACTGTTGCAGGGCCCGTTGCTGGGGCACGGTATCGTCGTGAATCTGCCGAGGGGCAGGATTCACAGGGTTCAGGGAGGCGGCGGTATTGCCAACCGCGATGAAGTCTATGCCGCCATCCGGCCGGCGGTCGCGGCCGGATGCGTTCAGTTAGCGGTTGATATGTTTGCCCGCGGTGAAATTGCCTTGCAGCCGATCGTCGGTTATGACTATGACGACAATGGCAGCTTTATCGGAAGATCCGGGGAAGTGGCGGGAGCTTTGGAAGCCGTGCGTACGGGGCGTATCGATGAACAGACCCATGAGCAATATTTCGGCCAATATCAATCCGACCGTCTCGCGGTTTTACTGATGAATGTGCCGGTCCCGCTCCTTGAGGAGATTTTCGGGCGGCCGATGTCATTGGCGCAATTTTACAATCAGTACCGCAACAATCCTGAAGCATTCAGCGCCGAGCAAATCGCACGTTTGCCCAAAAGGCTTCAGGATGATTTGAACAAAACCAAAGAGACAACGGTTGCGCCAACGGCTGAATCGGCCGCTCCGGCTGCGCCGGTATACAAGGAGCGCATCGTTGAATTGCCGGTATCGATCGGCAACGGCCGGATCGGTGTTTATCGTGCCTTTATTGAAATGGCGGAGCGAATCGGAAAAGTCGCGATTGAAGCCATGCTTCGGGAATATGATGAAACAACGTTAGGCCCGATCTATGGAAGATTGTGCGCATTGTCAGACAGTACTGGAAACTCCAAGAGTGAGATCAATGCTTTCCCCGTCAACGGCCAAAGAGCCCGCCTCGATGGACTTTATTACGTGCAATCGTCGTCAGTGCAAGCTCTCGCTCTTGCTGGTTCCAATATTTTCGAATGGAATTTGATAGGGCCATTGAATTCGTACGAGTTGCTTTCGCAATATCTCGGTGATCCCGAAATGGTCAATGAATCGGAATTTCTAGAGTTTGTTTTTGAAAAAGTTTTATATGTTATCTCTCATGAAATGGTCCATTTTTTGGAAGGGTCGGATGAGACTACTCACAACGCTGAATTTCTTAAACGTCAGCAGATGATGGCCTCGGCCATGCTTGCTCACCGTGGTGCGATTTTGGATATCCTGATGGACATTCGGGAGAAATACCGGGACGGCCACGGCTATTTGCCCCGCGAAGAGCTTCTACGTCTGGCCGGTGTTTCGCCTGAGATGCCGCCGGCCCAAGAGTCTGCTCCGGAGACGGTTGGGGAAAACCGTTCAGAAACACGTGATCCAAACGAGCCAACGTACCCCGACAACGATGAACGATCCACCATGGAATTGATAGCGAAACTTGCTCCCACGGTCCCGAATTTTACCAAGATCCTGATCGTGGATGATGATCCGAACCAAACGATGTTTAAGATTTACGACGCCATACTCTTTGATCGCATGCAGGGCTTGGGAGTTGAGCTTGCGTATGAGAGCGACCGCCAGTCGGCCGAGAACTATATGAGCGAGCATCCCGAAGTCGGAATGATCATTACGGATTTAACGATGCCTGAAACCTGGGATGAAAAAACGGGCAGTTCGGTATTGGATCCTGATTCCGGTTTGAAATTCTTGCGGGGTTTGCGGGAGCGCGGGAATCGTTTGCCTGCAATCATTGTGAGCAATGAAGTGAATAATGACGGGACACTGGGGTCTAACAGACCGTTACCGGAAAATTCAGTGGCCATCCCCAAATTGATTGTGACAACCGAGGACACGGGCTTTTGGCAATATTACGGTGTGCGCCATTACCGTCGTATTTTGGGCGTCGCACATATCCTGCTTGAGCGCAGCCGCGACATGGGGCCTTCCGGACTCGATGCAACGGAAGTTCCTCCTTCCCGTTCCGAGATGCGGCGGCGAACCTTCCTAACGGGACTTGGAGTGGCGACGCTAAGCGGTGCCGTCGTAACCTACGTGGCGAATCAAGGGCGGCAGCCTCTTGGGGAACCGTCTCAAACAGGATTGCAGGAAACGGCTCCGGAGCCCCAATATGAACCCACTTATCCGGCTGAGGAAGCTGCCCTAGCGCTCCTGCAGCGCGAAAGACCGCGAAGAGTTATGAAATATAGCGCGCAGGAAGGTACGTTTTGGGAAGTCGAAAAAAACATTATTTATGACAATGCTGCGATTCATTACCTTTTTACGAAGACCAAAACATTGGGTGACGGAAAACTTTTCCGCACGATTTTGGCGGGCCGTTTAGCGGAAGCGCTCGGAATGGATTTGGAAGACATGTGGCGTGAAGGCGGGCTGGAAAAGGAACAGCGACAGACGCTTGCGGCGCAATATTTGGCAGCAGCGCCGCTGATTGATCGCACGGGGCGGCTGACAGAGGGATTGCAGCGTATCTTTCAGAATGTGGAATCGGGACGCATGCACGGCACGGACAGTGAAACGGCGCTGGTCGCAATCAATCGAGAAATGATGCAGCTCAGTAACGATTTCTTTATTCCGGCCGGGACTTGCCTCAGATTTTCGGCACGTTACAAACGGAGTGTGATTGAACGCCGGCGATATGTCGACCGTATTGTCGCGAATTTTTATCAGGTTGAGCATGCGGCCGATATGAGATTTGCCGAGATGACCTCGGGCGGCCGGACACGCAAAGTCAAAGTTTTGCTGGCGCCGAATGTGGCCCGCGATGACGAACTCCCGCCGGCCTTTCATGCGCCGGGAACGGAATTGATTGTTGTGGATACGAATCAAGCCATGAATGATGCGAGGATCCTCTATGGCTTGCTAAGGGATGGGGATTCCAGCCATTTGTCCGCTGCGACTTTCTTGCGTGATTATCCCGCCGCATATCGCAGCCGGCATCAGCTCCTGGGAGAACGGCAGGATGTGGAGGAGCGCTTGTCTGATTTGCAACGCCAAAGCCGGCGAATCGCGGCCGTGGACCAAGCCTTTACTTTTTTGGTCCGGAAGACTTATCCGGGGACGGTCTCTGCCGCCGACGAATACTTCGAAGCGATCATGCGTCTCAATGCAAGACGGCGCATTCCGCACGAGGTTCATCATCTCGATTCGACTCTTGCCGGTCGGGTTCCGGAGAAAATCGAACCGGTCACGCGGGTCCGCGAAGAAAGGCTCGCGGAAATCTCGGAACTGGTCAAAGGGGATGCTGTTTATCTGACGCTCGGTCAGTTGGGGCAAAATGCTTTTCTGGCGCACCCGACCGTGCAAGATTTGGCCGAAGACGGTGATACCGGATATTATCTCAACAATGCGGTGGTGCTCGATGAGCTTTACCGTACAGCACAAAAACACGCCGGATTCGATGCGGCCGTCAAAGCTGCGGGACAAACTGCCCAGGCACTTGTCTCCCGCGGGGAGCTTGCGCCGGAGTTTGCGACGGGTTTGGAGCAACAATTGCGCGGAAAGCTCGAAACGTTGCGTACGGACATAATCGCTTTTACGGGTGATATCGGCAAACATTCCGAGACGATTGCCAAACAGTTGCTTGTGCTGGGTTCGTTCGAACCCGTGGCGTTGCGTCAAATTGCTGCCGCGGCGTTTGAAAAACAAGCCGGTTATTCAAGCGTTGCCAGCGAATTTGAAATCGACAAGGCCGAAGTTCCGCTGGTGACCCTTGCGCGTGACAATGCTATTTTGCAGATCAAACAAGAACTGGCGCAGTACCGCAGACATCCTGCTGAATACGAAATTGATTTTGATTTTGCTCGTCTCTTCGGGCGTTTCTACCATTTGAAAAATGTTGTGGATGAAATCATCGGGGATCCGCTTGAAAAGCGCATGCGCGAGACTGCGCGGACGCGCGAACAATTGGATGCGATGATGCCCGCGGAACGTACGGCTCATTTTAATGAGAAAGCCGGAATCGCTGAAGCCCTGTTGACCGCGCTTGTTCGATTTGCGCCATCCCCCGAGACGCTTCGAGGTGTGCTTGCGCCGCAAGCCCCTCTCGCACGCTCCGAGATGCGGTCGGTGGGGCAGCATGAATTTATGCCGCAGCCAACAGACGGGTTTGCGCTGAAGTTTGAAAGCATGGTTGTTTACGGTGCCCCTTCCGAAACGGCGCGGACGGATGCCGAAGGACTCTTGTCGGCGAAAATGTTTTATAGGTTTGAAGGCCGTTTTGCGCCGGTCCAGGAAAGGAAAATCACGGACCATATCGCTCAACAGGGCAGCCGCCGCGCCTATGCGCCTGAATGGAAGAAGCATCGCGTTGAAATCACGCGGTTGAATAAGGAAATCAATAAAGAACAACGGCCGGAAGTCAGAACCCGGCTTGAGCTTCAACGAAAGAATCTCAGAGAACAGTTGCAGACGATGTTTCGTGAGGACAAACAATGTCCGCCGGATTTTGTGCTGGTGCCGTTGGACAAACTTTCGGAAATGGAAAACGAGCGTTTGAATTCTCAGCATGAAGGTCCGGTGGGTGGGGACAATCTCTTCGCGCTTGCCTTGGATGCCGCGGACAAAGGGCGCGACCGGATCGAGGCCTTGGATGAAAACAGTCGTTTGCGTATTTCTGCTGCTTCGCTGATTCGCTTTGTGATCATGGTTGAAAATGCAGCGGGGGAAGAGATGCCTCATGTCCTTCTGATGCTCATGTCTAAACGTTTTATGGAAACCGGTGAAGCGCGTTATATCCCCGTCGGCGGAGGCGTCCTTTATGCCGTGGACTATCCGGAAGACTGGGAGCAGCTTTCCAGAGAGCATCAGCTCGAAATTCTCAAAGAGGCGCCGTTAAGGCGTAAACTCGAAACCGAGTTTGGGGCGTCCGATTTTGAAGGTGATAATAAGAAACTCCCGGTGGCGGACATGCGGTTCCAGGCGCCTGTCGTCGTCAAAGCGACCATGCGCGGTTTTGAAATTTCGCGAAGAAATTTTGACGCCCTTTTCGAATACATGCAGGATTGGGAACGGCATCAAGATGAACTTGAGAGCCCTTTGAATTCCGCACGCCGCGAAACCGGGGAAGAACTCGTCGATGAGCTTAAAAAATTCGGACGGCATGTTTTTGAATCCCAGGACGAACTTTTTGGGACGGTCAATCAAGACGGGCCCGCTTCTCAAAATATCGACGCGGGACCTGAAGCCGTGCGCTCGGAAATGCGGCGGCGTGCTTTTGTTCTGGGAGCGGGTGCCATTGGTCTATCGGCACTCGGCGGGGTTGCCTATTGGTTGCGGTCGGAGAAAAAACCAGCGCCTGCGGTTCCTCGTCACGAGGTGAGCCCGGTGACGGCATCTCCGGCAGGTGTTGAGCAGCGGGTTGCAGGAATCCAAAGCGAATTTAAACAAAGGATCAGGGCGCATGTGCAGAAATTCATCGATGAGGATGCGAGCCTTGATGCGCCTTATCGGGAGGCCTTCCGCCAATACGGTGAACTTGTAGAAAAAACCGAAGATATCTTTCCCCGTTGGGCGCAGACAGGCTTTTCGCTGATGGGTGTTGTCGTGAACGGCGAGCATTTGATCGCCGCTCAGTTTCATCGCGAAAGAATGAACGCCTTTCTCCAGGAATTAGATCGCCGGCAAGACCCCGATCTTAACACTCTTTTAGAATCCGCGATTCTCAAAGAGGCGTCCTATTTTATCGATACCCAGGATGCAACGAACTATGTTTTGGTGGTGATTCTCGAAAACGGCTTTGAAAATGCGCTGGCGAGTTTTCAAACGATGCCGGAAGGACCCAAGAAGGAAGCCTTGAAGGACAAAATCGTCCAGTCGGCCATGCAGATTATCGCGCTCTGGGTGGACATCGAATACCGGACTTATGTGCATGCCTTTCGCTTTTTGAAAGCAAGAGGGCTTACCGAGGAATCGAAACTACAAGCCTTGATAGCACGTGTTCAAAATCCCGAGGTCAGGGAAGTCCTGGAGGGGAGCTTTTTTGCCTTTATCCGGATGATGCGCGATCACGACGAGTCATATGTGCGACGTCAGTTTGCGCTCAATATGTTGAGAGGGCAAGCGCATCAGGCTTGGCCCGAGGCAACGGCCGATGTAGCCAACTTAGTCCTTCAAACGGTATTGCGTTATGAACTGGCGCGGGAAACCATCACGCTGGATAAAAACCAGTTACCGGTCATAGCCGATCCGCATGCGTTGGAAGATGTCAGCGATCCTGCAAATTATTCCTTTCCGGATCTCAAAGGCCATTTGCGGAGCACGATCGAAGCAGACGGTTTAAAAGTTGAAATCCTGCGGGATTCGCAGTCGCGTTGGACGCCCCGGCCCGATCTTCAAACGCCGTCCGGGACGGTTGACGGAAGATTTCCGACCGGATCATGGTTTGCCTGGAATGAGACGCCGACCACTCAACAAGATCTGCGTGAGGATGCACGCATCGCGCAGGTTTTTACGCCGGCCCATCCGGATTTGTCCCTGATAGCTTCCCGTTCCGAAACTCGGCGGGGCGGATTATCTCAACCGGCTCAAGAGGCCTGGCAGCGTTTCCTGGAGAATGACTTCCTGCCGTGGATGCGTGATATTTATCCCACCGAACGGCCTAAGGTTGTTGATGCCGCTCGTTACGAAAGCGTTCGGACGGCCGCCGCCGCATTATCGCCGGATTTGCCGGCCTTGATCGATCGGCTTGAGGAGGCTTCAAAGCTTCCCCGCGGGCGGGAGGCGTGGCGGCAGTTTGCCGCAGTCACCCGGCAAGTCAATGATACGTATGCCTCAAGCCACGGAGTTTATTTTGACGTTTCGGGTGTTTACGAGAGTCCGGAATTTTCCGTTCAACAGCCGCTGGAACGGATCGAATTCGATTTCGGCGGAAAGAAGATACCGGTTTATTTGACTGAATTTTTGGCGGGACACCCGCCGACAAACGGCGGCCGGCACGGATGGTTCGGGACGATTGTCTACGCCGATTACGCCAGGCGGGAGGCGGAAAAGATTTATGAACGGATTGTGGAATATCAATCCCGGGGCGAAACGACGCAACCCGAAGATATTCTTTACGATCGGCAGTGGGGTGATTTGGTCCGGAGTTTGGGACCCGACGGCCGCGATGAAGCCATTCGCCAAATGATGAATGTGATTGTCTACCTTGTCATGCTCGAGGAAGTGCGGCACTCGTTTAATGAGGTCGCGAATATCGGTCAGGGATTTATAGACGATTGGTGCGATGAGTATTTGGGAAATTTGGCAGCCATTGTTTTTGGCGGCGCGCCCTATTATGCGCTGGGTTTTCTATTGGAAAATATTCGGGAATCTTTCGCGGACGGAACTTACAAAATCTCTTATATGCAGGGACTGCGGCGCGCTTTTTCCGGCGCCACGGGTATGGGCACCAAGAGGTTCATTCAAACAAACGAGGCCTTGCGCCGGGCCAAAATCATTGCGCGGAGGGATCCCGCGCGCTTAATCGGTAAGGCCCGGGAAGCGGGCGAATCGTTTTTTGAAATCGATCTTGCCGAGGGCGGGCTGACAACACAGCGGTTTCAGCCGTTGGATTACGGAGAAGCGGGGCCGGCACGTTCCGAAACCCGGCGCCAAATCACCGACGGTCAGGTCATTCCGTCTGCCTGGATTCAGGACGTCGGCGAGCTTCTGGGTTCGCTTGGAGATTCGGAAAACGGTCAAAGATTTCAGGAATTGATGCAAGCGGAGCTCAGGGAAGGGGTGCGTTCACAGGGCGAGTCGGAACCGAAACCTTTGCGTTTTCAAAAAGGCGACTATTTTCTGGATATCCGCATGCGGGTGATTTTTGAGCAAGAGCCGGAACTCTCTTTTCAGCCGAGGTTGGAGATCGAATTCGGGCGTATCGACGGCCGGCCTTTGAGTCCGGAAGAACAGGGCCTCGTCCGCCAATACCGTTTTTGTTTACGGGATTCAAAAGATACCAAGCGCGTCGGAGATATTCTCCTCGCGCGGGATTCCGATGCCGCGCAGCGCATGACCGGGTTTTATGAGCCGGCGGTTGATCCGAATCATTTTGACTGGCGTCTTTTGGCGTTAAACCATGCCCGAACCTATTTCCGGGGGGGCTATGTTCCTTTTTCGGAATTTCTTCGCGAACTCCATGCCGGTGAACCTCTCGACTTGCTGGAAATTTGCCGCAAGATCCAGACGGGCCACCCTTCAACCGAGGTTTATCGATTGGCACCGTTCATCCGTTGGCTCGAAGACCTGTCGGGCACTGAACGTGAATTTGTCCAGGACTCGCTTTGGGCGCATTCGTCGCTCTCGGTGATGTTGGAGGCATCCGAAGCTCCGGACCGGGGAGAACGCGTGCTTTACAACGTGGAGCAGGCCGTCAAGGCTCTTCAATGGGCGGCCATTCAGGCGAAAGAGGAATGGGACAAGATTACGCGTATTCCGGAAGCCGAAGTTTGGGTTGCGGCGGCCGGTATCCCGCCTCACGATCAATATCCCGAAACGATCGCCATGATTCAAGGAGCTTACGCGGATTTGAGGCAGAATTTGCCGAAGGCCTACCGGCGTTTGCGGCGATTGGACGAAGCCGCGTATCGGAACGTGATCAGCCGCATCCGCGTCATCCGCATGCAATTTGAGGGTCTGGCTTTTCATCACGGGTATGCCCTGCCGACGATCGGCTGGGTCGGTCTCATTGCTCAAAAACGGGGGGGGAGTGCTTTGATGCGTCTGGCGGGTATGAGAGCCGCGGATGCGCAGGCCAGTCGCATCGATGTTTATGCGGCAACTCTGGCGCATGAGGCTGATCA
>JAQTOZ010000057.1 GCA_028713205.1 Candidatus Omnitrophota bacterium
AATAGGTCGCGAGCTTCTTCGAATAGAGAGAGTAGGGAGAGGATCTCCCGGCGCACACGGCGTGACCCCGGTCAAACTTCATGCGGACTTTTCCGGTCACACGATGTTGGTTCGATTTAAAAAAGGCATCCAACGCCCTCTTCAGGGGAGTAAACCACCGGCCGTAATACACCAGTTCCGCATATCTCTCGGACAGCAGTTTCTTATAATGCATAAACTCGCGGTCCATTACCATGCCTTCGAGTTCTTCATGCGCCTTTAAAAGAACATCCGCCGCCGGCGCTTCGTACACCTCCCGGCTTTTGATCCCGACAAGCCGGTTTTCGATCTGATCAAACCGGCCGATCCCGTAGGCGCCCGCCGTTTCATTGAGCGCCTCAATCAAATCCACCAAGGGTTTCCTGGTACCATTGAGCTTGACGGGCACACCGTTTTCGAATTCGATGACGACGTACTTCGGCGTCGCCGGAACATCCTTGAGCGACCGGGTCATGACATAAGCATCTTCCGGCGGTTCGACCCACGGATCTTCCAAAACACCGGCCTCGATCGCGATCCCCCAAATATTTTTATCGATCGAATAGGGCGACTTTTTGGTGGCATCCACCAAAATATTATTTTTCTTCGCATATTCGATTTCTTCTTCGCGCGTTTTGAATTCCCATTCACGCAGCGGCGCAATGATCTTCAGACGCGGATTGAGGGTCCGTACCCCGACCTCAATTCTCACTTGATCATTGCCCTTCCCCGTACAACCGTGGGCCACATATCCGGCCCCTTCCTGTTCCGCGACCCGCACCAGATGTTTGGCGATCAACGGCCGCCCAAAAGCCGTCGCCAAGGGATAACCGCCCTCGTAACGGGCATGCGCCCAAAGGCCCGGCAAAAGGAAATCCCTGGCAAATTCAGCTTTGAGATCATGAATATAGATTTTGCTGGCACCGCCTTGAAGCGCCTTCTTGCGCAGCAGGGCCTTGTCTTTGACTTCACCGATAAATGCGGAAAAACAAATGACTTCCAGTCCGTAATGTTCCTGCAACCATTTCACCGCGCAGGACGTGTCCAGTCCGCCGGAAAAAGCGAGTACGACTTTCTTCATAAGTTCACCCCTTCAAAGTTTTACGGATACGATCAGCGATCCTAGGCCGAAGCGAATAAATGCAGAAGGATGGCCTTTTGGATATGCAACCGATTTTCGGCCTGATCAAAAACGATTGATTTCTTACTTTCGAGCATCTGATCCGTGATCTCTTCGCCCCGATGGGCCGGGAGACAGTGCATAATCAACGCGTCCCGATTCGCAAACGCGACAAGGTTGTCATTGACCTGCATCCCTTTAAAATCCTTGAGTTTCTTCTTTCTGATTTTTTCCTGTCCCATGCTGACCCACACATCGGTATAAACGGCATCGGCATTCTTGACAGCCTCCCGCGTGTCGAAAAAACCTTCGATCACGGCGTTGGTTCTCCGGGCCGTCTCCATCGCCACCGCGACGACGGCTTTATCCGGTGTATGCTTTTTGGGCGTCGCATATTTTAAATGCCCGCCTATTTTGGCAAATAACAGCAATAAGGAGTTCAAGACATTGTTCCCGTCACCGACATAGGCCAAAACCGGCTGCCCTTGATTCGGCATTTTTTCACGCAACGTAAATAAATCCGCCAGGGCCTGGCAAGGATGCTCAAAATCACTCAGGCCATTGATCACCGGCTTCTGAAAATAACGTTGAAACTGGGTAATCGTGTTGTGGGCAAACGTTCTCAGGATCACACCCTCGAGGTAACGGCTGAGGACCCTGGCCACATCACGGATTTCTTCCCTCACCCCCAGCTTAATATCCTCGGGGCCCAGATAAATCGTGCCTCCGCCCAGAGAAAAAATACCGACGTCGAAGGAGATCCATGTCCGCGTCGAAGGCTTTTCGAAAATCAAACCGAACTTCTTGCCCTGCAACACACTGTGGAACTTGGCCGGATTCCGTTTCAGCTCCGTTGCCAAAGCCAGGATTTTCTCAATTTCATCGCGTGTCAGGTCATTGATCGAAATCAGGTGTTTCATCATTTCTCCCGGGATTCCTTAAAAACCTTGGTCAGAATGGCCATCGCTTGATCAATCAAACGGGCCGTCACGGTCATTGCCGGCATAATCCGAAGGACATTTTCCTGCGTACAGTTGATGATGAGCCCCTTGGCCAGCGCCGAATCAACAAAAGCAGCGCCCGGACAGGTCAGTTTCAACGCACGCATTAATCCTATACCCCGGACTTCTTCAATGAAAGAAAATTTTTGTTTGAGCCCTTCCAGTTTGCCGCCCAAATAATCCCCCATCTCAACGACATGATGCAAAAGACGTTCCTGCTTGATCGCCTTGAATACCGCCAACGCGGCCGCCGCCACCAAGGGATTTCCGCCGTAGGTCGAACCGTGCGTGCCCGGCGTCATGACGTCCTTGCGCACCTTTTGACTGACCACCAAAGCCCCGATCGGCACACCGCTTCCCAGCGATTTCGCAAGCGTCATTAAATCCGGAGTAATACCGTAATGCTCGTAGGCAAACATTTTTCCCGTCCGCCCCATGCCCGTTTGCACTTCATCAAGAATCAGCAGGATATCCCGCTGATCGCAAAGCCGGCGCAGTCCCAGCATAAACTCTTGGGTCGCCATACGGATTCCGCCTTCTCCTTGGATCGGCTCGAGAAAAATCCCGATAGTTTTATCGCTAAGGAGCTGTTCAACGGACGACAGATCGTTCAATTCCGCATAACGGAACCCCGACAGGACCGGGGCAAAACCGTTCTGGATTTTGTCCTGCGCCGTCGCCGAAAGAGCGCCAAACGTCCGCCCATGAAAAGACTGCTTCATGGTGATGATTTCAAACCGCCCCGTTTCGGCACCGTACCGGCGCGCGAATTTAAGCGCGGCCTCCGTCGCTTCGGCACCGCTATTGCAAAAAAAGACCTGCCCCGGGAAAGAGGCCAGGATGATTTCCCGCGCCAATTCGGCCTGCTTGAGATTCAAAAAGTTGTTTGAGATATGCAGCATTTTGCGGGCTTGATGCTTAATCGCATTGACGACGGCCGGATGACAATGTCCCAATCCGGAGACCGCCCAACCCGGGAAAAAATCGAGATAGGCATGACCTTCGATATCCCATACCCGCGACCCTTTGCCCTTGACCAAACAAATAGGAAACCGCTTATAAGTCGGAAGAACGTATTCCGAATAAATTTTTGCGACATCTTGACTCTTCATAAATTTCTATCCTTGTCTGTTCCGTGATGTGATGCCAAAGAATATACGAAACACACCGTCTCTTCAATAATTTCCGAGAATAACAACCGAGGGCGTTTTACAGGAAAATTTCCGTACCGATACCCTGATCGGTGAAGATTTCGAGCAATAGCGAATGTTTGATGCGCCCGTCGACGATGTGCGCCTTTTTGACCTCTCCATTCAGCGCCGTAATGCACGCCCCCACCTTCGGGATCATACCGCCCGAGATAACCTTCTGGTCGATCAAGGATTGCACCTCGCTCACACGCAGAGAAGAAATCAGCGAGCCTTCATCCGCCGGATCACGCAGAATCCCCTTCACATTGGTGAGGATCATAAGTTTCTGCACCCCCATCGCGGCCGCAATTTTGGCCGCGGCATCGTCGGCATTGACATTATAAGTTTCCCCCGCCTGATCGATCCCGACGCCATAAATCACCGGAATGATATTAAACTCCGTCAATTCCTTGATCGGCTGAATATTGACCGAGGTGATCTGTCCGACGTAGCCGACGTCCTCGCTGGCCTGCCGCTTCACGACACTCAAAATATCCGCGTCATGTCCCGAAAGTCCGATCGCGCGCGCGCCGAACTTATTGATATCGTGCACAATCCCTTTGTTGATCTCGGCAAGTGTTTCGACGACGACCTCCATCGAGGCCTTGTCCGTCACGCGCAAGCCGTCGACAAACCGCGTCTGAATCCCCTTTTTCTTGAGATTGTTCGTGATGGCGTTGCCGCCGCCGTGAATCAGGATCGGTTTGATCCCGACATAATTCATAAACACCAGATCCTGCAGAACATTCTCGCGAATTTCCTCGGAACACATCGCCGCGCCGCCGTACTTGATCAGAATTTCCTTGCCGCGGAATTTCTTGATATACGGAAGCGCTTCGATCAGGACACTCGCCTTTTCAACGATTTCATGCATTTTTGATGGCTCCTTAACCGTCAATGATCCTTCCAAGTTTGAACCGGAATCCTTTGGATTTATCGAATCAAAATTAACTGTAGGCGGAATTGATCAAAACATATTTGGTGGTCAAATCCGAAGTAATAAACTCCGCACGGCCTCTTCCGTTTCCGAGGACCACATAAATCGCATAGCATTTCTTCTGCAAAACCCGCCGCGCCTTGGGGAGATTCAGAACTTTCAGTTTCCCGTTGTGCAGCACGGTCACATCGTCAAAACTGATACTGAAATGGTTATAGTTAAAATTCACACCGCTGGCACCGACGGCCGCGACGATGCGTCCCCAATTGGGATCCGCCCCGGCGAGCATACATTTGAACAACATCGAATTGGCGATATGCCGGGCAGCCTTTTCGGCCTGCGTCGGATTTTTTGCTCCCGAGACCCTTAAGGTACAGACATGCGAGACCCCCTCGCCGTCCCTGACCATATCATAAGCAATCATGCGGCAAACCGCCTCCAAGGCCTCCCGAAACATCCGGTAATTGTGATCGACATTCTGGATCAGAACATTGCCGGCCGCTCCGTTTGCCAGACAAAGCACCGTATCGTTGGTGCTTCGGTCATTGTCGATTGCGATTTGGTTGAAGGTGTCATCCACGGCATGCCTCAAAGCGCGCCTCAAAAGGGCCTTGGTAATCGCGACATCGGTTGTAATAAAACACAACAGCGTCGCCATGTGCGGGTGAACCATGCCCGCGCCTTTGGCAATCGCACCGATCGTCACCGTCTTACCGCCCAGATTAAAAGAAACCGCCACTTCTTTGGGACTGCGGTCAGTCGTAATGATCCCTTTCGCCGCGGCATGCCCGCCGGTTCGCGATAGTTTCTGGACCAAATTCGGAATCGCCCGTTTAAAACGCGTAATCGGAAAAGGCGCACCGATAAGTCCCGTTTGGGCAATCAGGACTTCCTCCGTCGGGACATTCAAAAGCCTTGCCGCCTCCGCGACGCCTTCTTCAACGGTCTGTTTCCCTTTAAGGCCGTTGACGCAATTTGCGTTTCCGCTGGAAGCAAGGATGGCATGATGCTTCATGGCCTTGATGGACCGCATCGAATGCAAGACCGGCCATGCCTTGACGCGGTTCGTGGTAAACGTTGCAGCAGCGACACAGGTTTCATGGGACACGATCAAGGCACTATCGAACTTTTTCCGCTTTTTCTTGATGCCGCAATGCATACCGCTGGCATAAAAGCCCAACGGCGATGTGACCGTCCCGTGCAATCTTTTTTCCCAAAATGGCTTTACCATAGTTTCAATCCTTCATCTTCCGCAAACTCCATACGGATATTCATATTTTGTACCGCCTGTCCCGAAGCACCTTTGAGCAAGTTATCAATGGCGGTAACTAGAATAACTCGATCCGATTGCGGATCCGTCGTAAAACCGATATCGCAATAGTTTGTTCCTTGCACGTCTCTTAGAGCCGGGAAATTGCCTTCGGGCCGCAACCGGACAAACGGTTCTTTGTCATAAGCAGCTTTCAAAGCAGCCTCGATCTTCCGGGCCGAAACGTTTTTCCTTCGCTGCAGATAGATCGTTGCCAAAATCCCCCGTTTGACCGGCAAAAGATGCGGAACAAAAGTCAGGGAGATACCGGCTCCCGAATAAGTCTCCAAAACTTCGCGCATCTCCGGCATATGCTGATGTTTATTCACCTTATACGCCAAATAATTTTCTTCGAGCTCGATAAATTGCGTCGCCGGATCAAGTTTTTTGCCGGCACCGCTTACCCCCGACGCCGCATCCACGATCATCGAATCCCTCTCGATCAATTTGTTCTTCAAAAGCGGGGCAAGCGCCAAGATCACACCCGTCGGATAACAACCGGGATTGGCAATCAAATCCGCCTGTTTGATTTTTTCGCGATAAAGTTCCGGAAGGCCATAGACAGCCTCTTTGACAAGCTCCGGGCAGGGGTGTTCCACTTTATACCATCGTTCGTATTCCTTGAGCCCCTTCAGCCGGAAATCCGCCGATAAATCAATCACGATCTTGTTCGCGCGGCGAAACTCTTTGACGGTTTCAGCGGCTTCCGTATGCGGCAAACAGACAAACACCACATCGGCGTTCTTTTTGACATCGGTGAACGAATACGGCACGATTTCAAGATCAATCCCTGGCGGGAGGACCGGAATCAGATTTCTCACGGGAATCGGCGTGTCCTGACGCGTTGTCAGGTGCGTTATCCGGACGCCTGGGTGGCGCACGAGAATTTTAATCAACTCCATCCCCGTAAAACCGGTCGCACCAATAATCGCACACTTAATCATTATGGTCCTTTTCCCTTTCTTGAGTCCGGGTTAGAAAAAGAGGGCCTATTATAGGAAACACGTGAAGGATTTGTCAATTTGATACAATACCCCGCATTTCCCGCCGTTTCATGTCAACATCGTCAAGTCGCCTTGAATATCCATCGGGGTTTTGAGCATGGGTTTTTTGACGCGTGAAATCCGGGTAAACCCGGAACTCTGACTCCGCATTTCAGCAAGCGTTTCAAGCTGATAGTCCGCATCCAAAACCATGTCGTCCGAAGGCTTCAATGTCGAATAGGCTATTTCCTGCACCACAAAAATGTTGTCATAGAGATGGGTTTCATAATCTCTCAGAACCTTAGCTTTGCTGGTGTTGGCCGTCGAAAAAAAGATGGCACCGTAGTCATAGCAAGTGTATTGGCCGGGGGTATTGACGATCAGCAGAAAACGAGGCCAGCCTTGTTTTTCAAGAAAATCCATCACAAAACGATGCCGGCGTGTCATGTGGAGGAGGTTGGTGTATCCCCATTGCGCAGACGCGGTATTCGAAATAAGAAAAAGGATAACGGCTAGCGTTATCAGGTAAAGCGGCCTGCGAAAGAAGATCCCCACGCGATGAAGAAAAAATACAGCGGTCAGCGATAACAGAATATAGAAAACCGTGAAATAACGCGTGCAATACAAATTCGTGACCACCGCATAATAAAAAGAAGCAACGATGGCCCACAGGACCAGAAGACAACTTCCGGCAATCAGCACAAACCGGACCTGGGGTTGATTTTTCGGCCAGTCTTTCTTCGCAAAGAGGAAAATCAGGTCCGCAAGACCCAGGACACCGAAAAGATTGATCAAAAAGGCCACCGGGATTTTACGGCTCCCGATCAAGTTCTCGAAGAACAACCGTGAATTTGAAATAAAATAGTCGAGTGAAAACGGGGCATACCCTACCAGTTGCTGGTAAGGCGGTTCTGCCAGAATTCGATGCCACAGAATTGGCAACAGAATTAAAGGCGTCAGTCCATAAATCAAAGAGGAACTGAAATATTCTCTTTTGACATAACGGAAGATGACTAAAAATGTCGTAACGATCACAAGGATCAACGGCATTTCATAACGCGTATGGGCTAGCATTAACAGATTCACCCAGAGCAGCCGGAACCCGATCGCGGACGGAGCTTTCATAAAGGCCAGGAGCGCCCCGAAGGCAATCACCAGGAAAAGCACGGCGAACAAATCGAAACCGCCCGAAGTGGCCGTCGAAACCACGAGGGGTTGGGCTGCAACGAAAAGAACAGCCGTGCACGCCCAGACGGCGCCCAATCGCCTTTTGAAAAAAACATAAATAAGCGATAATAGACTTCCGAGCACAAAGAAATTCAGCACAAACACATTGGCGATCCGGTATCCGGTTAGGGCATGCAGGAGATGAATAAAGAAAGGAAAAAGCAACGGGCGGCGCGGAACAAGACTTTTTAAGGGCATAAAAACATCCGCATACCGGACGCTTTCGATAATACAATCGCACTGTTTGTAATACACCATGGATTGCGAAACAGACAAAAGGCTGTTCTCATCATTCAGGACCCGCAGATACGGTTTCGCAGAAATAAAAACAAAAACACACAAAAGCCAAATGAAGAGCATGCCCCAGCCATAAGACCGCAAAAAGCCCTGAATCGTTCCATGGTTCGCCCGAAAATAAAACCCCAGCGTCACGACCCAGTAAAAGAAAAGGATAAACAGGATATAATAGGAACCTTTCGAAAGGAAAAAAACCATCAGCACCGGTTTCATCAAGCCTGCGACAGCCAGCAAAATCGCGACACTCAGAGTACTGATCAAACCCAAAAGATAAATTTTCTTGTGCACAGGGCGACACCTTTCTTCAGGCCGGCTATTCTAACTCATGTGCCCGCCAGTCTCCAGCAGAACAAATCGGCAGCATCACGAAGGATGACGCTTCGCCTTAAAGATTATCCACCAATCCAAATCATGGGACAACCGCCACGCCGGATCTTTCCTGTTTCCCAATTTTTCCAGAAACAGGTATTTCTCAACGACTGCGGTTTTTAAAGCATCATTCTTTTCCAGCTCTCCCTCGGAGACGATTAAATAATCAAATGTTTCGCGACGCAATGTCTCCAGGTTGACCGGGACAATCGTCCGCTGAAGTTTTTCACCAAACAAAGGATAGTCCCAATGACTGCCGACAAGAAAAATGCCAACCCGGCACCCCGGTTCCAGGGGAACCCGCACATTGAACTTTCTAAAAACATCAGCCATGTCGGGACGGGGCAAACACCTTAAGCCGATCCGGTCCAGACGCAAAGCGGTCAACGGTTTTAACACATTCATGAACGTGACCGGAATAAGCGACAGAATGCAGTAAATGCTCAACGTCCCGGTGATGATCCGAAACGGGACTGTTTTCTTTTCAAATAACACGGCCAGTAACGGCATACCGACGAGCACCGCGGTGACCAGGTATCTGCCCGACCAGACATTCCATTTTAGCAGGCCGGACAAACACCCTAAATACCCCAGAAACAAAAAGGCAAATACGGTATAACGCCGCTTAAAACCGGATCGCTTCATAAAAAGGCTCACGATCCCCATCCAGATCGTCACTCCCGCCGACACCAGCAGGACAGCCCCGGCCAAGCCGAAAAGCGATGTATCTTCACCGATCCGGAATTTCGCCAGCCAATCATCACAAACAAACGGTCTGCCACAAATCGCTCCGGGAACATTCGTCGGGATATGGAGCGTCCAAAAGAACGCATCCCCCATCTTTCCGGCCAAGCAGTTGTAGATTTCAGAGAGATATTGTCCGATGTAAAATTGAAAGCCGGTTTGACTGGTCAATAGGGTAAACGCATGCTGGAAGAAGTTTGAGATGACACTCGTTGCCGAAACCATTTGTACTCGATTAAGACCCATGACATGGGGCGTGCTGATGAAATGATGAATGCGGATATAATTTTGAATATAGTTATAGGAACCGATGAGCAGGAACGAAACAACCAGCGCCGCCACCCATATTCCGGCTTTCTTCGCGGAAATACGTTTTGAAAAAAACAAAACAACGGCCAGAAATAAAAACGGTGCCGCATACAAGACAATGCTGAGCTTCGTCCCGAAAGCAAAAGCTAACGCGACGGCAGAAACAATCATGCGTATCGCACCCCCCTTCCCGTGTCCGTCCGAAGATGCTCCGGTCAAGAAATAGACCAGACTGCACATACTGAAATAGGCAACCACCAAATCATTTTGCGTGGAGGTGCTTTGCAAAACGGTCTCGGGCAGCGAATACCAAAAAAGCATGACGGTCACTGCGGCAGGAATACTTGCTTGGATATAACGGCGAACGCATTTGACAATAAGAGTTCCGGACAACAGATAACAAACGAGCTGGATGAAACCGCATAAATTGTCGGACCGGGACGCAATCATGGTCCAAAGCAGCAAGATCTCGGCGTTCAAAGGAAAGATGACCTGATACCAATAGTGAGTGTCGAATTGATGCAGCGAATGGTTTTGCATCCAATAGGCCACCCTCGATAAATGATAGGCCATGCTGTCCCAGTTGTTCGGGGGCACATAGAGGATCAGGAATATTCTCCAGACCAGAGACAGCAAAAAAACGCAGAGAAAGGCGGCAAGGATTTTGTTCCCTTTGATCTGAAACCAAAAACGGTTTTGATACTCGCCCAGTTGCTCAGAATCGGCGCGGACACAATCGCCGACCTTCGGACTGCAGGCAAAACACAGCAGGAAAAGAACCGCCCCTGCAAGGAGATAACGGGCAGGGTTGATACTTTCGAACACCGACAATATTTCGGTCATTAAAACAACCGAACAGCACAAAATCAAAAAAGTGATGTTGATTTTATCGATCAAATCGAAATCTTTGCTCAACAAACGGGAGGTCAATAAATAAGCGGACAGGACCGGAAGAAGCAAGATCAACCCTTGCGTGACATTCGTCAGGAAAACGATCGCACATCCCCATGCGCCCGCAACGACCCCCCACAAGATGATTCGTGCCTTCGCTTTTCGATCGGCCTTATTCGTGGCTAGCTCCTTCATTCGAAGACAACCCGTTGAAGTTGCCCCGCACATTTTCCGTTCATCCGAGAAAAATGTCGCCTTTTTCTTATCGAACGCAGGGCCCCTTCGCTTGAATGTCCCCGCCCGCTAAAAAAGCGGCCTCATGAAAGCAGACAAAAGACGCCTTTGATTATCCATCCTCCATCGTCTTTTTCCCCGCGGCAATGACAAGGGTTGACTTTTGGCGGAAAAGAAATTATTGTGTGTGTTCACAACAGCTTGTATTCCTGACTATGACCATCAAATCCAACAAAGTACTCGGGATTTCTTTTCGCAATGCGCAACTTCTCAAATCTGCCCTGACACATCCTTCGCACCGCAACGAAGCACCGGACCCGAATCTTGAAGATTTCGACCGGCTTGAATTTTTCGGGGATGCCATTCTCAACTACGTCATCTGCTCCAAGCTTTACCGGACTTATCCCCAAGCGGACGAAGGCATGCTCAGCCGCCTGCGTTCCATCCTCGTCTCACGAAAAATCTTGTCCCGTATTGCCAAAGAGATAAAACTCCCGCCGCACATTCGATTGGGGAAAAGTTTGTCGACTCAACGCATCTCGCTCAAATCCAAAATTTTTGCCGACTCGCTTGAATCATTTTTGGCCGCCATTTATTTTGACAAGGGGCTGAAAAGAACCGAACAATTTATCCTCACACTCTATCGCGGCTATTTCGATGTCAAACGCCTGCTCCGGTTGGATCCCAACCCCAAGAGCACGCTGCAAGAGCTCTCTCAAAAGATATGGAAAACGCTTCCGGTCTACAGTTACAGTCCGTCCGGAACTGGGGTCAAGGTCACAGCGACCGTGGGAAAAAACCGGAGGATCACGGTCCAAAGCAAAACACGGCAAATGGGCGAGGAAAAGTCAGCGAGATTGTTGATTCAAAAAATCCGTCAGGAATTCCCTGTGCGTTCAAAGAGAAGTTCTTCGGGCAAAAAATTGCGCAAAACTTTCTGAGATTTGCGTTCCGAGAGATTTTCCAAAAATTTGGGCATGAGTTCCGAATCGGCCTGAAGCACCGGCCCCGTCATGGCCCCCGATAGAAGAAACGGGATAGGCCCCAAACGGGATCCTTCCTTCATGGCCCGGGCGCCCCAGGCGGACCCTAAAATTCGCTGGGTCAAGTCTTCCGACAAATAAACACCCAAACGGAAATTCAAAACACCGTTCAGGTCCGCTTCGCCTTTCGACTCCATAAACAGATCGGGCGAGATCATGACAAGATTGTCCATCCTGATTTTTCCGTTCTGGAGCACAAACTGCGCACGCAAATCATCTAAAGCGGTCACCCCGGAGATCCGGTCGGCAACCTCCTGGAGCTGGGGAATCGCGGCGATCGAGCTCATCAGATTCAGGCGATTCAGGGATCCTTTCGTCAGAAGAAAAGTACCCTTGCCTTCCGTTGCGGCGATCCATCCTCGTTGTCTGGGCTTCCCTCCGTACAGCGACATGTTCATAAACAACGTCCCTTGAGCAAACGGCGACTCTTTCCCGCCCCGCATAAAGAATTTTGCGATGTCGGCATTGTTGATCTCGAGCATGGTCTGATAGGAAGAGATGTCCGCATCCATGGCCATGTTTCCTTTCAACGAAAACTTTCCGCCGTAGGCTTCCATCTCGAGACGTTCAGCGGTAAAGGTTTGATCTTTCGCTGAAAATTTGGACATTAAATTTTCGACATGTTCTCCCGCGGGGAATAAGGACTCGACCACGGCTTTGGAATTCTCAAACACATGACTTTTTTCGGGAGACAACCACTCCAGCGATAAATCCTGCACGGTTTCGAATACCTTCATGGGCTCCAGATAAGCGGAATCGATTTCAACCGTCAGCTGCGGGGTCTCGGCATTCGGATAAATGTCGGCCTGTAAATCGATGATGGAATCCCCCACTTTAAATTCCGCGTTTTTGATCGTGAGCATATAGCCGCTATAATCCATGGCCAAATGGACGTCCCGCAAGGAAGGGCCGTTCCCTCGGGCGATCGAACCGTCTTCCAAGGTGACATTCAGGACACGTTGAGCCTTCTCCTTGTCATGGATATTCCCTTCCCAGTTGGCCAAGATCTTGGCATTGCCTTCGAGATTGTAATTTTGGAAAGGCACGAGGAGCGTCTCCCAACCCGAAAGTTGGAATTTGTTCGTGATCATATTGAATTGGATGTCACCGGTGCTCAAATCAAAACGTTTCAACGCCCCTTTGGCGGTCGCCCCCTCAAAACGCACTGAAAAATCTCCGTTCAAACTATTCGTATCTTTCAGAAGACCGTCCAAGGTCACCAACAATGGGACCCCTTTCGATTTGGAAAAAAAACGCGAATAAGTCAAAAGCGCCGATGACAAATCCAGACTGGCATGAAAAGCAAGATGGTCCCAGGTCCCTTGCAATGTCAAATCGACATCCCCTTGCCCTGAAAATCCGATGTTCGCCGGAATAGCTTCGGTGGGGAACAGCCAGTATTGCGGGAGCATTTCCAATGTGATTTGAGGAAAAAGCAACCGGAGTTCCCGGATTTCGCGATTGCCTCCAAAAATATTACCGGATACATCCAGCGCACCGATCGGCGTAGCCCACCGGCCTCTTTTGATCACGAGTTCTTCCGACACGGGATCCCACAAGACCTCGGACTTCCATTCAAGATCCATGACCGGCGTCGCGAGGGCATTTTCCCCGCGCATGACCTCGTAAGCGAACCCCGATACTTTCGCATCGGACTTCACTCCAAGCCATTTATCACCCCTCTTTTTCACGAATGAAATCCCGGAAGCAATCTCACCGCTTTTGACTTTGAAGGGCAATTTCACCCTGCTTTCGATTTCATGCAGAAAAGTTTTTGCCAATCGGAAATCGCCCTGGACATTGACTGAATTCCAGTCCGGGGAAGCGAGGGAGTCATAACTAAACACCATTTTGCCTGAAACCGCCTTGGGCACATTCGCAAAATCCCCTTCAAAAACGAGAGAGCCCCGCAAACCGCCGGGTAAGGTTTTGAGATAAACGGACACATGGTCGACATTGAATTGATCGAGCGGCTGACCTAAAATCGATTTGATTTCAATCGCCCCTTCCTCGATACGGATCTTGGAAAACCTTATTTTTCCGAACAGATAGGGGATGACTTGCAAACGCAAATGCAGCTTTTTTGCTTTGAGATTGACCCGGTTCTGACCGTTTAAATTGAGGGCCGCATCATGGAAGGTTATGGACCAAAAAGGGAAATAGACATGATCGGAACGCGTATACAGGAAATCAGACTCAACTTCGGACTCGACAAGCTGGACGATCTTTTGTTCGACGACCTCCCCTTTGACCCACCGCGGGAATAAAAGAAAGAGACTCGCCACGATCAAAAGGTAGAGGCCGATCAGGGTCAGGAAAATTCTTAAGACTATTTTCATCATGGAGGCTTCAAAGACAGAAGTTAGTAGGGTGTGTTTGAGGACATCCCACTACCCAAAGGTTGATAGTTGTAATCCTCAAAAAAAGACTGACAACCCATGAACACCGATATCAAACACAAAATCCAAATTGCCAGAAATATTTTTCTCATCAACGCTTGGTATATTGAAAACTCTTGCGGGCACCTTTATGGCTGAATTTTTTGCGCTCTTTCTCCCGGGGATCCCGGGTAAGATAGCCGGCTTTTCGCATCATGGGCCGCAGCTTCTCATCAAACTTCAGAAGTGCCCGAGCAATGCCGAGTCGTATCGCACCGGCCTGACCGGCAACCCCGCCGCCAAGCGCATCGACCCGGACACGGAACTGCTCTTCCATTTGCGATATTTTTAAAGGCTGAACGACCAGATCTTTAAGGTCCTGCCGCTTGAGATACTCGAGGGAATCCTTACCGTTGATGGTCATCCCCTTCTGTCCATGAAAAATCCAAACGCGGGCTCTCGCAGCCTTCCGTCTCCCTGTCGCGTAAAAGACACTGTCTGCCATGAAGTTATCCTTCTATGCTTTATTGATCGAGTGCAATGGGTTTCTGTGATTTCTGTTGGTGCTCGGCTCCGGCATACACACGCAAACGCGTGAGCATTTTTCGTCCCATTTTGTTATTGGGAAGCATACGAGAGACCGCACGAATAATAATTTCTTCGGGATCTTTGGCCATCAGTTCCTCGTAAGTGTAAAGTCTCAAACCGTCCCGATAACCGGTAAAGTGATTATAAACTTTTTGTTTTATCTTATTGCCCGTGACATGAACCTTCGTGGCATTGATCACAATGACTTGATCACCCGAAATCTGATCCTGGGCAAAAACGGTTTTATGCTTGCCGATGAGTAGCGAAGACACGCGGGTCGCCAAGCGTCCCAATGTCTTGCCGGTCGCATCCAGCAAATAAGTCTTACGGTCAAAATCTTTTTCTTTTGGTATAAAGGTCTTCATCGTCTATCCTTCCGGGGAAAAAAGAGGT
>JAQTOZ010000267.1 GCA_028713205.1 Candidatus Omnitrophota bacterium
CCAACAGGATTTCAGGGTTTGCAAGGCACCTCGTGCGTATGGGCCACGAAGTCACCGTCATCACAGGCTTGCCAAATTATCCCGTGCGGAAACTTTATCCCGGTTTCCGGGTACGTTGGTGTCAGATAGACCAGGACGGAGGCGTGAAGCTTTGGCGGACTTGGCTGACGATCTGTTATCCCAAAAGGCCGATCCATCGATTAATGAATTATCTCGGGTTTTTCTTTTCATCATTATCTGCGGCATTTTTTTGCGCCGGCCGGCATGACGTGATTATCGCAACCTCGGGGCCGATCCTCGTAGGGTTTTCCGGTGTGATCCTATCCTTATTCAAACGGAAACCGCTCGTGCTTGACCTTCGCGATATGTGGCCGGAGCGGGTCGTGGCGGCCGGCGAGTTTGCAAATCCCTTGGCGGTCAAGATCCTCGAGTTCGTCGAAAAAATGATGTATTGGCGTGCCAGCCGGATTATTTGTGTGACCCAGGGATTGCATGACCATCTTTTGGAAAAAGAGGTTCCGGCGCGGAAGTTGGCCGTGATTACCAACAGCACGGATCCGGTTTTCTTTGAGCAGGATGTTCGGGGTAAAGTGTTTGAAGAATTCGGCATTGCCGAGAACGCCTTTGTGGCTGTTTATGCCGGAAATTTCGGCATTTTTCAGGATCTGGAATTGATTTTGGATGCTGCCCAAAATCTTGCGACGCATCATGAGATCCGATTTCTTTTGGTCGGGGAAGGCGTTAAACGGCGTTCTCTGGAGGAGGAGACGGCCCGGAGAGGATTAAATAATGTGCATATCGGGCCCAATCTGGACCGGCATCAGCTGGCACGTGTCTTAAAAAAGTCCAAGGTCGGACTGAATGCCAATACGTGTATCGCCCATAATGCCATGGCCATCCCTGTCAAAATGTTTGATTACATGGCATGTGGTTTGCCGGTGGTGCTTGCCAATACCGGGGAAGTGGAAAAAATTGTTGAGGAATCCAAGGCGGGATTTTGTGTGCCGCAGGGGAGTGTCGAATCTTTCAGCGAAGCCATTCTCAAACTTTATCGCGACGATCGGGCCCGGTGCGAAATGGGACAGAATGGGACCCGATTTGTGCGGAAACATTTCGATGCGCGTGTCCTCTCCGATAAACTGGCCGGAATTCTCTCCGAAGTAACCTCCCGGACATAATCAATGATAATTATTTCTTGGTTTTGCCGGGATCTTGGATATAATTGCCCTTTATGAAAACGACAACCCTATCGCTCACCGAAGTCCGTTTAAGCGAAGAAGAACAAGCAGCCGCGATCGAAGTTCTTAAATCAGGCCAGCTCCGGGAAGGCAAACGGGTCCGCGCGTTTGAGGAGGCGTTTCGCTCTTTCGTCGGCGTCGGCGATGCCGTTGCCGTCAGTTCCGGGACTGCGGCGCTCCATCTGGCGTACCTGGCACTCATCAATCCCGGGGATGAAGTCTTGGTCCCGGCGTTCACGTTTATCGCAACGGCCAGTATGGTGGCCATTGCCGGCGGTGTTCCGGTTTTTTGCGATATTGATCCCGAGACCTGGGAAATCGATCCGGCAGATATCGAACGCAAGATCACTTCCAAAACGAAGGCCATTGCCGGGGTCCACCTTTTTGGTAACAGCTGCGACATCGATACGATTCAGAAAATTGCTTCCAAGCGCGGGCTCAAAATCATTTGGGATGCCGCGCAGTCCATGGGGACTTTCTATCGCGGAAAAGACGTTGCCCAGTATCCCGATACGGTTTGTTTTTCTTTTTATCCCTCCAAAAATATGACGACGGGGGAAGGCGGCATGGTGGCAACCGACGACCTGAAGGCCGCCGCCAAGGTCCGTTTGCTGAAATCCCATGGACAGGCGGAGAAATACTGCCATCAAATACTCGGATTCAATTACCGGATGACGGAGGTTGAAGCGGCGATCGGGATGATCCAGCTTCAAAAACTGAACGGATTTATCCAGCAGCGCAAGAAAATCGGAGCACGGTTCGCAAAAGGTTTCGCCGGTGCCGGAGATATCGCGATCCAAAAGACGACGCCGGGTTGTGATCCGAGTTTCAATTACTTTTCGATCGCCCTCAAGAAGAATGCCGTGAAGATTTCCCGCGATGAACTGGTTCAGGAGCTTCGCAAAGAAGGTATCCCCTGTGCCGTGCACTACCCGATTCCGCTCCATGAGCAACCGTGTTTCGCCCATTATCGGCGCGGTGCGGTGCCCGTCTCCGAGGCGCTTGCGCGAAATATTTTATCGTTGCCCATGCATCCCTATTTGACAGAGCCGGATGTGGATTTTGTGGTTGAGAAAGTCCTTCAACTTGTCGGCAAGTACGCAACGAAGTAGTTTTGCACTCATGTTGAATTGTATGACCTTCCATGCCTGGGATCGCCTTGCTTTTGTTTTCCTTCTCGTTTTATCCGTTGTCGCAGCCATTTCACCCGCACTGGCCGAAGTCGGCGCCGTTGCGCTGATCGTCGCCTGGGCGGTGACCCAGTTCAGTCCGGCTTACCGTGCTTTTTGGAAAAAAATCCCGGTTGTCCTTCTGGGGCTCCTGCTGATTTTTGCCCTCTGGGGAATCGGTGTGAGCGCCCTGAGTCAACGGCCGTGGGATAGCTTGCGGCATTGCGCCTCCAAGTGGGGGGAATGGATCGTGGTGATGCTGGCGGTGTGTTCCACCCTTTCGAGCAAAAGACGGATGCGTATATTTTTTATCGTCCTCATCGCCGGGTCTTTTTTAATGGCCTTTGACGGGGCCTGGCAATATATTTTCGGCAAGGATTTGCTGCGTGGCAAGCCGCTGCTTTACGGGATGTATTCGACCGCGAGTTTTCCTTACTACACGATTTACGCGTGTTATGTGGTGACCCTTTTTCTGATCGGTGTCGGCCTGCGTTTGAAAAGGCAACTCTCTTTACGGGAGAATATTTTTCTAACGGTACACCATGTGGTTTTTTTACTCATCCTGGTTTTTACTTTCTCCCGCGCGGCGTGGCTGGGTGCCGTGATCGGACTTGCGGGATTGGCCTTGTGGCGCGAACGGAAACTATCGATTTTCATTGCCGGGGGCATCGGCTTGCTTCTCTTGCTGAGCCCGACGGGTGTGACTTTCCGCTTCAAGGAATTTTTCTCCGGATCGTGGGGAGGGTACCGGCCTGAGATTTGGCAAGCGACATTGACGATGATCCATGATCAATGGTGGGGTGTCGGCATTAATAATTTCTCGCACACGATTACCCGTTATTATCCTTCGGGAGGGTATGCCCACAATAGTCTCCTGCAACTTGCGGCAGAGTTTGGAATACCGGGAGTGATCCTTTTCTTGAGTTTGTTTTTAGGCATTTTTATTTCTACCCTCCGGAAGTTTTACCGGGATTTTTCTTTCGAAGCTGCTGCCGGTTACGCGACTGTCTTTGCGCTCGTGGGTTTTTTGGTGCATGCCTTTTTCGACAACCATCTGTTTAACGAGCAATTGGCGGTATTGTTCTGGATGCTGTCGGGTAGTTTGCTTGCCATCGTGATTTTGCCCTCCAATCGTTCATGTCCCTGAGGCGGGATAATAAGTGTTTGATGCCTTGAAAATGTGCGGTAAAATAACTGTCATCTTGCTATGA
>JAQTOZ010000268.1 GCA_028713205.1 Candidatus Omnitrophota bacterium
AATAATCCGGCCGAAATCGAGCTCTATGACCGGATGATTGCCGAGGAGGATCTCGAAATCGTTTCCGTTGAGTTTCAAATGCCGGGGGTGGGGAAAAAATTGACCGCCGGACGGAAGCATGCCTCTTCGGCAAGTTTGCAAGGTTTTTGCAGACGGCTGCACCGTCTTCATCCCGAAGTCAAAACCCTTGAGCG
Organism: Candidatus Omnitrophota bacterium; assembly: GCA_028713205.1. Lineage (GTDB taxonomy): Bacteria > Omnitrophota > Omnitrophia > Omnitrophales > Aquincolibacteriaceae > JAQTOZ01. The sequence goes on from JAQTOZ010000268.1 coordinate 195, forward strand.
CGCACAATCGGGATTGACCGTTTGTCTCAGGATTGAAGGCGCCGATTACCGGAGCAGGGCGCGTTGGTTCCGTGATCGCAACATCCAGAGAGCCGTTCTTAACCTCGGCGAAGTCCTGGAAATTCCCGCGGATCAACTTAAAGATCTGTACGGAAAAAAATTCGAGCCGGATACGCCGGAATTCGAAAGGCAAATCTATTTGCAAGCGCTTGTTTTTATGATGGTCATGAACCGGCTTTGGCGGGAGGCCGGTGCCTGGGAGACGCAAGGCGCATCGGGAATTCAAGATGAATTGAACGATGTTTTGCGGGGTATCCCAGATGAGTTACCGGACGCGGCCCGTTATGAACCGGAGGTCCAGGCCATATCGGCGCTGACGGAGGATGCCAACGAAATTTGGGAAAGGCTCGAAAGGGTGGCCCATCGAATGATTCAGTTGGGGCGGCGCGGCAAAGATCGGGCCAATCATCTCAGAGAAGAAGCGCTGGATGCCTTGCCGCGGTTATCCGAGGATGCGGAGATTTCCGGTGTGACGCCGCATCCTTCGCAGGCGCTCAGAAATTTCGTGCGCCTCGTCCGGAGTTATTATGTTTTGAATGCGCGTTATCATGCGCTCGTGATGGAAATTGCCGAGCGTTCGCGGACTTTATTGCATGCCGTTACCGCACGCTCCGAGACGCGCCGGCAAAGAAGGGAAGCACAGGCAAAAAAGCGCGAGGCCTCCTTGAGCCGGCGTCGAATGCTTGGGACAACTCTGGCTGGTGCCGCGGGGTTGCTTGCTTTGACGATTGCCGGTGATCATCGGATTCTGCCGGTTGAGGCCGAGACGGAAGAGCAGCCCAAACTGCCGGTCCAGGACGAAGCGCGTGCCGCACGTGAGAACGAAGATCGCAAACTTCGCCAAAATGTCGTACGCCTGTGTGAAGAACTCGAGACGGAATTTCCGGCAGAGGATCCCCTCCATCAGGCGATGAAGAAATTTACCGGCATGATGCGCCATCAAAGATCCATTTGGTCCGCGACCCCGGAGCAAGACCGGGTCATTGCCGTGACGGAAATCGGGCAGGGGCGTGTCCACGGCAGCTATTTCAACCGGGCTTTCGGCCGGATCCTTTTTTCAGATCAGGCCGTAACCGTTCCCGAAAGGCGTGTTTTGGCAAAGGCCGTCATTTTAAAAGAAGCCTATTATTTGGTGGACGTTGAGCAAACGGCCAATTATCTCGTGAACGATAGGCTTTGCGAGCAACTCGAGAAATATTTAGGCCGGGCGAAGAAAATTCCCGACGAAGGCGGTTTCGATACGTCGAATACCGGTCTCGTTCAGTTAGCCCAAAAAATCTTTGCCGTCAAAATCGATCTCGAAATTCATCCGTATCGACCGATGTTTCAATACATTTCAAGACACGGAATGGTGAACCGCGCTTCCCTGGAAGCTTTGAGTACGCGGTATCCCGAAATGATGCCGTTGATTCATGATGTGGGATTGGTCGAGATCATCGACGCAATGGCGACGATGACCGAAGATGAGGTGCGCCTTTTCGAAGGATTCAACGAAATCGCGTGGCGGGTCAGACCTTATACGGGAAGCTCGACCTTCGGCATTGCCCTCAAAATCGTTGCCCAATATGAAACCGAACAAGGTCATGTGAGCGTTTGGAAAGAAGGCAAGCCGGAGAAGGGAACGCCCGAATTTCTGGCCTTTCTCAAAGATCCCGCATATTACCAATTCCCCGAATACGAGAAGGAGTTCCGGAGAAACAAACGCAATGCCGTAACAGTGCCGCAGCCGGACAAGTCGGGCAGCAGAAATCGCTCAGAGGTTCGGAGCAGTCCTTTCTGGGAAGATGCGCAGCTCATGGAAGTCTTTTTGCATTTTACCGGGATGAGGAAACATTCCAAGACGGACAAAGAAGAGCTTTTGCGTGAAGTTACAAGGGCCGAAGGCGTGCCCGTGAAGTTGGTCGATCGCGTGAGTATCGGACCGCCGCGGCAGGGAATGCCGGAATGGCGCCGGCATATCCATCAGTTTGAGATCGTACGGGAGGATAACGGTCAGACTCTTTATCAGATTCCGAAGGATCCTGCTTTTCAGGCATTCAAGACCGTCAAACATTATGATGAAAGCGGCGTTTTAGATTCCTTTTTTGAGATCAATCCTCATTCTCCGACTGCGCGTGTGCACCCCATCAGTTACAACCTTTTCATCCGGCGCGGCGATGACGATGCGGCGGCCTATGATCAAGGATTAACAGTATTTCAAGCCGATGAACCCTATATTCATGTCGAGCAAATCTCGGAGGCAGATTTTATTAACTATTATGTAAAACCCGGCGACCGTTCCGAGATACTCAAGACGGGGTTGACGGCCGGCGAACGTGAAGAGTTGGAACGGTTCAATGCGGTTCTTGCCGAATTGAAACGCGATGTGCGGCCCGTGCTGATGCGGCATAGCGATTATCCCCATGCCTGCGGCTATAGCGCTCGTTCGAGTGGAAACGTTCTGGAAAAACACGGGTTCCGCGGATGGTTATTCTATCAAACTCAATTGCCGGAAGAATCGACGGTGCAAAACTATGCGGGGCTGACGGTGGCCGGCGTGGATCTGATTTTGGATATGAATGCGGACACCTCCGAATGGCGTTTGATTGATTCTGAAAAAAACATCTGGGAGATGCGCGATGTCGGTATCGTCGTCCTGCCGCGTTGGAAAGTCAAAGAGAACCCCGAACGGTACCGGATCTATTCCTCATTCTCGTTTCAGGAAACGCTCATGCGCGCGCGGCACGGCGATATCACCATGCCGGACGGGTCCATCATTCCCGCAAATGCCGACGCGGAAGGCAACTGGCTGCCCGGTTACGGCCCCGACACTTGGGGCCTGAACCGTTCCGAAACCCGGCACACTGCGCTACCTCCCGATGCGAATGTCCGCGAAAGTATACTCGACTCGATTGTCGATGTCGTGATGGAGGAGGACCTCGATCAAGTCGGCAAATGGGTCGAGGATGCGGCATCTTCAAAGCTGGATCATTACATTTTGATTGCGTCTTGTATGTATTGGATGATTCGAGAACGTGAGGAGCGAGGGGCGAACGATTTTCAGCAATTGTTGGTGGCAACTTTGCAGAAACTGGCCGCACGCTGGAGTACCACAGGGAAAAATCCCCGCGGCTCCAAGGCCTGGCGTTATCTCGATTGGCTCATGGACTTGACCGGGCAGAGTGACGATCAGATCGCCGAACATTGCCGTTTCGCACATGACGGTAATTTCTTCCATATTGATTTTATGGGGTATCGTGACGCGGTTGAACGCAAATCGGCTCAGTCAGCGATCGGGGGGGCTCATGCTTTTTCGGTTCAGCAATCGGAGGCCTTGCTGCGCCAGGTTCTCATGGGCAAAACCTATCGGGACGGG
>JAQTOZ010000269.1 GCA_028713205.1 Candidatus Omnitrophota bacterium
ATTTCATTTATTGTATAGGGATCTCTTTGTCAAAACCGGCAATCTTAAAAACTTTTTTCACTTCCGGCGAGACATGGACCAGTAAAAACTGCCCCGCCCCTATTTCTTTGTAAACCATAAGGCTCAGGCGTAAAAAAGCCGACGCAACATAAACGACTTTCTCGAGATCAAAAATGATGCACCCGGAAAAACCCCGGATCTTTTCCAAAACCTCTTTCTCGAACGCAAGGCAATTCACCGTGTCCAGCCGTTCTCCGAACTTAAAAAGCAAACGATCGTCTTTCACGCTACATTCGACCATGGGTTTCTCCCGTCACATGATTTCTAAAGATTGCGATTGAATTCCCGTTCAAGGGCCGTTGCGTCGAGCGACGAATCAAAATAAAGTTCCTTGTTGATCCGTTCAAAACGCCGGTTCATCCGTCTCCGGCTGATGCGCTGAATATTCAGGAGATGCCGCGCCGTAATATTGTCGGTCGTAATGTTCCGGCCTCCGGTGCCGCACCCTAACGTGAACGAAGGATGGAGCGTATTGTACATTCCGCCGACCGCACCTTGCGACGAAGGCATATTGACCACGATGCGCCCCGCATTCATGACCGACGCAAATTCTCTGATTTTGGCTTCGTCATTCGAGAAAAGGCTGACCGTATGGCCGATTCCACCGTAAAAATTCAAATCAATGCACAAATTCACGGCATGTTTGAAATCGTCCGCAACGTAAAAAGCAAGGATCGGCGCCAGGATTTCGGAAGAAAGAGGATAATCCTTTCCGACCCCTTGGAGCGGCGCGATCAAAACGCTCGTCTCCGGCGGGACTTCCACCCCTGCCTTTTTTGCAATGTCCACGGCAGTTTTCCCAATCACCGACACACTCATAACACCTTTCCCCGAATCAAACGCGATTTGTCCAACTCGTTTCGTTTCGTCATCGGAAAGAAAATAGGCCCCTTTCTGTTTGAACGCGTTCCGAATTTGCTCTGCAACCGGCCGCTCGACAACAACGGCCTGTTCACTCGCGCAAATCGTTCCGTTGTCGAACACTTTAGAAATAAGAATCTGCTCAACCGCAAAAGGGATATCCGCGCTCTGTTCAATGAAAACGGGGACATTCCCCGCACCCACACCCAGGGCCGGCGTTCCCGAACTGTAAGCAGCATTCACAAGACTCCCGCCGCCCGTCGCAAGAATCAAGGCAAGTTTTTTGTGCTTCATCAATGCCTGAGTTTCTTCGCGCGAAGTATTTTCCAACCATTGGATGCAATCCTCCGGCGCGTCTTCGCTTAGGGCCGCTTCATAGCAGATGCGCGCGGCAGCACTGGAACACCGGATGGCGCTGGAATGGGGACGAACGATGATCGGATTTCTTGTTTTTAAAGCGATCAGGATTTTGAAAATAACAGTGGAGGTGGGATTGGTCACAGGGATCACGGCCAAAATGGGCCCCAGGGGCTGGGCAATTTCTACGATCCCCTGCTCGTCATCTTCGGAAATAATACCGACCGTTTTGAGGTGCTTGATATCTTCATAAACGAGTTGGGTCGCCACGGCATTCTTGAGGACCTTGTCCTTCCAATTCCCGATTCCCGTCTCTTCCACGGCAAGTTTTGCAAGATCGATACGGTGATTAAATGCCGCTTGGTAGACGGCCCTGACGATCCGGTCGGTATGTTCCTGACTTAACTGGCTGAAAACCGCGGCGGCATAAGACGCCTTTTCCATGACGGCGTCCACATCAATGGGAATGGGATTCGTCTCTTTCATGGTATTTCTCCTCAATGAACATCCCGCATACGGTTTTGACTCTATAAAAATCTACAGCCGGCTGCCCAAATCATCACGGCCTGCCCGCGGGTCACCGGATCAGCCTTTCAAATTCCACTCCGATTCCAAAGAGACTTTCGCTATGACGTTTTGGAAACCTCTATTTCCCCATGAGTACGGAGAGTTCGGCGACGTGCTCCTGTTCGTCGATGATCACGTGCCGGATCTCGTGTTCGAGCGTTTCAAATTCATAAGGCAGATTCACTTTGTTCTCAAACACAAATTTATAAATCTGCTTGTAATAATCAATCGCCTCTTTTTCACCCTTCAAGTTGACGGTAAAAATCGCCTTTTTGCCTTTGGCCGAATGGGTCTCCGCAAGCGTCATCGCCGGCACGCCCCCCAAATAGTTCCCGATGAGATTCCTGAATTTATCTTCATGTTTGGCTTCATCGGAAGCAATTTCCTTCAAACGTTCGACAATAGGCTCGGTCGTCTCACCCGTGATGAGTTCCGCATGCGACAAATATTGAATTCTCGCGGCATGCTCCAGTTCCAAAGCATGATTGAGCATCTGGATCAATTCTGTTTTGATGTTTTTGACATTGGCCATGATTCATTCTCCCTGTTTCGGTTTAACGCATATGTGTTTGAAGAGGGCAAATAAAAGCCTTCCTCGTGAGCTTTATTCGTTATCTATTATATGTTGAACGGAATATCCCGATCCAGAATAAGTTGCGAGCTATTTCGTTCAAGTCCGCGGGGTCCGGTTGAACATTTTGACCGACCCCGAAAACGTCAAATCGTTCTATTCCCGGCCTTACCTTCTCACAGGCCCGGTAATTTCCCGGAACCTGTCGCCGCCCACCCCTTTTTTCGCTTTGTTATTTCGGGGCCGGCGCGGTTACCGTGATCTTCCTAAAAATCGCATTGATGACGAGCATATATCCGAGTATCTTCAGCAGCAACAATGCCGTGGAACCTAAAATACAGGTCCCCATCATGGGCAAAAGAGGGATCATGCCAAAGATACCAAAAGCTACGCCGATTGCGAGAAGATCGACATCCTTTTTCTTCACATATCCCAAAAACCCCAAAATTAGAATGACCAGACACAGCGCCGGTTTGATCAGACACATCGAACTTAAGCAAAGCGACATAGCAGCTCTCCTTTTCGTGTTGAAAACTCAGGGTTTGATCATTGATATCGTTAAAAGCTAAAAGAGGGCGCACATGCGTTCTTGTTCCCAAAACATACGCGGTCGACAAGCCAAAAGATATTAAGGAATATGAAGCTGATACCGCTGTGAAATTTAGCCGATTATACCACCGAACGAAATCGAATGTCACGGTGGGAAATTGGGCGGAACCGGCCCCCGCCTATTGACGTCAGCTTAATATGTCACGTACGCTTCGGCCTTTTTCAAGACCTTCGTCATCCGGCCGAGCGATACCAAGGAACGTATGCGGTTCCCATTTTTACGGCAGGCAAGAATGCGATCGACCATGATCTGCCCGATGCCGGGAACGCGCAGCAACCGGTCCTTGTCGTCCCGGTTGATATTGACCGGGAAAAATTCGGGATGGGCTTTGGCCCACATCTCTTTGGGGTCTGCGCTCAAAGCCAAGTTTCCCTCGGACGTGAGAGGGATCTCGTCCGCCGAAAAACCGTATTTGCGCATGAGCCAGTCGACTTGATAAAGACGGTGCTCGCGAGTTAAAAGGTCGCGGTTGCTGGCGGCAGAATACTCGCCGGGCAGGTCGGAGGTACCGGCGCCCCGTTGATACGCGCTAAAGTAAATCCGCGACAGATGCAGCTTCCGGTAAAGCCGCTGGGAAT
>JAQTOZ010000058.1:0-2787 GCA_028713205.1 Candidatus Omnitrophota bacterium
TGGAATGAATCTCTCAGCAAGACCGCGAAGGCTGCCCGGATTTTAGCTTCCAAAGGCGGTGATTATGAAGAGGCCATCCAAGACCTTGAGGCCGCACGCGCGGATTATGCCGGCAACAGCTTTTCCTATTTGCTGGAGGCCGTGATCCGTAGTACGCAAGGCAGGAAAGAAGAAGCCAACAAGATGTTCGAACAATTTCTCCTTCAAAGCCGCACGTTCACAAAATTCGAGGAAAGCTTTTTGCATTGGGGGGAGTTTCATACGCTCCGGCGTTCTGTTTATGAATTGCTGAGGGCGCGCGGGGTCACTTTCGAGGGGCGCGAGAAAGATATCCAGGTGGTCGTGCCGTATCAGGAATTTTTTAAATATGTGATGAGTCCCGGGCGGGAAGATTGGGTGATGAACCTCTCGTTTATCTTCTTGATTATCGGCGGAGGGGTGTTGTTGATCATCGCCAGCTTGGCGGGCGTCGATTTTTACAAGTCGATACCGGGGAATTTCATCGTGATGTATTTGGCCGTGTGGATTGCCTACGGCCTTTGGATATTCGACCTTGCCTTCGGACTGCCGTGGGGTTTGTCGCGTTTTTATGCCATTCCTGTTTTTTTATTGTCGTGTGTGGTTTCTTTGGCTTCCTTGGAGTATTGGGCTTATTGGAGAGAACACAAACGTCCGTTGGAACCGGGATATCGCAAGTGCTCCCATTGCGGTGCGGTCATTCTTGAATTGGCGACCGAATGCAGCCAATGCCGCCGAAAGCTTTGATTCCCGCGATGAAGATCCAAACCCCATCCTGGTTGACGCGCCGGGTAAAACCGTTCGGGAAATTTCCTTTTCTTCTTTATTTGGCTTCCCAATCCTCCCGTCGCAAAGAGATGTTCCGGCAACTGGGTCTGAAATTCCGGGTGGTGCGGTCGCGTTACCGGGAAGCGGCGATTTCGTCGACACACCCCGCGGATTTGGTCGTCCTGCACGCGCGCGGGAAAGCGGTCAAGGCGGTGGTGCCGTCCAAAGCGAGATACGTGGTCGGAGCGGATACTCTGGTTTGGTGCCGCAAACAGGTTTTGGGCAAACCCCGGACTGGTGCGGAGGCCTATCGTATGCTTGCGCAACTTTCCGATCGCGTGCACAAAGTCTACTCGGCCATCGTCATTCTGGACCGATTTACGGGAAAGGCACAAACAGGAGTTTCGATGACCAAAGTGTATGTAAAGCCGCTTGGCCGCAAAGCCATTCTTCATTATATGAAGGTTGTGCGTCCTTTCGACAAAGCGGGAGCTTATGCCATCCAAGAGGGGCCGCGCATTGTCCGAAAAATCGCAGGTTCCTACACCAATGTGGTCGGCTTGCCGGTGGATCTTTTGCGAAAAATGTTACGAGACTTGGTGAAGGGAAAAGGCGCTGCCTGAGTTGAGAAGGGCCGACCATCCCCGGCAGAATTCTTCGATGATTTCCCGCGTTTCCTCGAGTGTGCGGGAACGATGGATCCGATTGCGAAACTCCGCTCCGCGAGGTACGTTTTTGAAATACCAGCAGACAATGCGCCTGCATTTTAAAATCGCCATTTTTTCGTGATCGTGTTGCGCTTCCAAGGCCACGTGTTGTAGGACGGTTTTTTTGACATCCTCCAGCGAAGGCGGCGGAGGTGCGTCAGTTCCGGCAAGGGCCGCATGGATCGACCCGTAAAGCCAAGGATTTCCGAGAGCCGCCCGTCCCACCATGATGGCATCACATCCGCTGACGGCCACAAGCCGTTTGGCGTCTTCCGCGTTTTTGACATCGCCGTTGCCGATCACCGGAATTTTTACCGCTTGCTTGATGCGGGCAATGATATCCCAATCGGCTTTGCCGGTATAGCCCTGAGAGCTTAACCGGCCGTGAACGGTAATGGCCGCGATACCTGATTGTTCGGCAATTTTGGCCAGATGAAAGGCTTCATCGCCGGAGGCATCGGCATAGCCCTTGCGGATTTTTACCGTGACGGGGATCCGCCGCACACGCCGCGTGACATTTTCGAAAATCCGTTTGGCAAGGCCGGGTTCGCGAAGTAGGGCCGCGCCGGCGCCGTTTCCTGTGATTTTGTGTACCGGACACCCGCAATTCAGATCGAGCAGATCAAATCCCATGGTTTCGATCATGGCCGCGGCCATGCCCATCCGCTCCGGGTTTGAACCTACCAGCTGTACGCCGATCGGTTTATCGATCGCCGGATTTTTAAGAAGCGTCAGTGTCTTTTGATTGTTGCGGATCAGCGCTTCCGATGCGATCATTTCGGAGAAAGCGAATTCCAGACCGTATCCGCGCCCGATCAGGCGGAACGCCAGGTCCGTACACCCAGCCATGGGGGCTTGTAACACTCCGCTTTTAAGTCTTAGGGATTGAAGCTGAAGCATGTTATCCGTTGTGAAATCCGGAATCGAGTTAACCGTGACGCGGTTCACCGTTGCATTATAACACGGGCAGTTGGTCAAATTGCGCAAGGATTTTCCGGCTCCTGTCTGCCGACCGGATGCTTGTCAGTCGGGCCTAATCGTGGTTCAATACAAGCCGTCCGGAACATCAGGAGCGTGATTGTTATGGGAAAAGGGTGGGAAAGAAAAATCATTCATATTGATATGGATGCTTTTTTTGCGGCGATTGAGCAAAGGGACCACCCCGAATTCTCGCTGGAACGATACATGAAGTGCGGTTTCGGACTCTGCGGCAACTGTGCAGTGGATTCCTCTGGCATGCGTCTGTGCGTGGGTGGGCCCGTAGTGAAAAACGAGCTGGCCCGCACGATCACGG
>JAQTOZ010000058.1:2797-14768 GCA_028713205.1 Candidatus Omnitrophota bacterium
CGGTGGTGGTCGGCGGCGATCCGTTTGGACGCGGTGTCGTCAGCACGGCTTCCTACGAAGCACGGAAATACGGTATCCACTCTGCGATGCCGGCAGCCCATGCAAGGCGCTTATGTCCGCAGGCGGTTTTTCTCCGGCCGCGTTTTCGCCAATACGAGGCGGATTCGCATACGATCATGGCCATTCTCCGGCAGTACGCGGAAAGGATCGAACCGGTCTCTTTGGATGAGGCCTATCTGGATGTGACCGAAAATAAATTGGGGATTCAAGATCCGGTTGCCATCGCGTCGTTGATCAAACAGAACATTTTTGCGGTGACGAGGCTGACCGCTTCGGCGGGTGTTGCTCCCAATATGTTTTTGGCCAAGATTGCTTCGGACTTCAAAAAGCCGGACGGACTGACCGTGATCAAACCGGAAAATGTTGAAGCGTTTCTCAAAGATCTGCCGGTGCGGAAGATCCCCGGTGTCGGGCCCGTGACGGAGAAGGAACTGGCCCGGTACCATCTTTTGACCTGCGGCGATTTAGCAGGAGCTCCCGTTTCGTTTTTACTCGATAAATTCGGTAAAACGGGAATCATGTTGCGGGAAAGGGCGCAGGGTTTTGATCCCGGTGAGGTGAATCCGCATGCGGAGCCGAAACAATACAGCGTCGAAGAAACTTTCCCGAAAGATATTCTCGATGTCCGGTGGTTGGAAGCCAAACTCAAAGAATATGCCGACGAGGTCTTCCTGAATTTGCAGCAAAGCGGCCGGATGGGCAAGACCATTGTTCTCAAAGTCAAATATTTCGATTTCGAATCGATCACGCGATCGAAAACGCTTGCGCGAGATCCGGACTCTTCGGATGAGATTTGCCGCGTTGCCTGTGACTTGCTGGAGAAGAAGACGCAAGCAGGTAAAAAGGCCGTCCGGTTGCTGGGAGTCGGCATCAGCGGGCTCCGGATGCCGGAAGAAGACCGGCCGGTCCAACCCGATCTCTTTTGACCCTTCAACCGATTCTCTCATAAGAGCTCCCGGTCGTGCGTTATAGGGCTCTCTTTTGAAAAATGACGCGACGCCATGAAAAATTTTCCAAATACCTTTTTTGGGGAGGTGTTCATGGAAAATTTGCCGGATTCAATAGATCCGGAGCGGTTCGGTGAAGGGTCAAAGAAGGGTGTCGGAAGACGAAAAAAGCAAGTTTTTACATTTCGTGACTTGTTTTGTTCAAGAATTGCTGTAAACTTATCACAGAACTTGTTGTTTTTAACCTCTGGGGGCAATATGGCGGACCGGCCGCTGAACGCGTTACTCGTCGAAGATAATCCCGTCGAATCCATGATCATTAAAAGCGTGTTGACGAAGGCTGTTCAGCCGTCTTTTCGTATCGAAGCCGCAGAAAATGTTCAAAAAGGGCTCAAGCGTTTGGAAGGCAAGGACATCGATCTGATTTTGCTGGATCTTTCCCTGCCGGACAGTGAAGGCATCGAGACCTTCGACCGTGTTCAAAAGGAAGCTCTCGAAGTTCCGATTATTGTGTTGACGGGTCTCGACGATGAAACCCTCGCGCTGGAAGCACTACGCCGGGGCGCTCAGGATTATGTGGTCAAAGGCGAAGCGGATCCCAAAATGCTTTTGCGCATCATCCGCTATGCCATTGAGAGAAAGAAGGTCGAACGGCAGCTTCGCGAAATGAATAAAAAACTGGCGGAAGACGAGAAGGCCCTCGTTGAGACCCTGCAGACTTTGAGGAGATCCAACCAGGAATTGCGGGCGATCAGGCTGCAACTCATTCAAGCCGCCAAAATGGAGGTCGTCGGGCGTTTAGCGGCGGGTGTTGCGCACGAAGTGAAAAATCCTCTGGCGATGTTGCGGATGGGCGTTGATTATTTTTTAAAAACCGTTAATTCCGCCGATGAGAAAAGCAATTTCATGTTGAAATCTATGGCCGAGGCCATCAAACGGGCAGATTCCGTGATCAAAGAACTGCTCGATTTTTCCAGCATGCAAAAACTGGATATGCAGCCCCAAAAGCTGGATGCGATTATCGACCAATCCCTCTTTTTGGTCAAACATGAGTTGGATAAACACCATATTCGCGTCATCAAAGAATTCCAAGACGAAATTCCGCTCATACGGGCGGACCGTAATCGCATGGAGCAGGTTATGATCAATCTCTTTACCAATGCGATTCAGGCGATGGGTGACCAAGGGGATTTGCGGTTGCGGATGAATGTCAAAACGTTGGATTCGGTGGGGGGTGTGGTCGGTTACCGGAAGGACGATGTCTTTACGCCGGGAGATACGATTGTCGAAATCTTTTTGGAAGATACCGGACGGGGGATCCCGGAAGAGATTATGGATAAAATATTTGATCCCTTTTTTACGACGAAACGCGGTGAAGGCGGAGCGGGGCTGGGATTGTCGGTGGTCAAAAGCATTATTCAAATGCATCACGGCGCAATTAACGTTGAAAACAAAGCGGACGGCGGAGTGCGGGTCACGATCATGCTTCGCGTCAACGCGGAAATCGATCATGAAGGCAAAGAAGAAAATTCTCATCATTGATGACGAAGAGCGATTTGGGCAGATGCTCAAGGTCAACCTGGAAATGGCGGACAGCTACGAGGTTTTCGTAGAAACGCTGGGAACGCGCGGTTTGGAAACGGCGCATAGGGTCAGGCCCGATTTGATTCTTCTGGATGTGATCATGCCCGATTTGTCGGGCCCCGACGTGGCCAGACGAATTGCGAATGATCCTGTCTTGAAGCGTACCCCGGTCGTTTTTTTGACGGCGATGCCCGAAGAGAAAGTCCATTTGGAAGACTTTGACACGACCCAATATCCTTTTTTGCAAAAACCCGTCAGCAGTGCCGAGGTGATCGATTTTAACGAAAAGCGTTTGTCGGAACAAAAGCGATGAACATAAAAAATATTTTGGTAATCGATGATGAAGCCAATTTTTGTGCGATGATCAAGATCAATCTTGAATCGGCAGGTCATGGGTTTAAGGTCGACACGGCGTTGAGCGCTAAAGAGGGTTTTGACAAGATTGCTCAACAACGGTACGACATCATCTTTCTCGATATCATCATGCCGAAAATCGAGGGGCATGAAGCGTTGCAGCAGATCAAAAAAATGTGCGACACCCCGGTGGTTGTGATGTCGGCCTATCTCCCGCCGCAACGAAAGTCGGCGATCACGAATGCCGGCGCCTATTCCTGTCTGGAAAAACCCATTGAGTTGGATCATCTCATCCAGTTGATTGGCGAAATCGAAAAATATGAGGCGATGAAGAAATCTTTGAAACCCGGCACGGCTTCGACCTAAATTATTTTTCTCCCGCAAAGATCATTCATCCGCTATTTTTTCCGCCTCACGGAAAATTCTGCTATCATCCTCCGTAGCGGTCATGGGGGTATTTCTCGGAACCTGATATGAGACGAAGTGCGGATTATTGGATCAAAAAATTGAAATTGGCGAAACATCCCGAAGGCGGCTATTTTCGCGAAGTCTACCGTTCGGATGAGATCTACCCCCGTCGAGGGCTCCCGAAGCGGTTTCCCGGTTCCCGGGCGATGTCGACTTCCATCTATTATTTGTTGAAAGCAGGGGAATTCTCGTCCTTTCATCGATTGCGCTCCGATGAAATATGGCATTTTTATGCGGGAAGCGCTTTGACCCTCTCGGTAATCAGTCCCAGAGGGGCGCTGACGACACTGAAATTAGGCCCTCATCCGGACCGGGGCGAGGCGTTTCAGGCGATGGTCCCGGCCGGACATTGGTTTGCGGCTCAGGCCAAGCCGCCGGCATCCTATTCTCTGGTCGGATGTACGTTGGCACCCGGGTTTGATTTTAAAGATTTTGATTTGGCGGATTGCAAGCGACTGAAGCGTGTCTATCCGCAATATCAGGGGCTTATCGAATCATTTACAAGAAGTTGAAAAAATGGACATGATGACATTATCCACAGAAGCGCAGTTTGCTTTAAACGCCGTCCGCCAAATGGTGCGGCTTGTGAGAAAAGCCCAACGGGAATTTCTATTGCCTGAGCTGACCAAAGGCGACAAGTCCCCTGTGACCGTGGCGGATTTTGCCGGCCAAGCTTTCTTTGGAAAACTTCTCAGCGCGACTTATCCGGAGGACGCCCTGGTGGCGGAAGAAAAGTCAGATGCCCTGCAAAGCCCCGAAGCGAGGCCGACCCTGGATAAGGTTGTCGCGGTTTTAAAATCTGTTTTGGGCGAAGTGGATCCTAAAGATGTCTGCGCCTGGATTGATCGCGGGCGAAGTCCGGCCCGGGGAAGGTTTTGGACGTTAGATCCTATTGACGGGACGCAAGGATTCTTGCGAGGGGATCAATATGTTGTTGCCCTTGCTTTGATTGTTAACGGCCAGGTGGAGATCAGCGTTCTGGGATGTCCGCTTTTAAATGCGCAGGGCGAAACAGGCAAAGGCGGGGACGGAGCGCTTGTTTTAGCCGTGAGAGGGCAGGGGGCCTGGAGTTCCCCTTTGAAGGAGCCTTTGGATCTTAGCCCTTTACATGTTTCCATGTGTCGGGCCATGCGCGATGCCACGGTTTTAAGGTCCGTCCAATCCAATCATATCCGTCTTGATAAATCCAATTTGTTTTTAAGTTTGGCCGGCGCCCAAAAACCACCCGTCCCGATGGATAGTCTGGCAAAGTACTTTGTGGTTGCCTCCGGCCGCGGCGAACTCTTTTTTTATGACGCTCCGGCGAATCGTCCGGCCCTTCGAATGAAAATATGGGACGTGGCACCGGGGGTATTGATTGTGGAAGAGGCCGGCGGTCGGGCGAGTGATTTTGCGGGGAGGAAGATCCGTTTTGATTCGGAGGATGTCGTGGAGATGACGGGAGGCCTGGTGGTGACAAACGGCTTGCTTCACGAAAACGCTTTGGATATATTGCGTCGTGTCAAATAGGAATCTTATGTCCGGATTTCAAACGCAAGAAAGGTGATGAATCCCATGAAAAAAATTTTGATGCCTTTGGCGGACGGTTTTGAAGAGATTGAAACGATGACGATTGTGGATGTGCTGCGCCGTGCCGGACTGGATGTCGTCATGGCCGGAATCAAACCGGGGGAGTTGCGTGGATCGAGGCGGGTGAAGATCCTTCCGGACGCAGTGTTGGATGATGTGAAAGACCAGGATTTCGATATGGTCATTCTGCCGGGCGGGCAGCCGGGCGTCGATAATTTAAGGCGTCATCCTCAGGTGTTGGAATTGCTGAAGAGAATGAGCGTCAAAAACAAGATGATCGGAGCCATTTGTGCCGCTCCTTTGGTGTTGCGTGACGCAGGTTTGATTTCCGGTGTGAGACTCACAAGTTTTCCCGGCATTGAGGGCGAACTGGCGGGAGCCAAATACGATCAAGGCCGGATCGTTGTGGACGGCAATGTGGTCACAAGCCGCGGTCCGGGCACTGCGATGGAATTTTCGCTCAAGATCGTGGAGCTTTTGTGCGGCAAGGACCGGGCGGATGAGCTTGCACAAATCATGCTGGTCCGGAAGTAAATCGCTGGTTTTCGGGGCCAGCGCGCGGCGTTGTTATACGGAGTTGATTAAAGCCGCCGACATTTGTATGATGTTACCGTTTTTTAAGGGCTAAACGAATTCTTAGAGTAAGACGTGGAAATGGTGGTGCCGTGATGAAATTTATTCAGACGAATATTCCGGGCGTTGTTCTCGTCGAACCAAGGGCATTCAAGGATTCCCGCGGATTTTTTTACGAGAGTTACAACGCGGAAGTTTTCAAAGAGCATGGTATCCCGGCGACCTTTATTCAGGACAACCATGTTTGGTCGTGCCGCGGAGTCCTGAGGGGGCTGCATTATCAGACCCCGCCGAAGGCCCAGGCCAAACTTGTCCGCGTGGTCCGGGGCAGAATTTTTGATGTTGCCGTGGACCTTCGGAAACAATCGTCGACATATGGTAAATCTATTGGGGTAATGCTCGGCGCGGAAGATCGCCGTATGATCTATATCCCCGAGGGATTTGCTCATGGTTATTTGAGCCTGGAAGAAGAGACCGAGGTGCTGTACAAAGTCACCCATTTATATTCTCCGGCCCATGAAGCCGGTATTTTATGGAACGATCCCCTGCTGAATATTGAATGGCCCAAACTCGGCATGGATTACCTTTTATCGGACAAAGATCAAAAATTGCCGTTTTTTAAAAACGCGGCGCAGGCAGATTAAAGCGCACACCATCAAAGTTTGAAACACAGGGAGGTTTATCATGGCGCACGATCAGGAGAAGGCCTATGAGTTTGAGAGAGCCGAACAGACATTTATTCAAAGAGTTTATCAGTGGATGGCGATCGGTCTTTCGGTAACCGGTGCCGTTGCGCTTTGGATCGCGGGGAGCCCCGCTTTGCTGCGTGCCTTGACCGGCGGGGTCTTTCTCGTCTTGATGTTGATCGAGATTGGGATTGTCTTTTGGCTTTCCTCCCAAGTGATGAAGATTTCCTCTCAGGCGGCGATAACGGGCTTTTTGGTCTACTCGGGATTAAACGGCGTGATCCTTTCAACGATTTTTATCGTGTATACCCAAACGTCCATCGCGTCTGTTTTTTTTATGACCGCCGGGACTTTTGCCGCCGTGAGTATCTATGGCTGGACCACGAAACAGGATTTGACATCGATGGGGAGCTTTCTTTTCATGGGACTGATCGGTATTATTATTGCGAGTCTCGTGAATTTCTTCTTGCGCTCACCCGTGATCTATTGGCTCATCAGTTATGCCGGCCTCGCCGTGTTTATCGGTTTAACCGCTTATGATACTCAAAAGCTCAAACGGATACAGCAAAGCGGCATCGGGGCAAGCGAACAAGTGGCTATTTTGGGAGCGCTTCAGCTTTATCTTGATTTTATCAATATGTTCTTGATGTTGCTGCGGATTTTTGGCCGCCGGCGCTGATTTTATCTTTAAGTACTTTACCTGCTTTCACACCTGTCGAACGGCTTGCGCCGGCTAGACGGACTTGCTTGGCCGCCGAGTGCCGAACGTTGACTTGTGATGTTCTGTTTTGCGCTGCCATTCTTTGAAAAAAAGTAGGGGTGCCGGGGACAGAACCACAATGTTTCTAGTTGTTCGGCCTTCATTTTTCAAGCCTTCGTGAAGCCCGTCTTTCATTTCTCTCCAGGAGCCATCTGCCCGAAGGGACCTATTTTTTTGTCCCGTGCTTAAATCCAAGTGTAAATACACCTATTATATTCCTCTAATGAATTGGCCACGTCTACACCCAGGGGAGTTAACCCCTGTTAAGCGGCAATTCTCCAAGGGCTTGCGCTCTTTTTTTACCCTCCGAGGGATAGATGAACGCGTGTTAAATATGTAATATATACAATCATATATTGTATATATATCAATATCTAAACATTTTTGTTTATGATACTTGAAATATGCAATATATTGAGGCACATTTCTAATGTAATAACCATACTTTATTAAAGTGTTTGCAAATGTGATCTTTGTATGTAGTTTAAGTTAGTTCGTTATTAAAAGTTTTTTTTATTAGGAGAATAGTTTTGCGTGAGGCAAGGATTGCTCTCTTATGACTCAATGCAAGAACGGAGTAATGACAATGCGATTGTTTAGAAAGACAGTTGCGCTTGCGCTATCGTTTTTAATGGCTGTCGTCTTTCCGATACCGCACAGTGCGTTGGCCATTAATTACGATTCCGCTCGTGAGGAAAGCGAGCCAAAACAGCCCGAAAAAGATTGGACGACCGAACCTGCCGGAGAAAACCTCCAGCAATTGCTCATCGAACAAAAAACTAAAGACGTTGATCTATCGGCATTCTTTAATGACACGGCCATCACCACTGCGGATGACAATGAAAAAATAGTCAAGCAGCACGAAGTTTTGGGCCGGGAGGCCAGGGCCCAGGCGCGGTATGATTATTCCGAGTACACGGCCGAAGGCCGGGCTTCGCTTCAATACGCGATGGCGCTGGCCAGCGACGGCCAGGCCGTGTTGGAGGTCGTCGACGTTTCATCCATCACGGCTGAGGATCTTCAGGAATTTAGAAATGCTTCCGTCGAACACGCACTTTTCTTTTTCGAGATCAACAAGAGAATCGAAGCGATCTATGTCTCGAGCGGTTCGCGGGACCATGTGCGGGTTGATCCCGCCGTTTTGCAGGCGTTCGATTTTTATCAGGACCCCTTGTTTGTGATGCACAATCACACCGGGGAAACGGAATTCCCACCGGCGTTGAGTGACTATGATTTGAGCCAAGCGGTGAACTCCTCCCTTTGGGAAGTGGCCGGCAATGGACATAGTTGGCTTGCTTATAACCAAGGAGGGGTGCTGAGTACTCAGGTGACGGATGAAATGGTGCTCGGGAGAATTCAGGTATTTGCGGCGCTCTATCAGCAAGAAATGGACCCCGAATCGGAAGCCGAAACGCGCGCCCATTTGAACGAACTGATGACGGAACTTGAAAAGCTCAAGGAGGCACAACGCGCGCTTGCCTTCAACGAAGGCCTTATCCTGCGTGCCGATGTAACGGAATTGCTTGGGACGGATATCGGCACGGGTGATGTCCCCAGCAGTCTTCCGAATTATACGACGACCACCGTGGCCGGAAAATTTGTCACGGCATTGCCGAACCCCAACGGGATTGCGTACCGCTACGATGTCCGCAGCGGGGTGGGCCCCAACTACTATGCCCGGATGATTATTAAAAATGATACGGGGCCGATGGATTTGGGCAGTTCGCTTACATTATTTATGGAGGCATCTCGTGCGGCAACAGATCCTTCGGACTTGACCTTTCCGGTCATAGTCAGGATCAAGATTACGGATACCAACGGGAATTTTATTGAGGTCGATGCCCGTGTCATGGACGATAAGAAGGCCTTTACCATTGCGCTCAACGATCCCACGAAGGCTTATTACAACAGTCTATTTGACAGCAGTCAGGTTCAGTCCGTTGAATTTATCCAGCATCAAAGCATCGTCGGAGCCGTCGGGAATCAACGTGCGGAAATTATCGTGGATGTCAAAGGCATTCTGGGCAATGAAAACGATGCACCGCCCAAAGAAGATCCGGCCATACGGCCGGCCAGTCAATTGACGGGATTTCCCACCATTACGACCGCCGGCAATTTTGTCACGTATGTCCAGTCGGAAGGCGGTTTTAGTTACCGTTTCGACGATCGCTCCTCCGCGCTCGCGGAGCCGCGCGTCATCGTCGAAAACGCGGGAAGTACCATGGGATTACCAAGCCCTGCGTTGACGATGCATTTGCAGGCGGAAGGGACCGGCGAGGCGCTGACGCAGCCTCTGAAGTTGATCGTGAAGCTGACGGATGCGACGGGAAAAATGATTTTGGCGCCTTTGGAAATTCGTCCGGATAGTGAAGGGGTTTGGGATTTGCAGGCGTATACGATCAATCTTGATGTCAACGGATTTGATTACACGAAGATCAAGAAAATTGAATTGATTCACAATCCCCAAATCGACAGCCTGAACCGGCATGCCAAGATCAATGTCAAATTGGGCGGATTTGCCATGGGGCAGAGCCCGATTTCCGGCGCTTCGATCACGGATGAAACTCCGACACCCTCCGTGATTACGAATATCTATAACATTGCTTATATGGGCGGCAATATCGTGTCATCGCCGCTCGCGGGTGCGAACGAACTTGTCTATCAATACGATATTCAGAAAAATTCGGGGGAGGCCTCGGTCGGCATTACGAATCTCAACGGTGCCATGACGGTCCCCGAAACGTTGATTTTTAGAATGAAGGCCGGACCGACGGACTCCAATCCGAAAGCGGTGTCTTCGCCGGTACCAGTTTTGTTGCGAATTACCGATGCGTCCGGTGAAACCGTCACGGCTGTTTTGAATGTTTCCACGACGGAATTGCAATCTTTTCAGGTGAACCTGCATGCGATCAACAGTCAGATCCATCTGGATCAAATCAAGAAAGTGGAATTCGTCCATAGCAAAACCATCTCGGACAACGATCTGCGTGCCCGGATCCAAATCCAATTCAGCGGGTTGCAGCCGACGGATTCCATCGATGGCGTTGATCCGGTGACGGAGCCCAGCCAGTTACTGGGTGCGACGCCGGAGTTGGCTCCGATCACAATTGTTCCGACCAACAGCCGTTACGTCAAGGAGTTGACGCCCGACGGATTCGATGGGCTGAGTTATACCTACGATGTCACGCGTTCCGTGATGCATCAGGCCGTCATGAAAATCCAGACACCGGAAGGGACGTTTGCCTTGGATGATCCGGCGGGGGTATTGGTCCTTCACATGAAAGCAAGCCAAAGCCGGACGACGCTTTTGCCTCCGGTCAAAGTCAAAATACGTTTGACCGATGCGAATAACAACGTCATCGAGACCTTTTTAAAGGTCGAAACGACTCTTAAGGAGTTTCGCCTGAATTTGCCGTCCTTCTCCAGTCAGTTTGATTACGGTCATATCAAATCCATCGAATTTATTTCGACACAGGCCATCACGGGCCCCCTGACGCGCGTCAACGGGAACGTGATCAGTAATCAAACCGCGCAAATGGATATTCATATTAATGGATTAGGCTCCAAGGAAAGCGTGCCGGACTTGATCAAATCCGGCAATCAAACCATCCTGGTTTACAAAGACCGTGTGACCAATCGAGTGGTCCGGGAAGAATATTACGAGGGTCTGCATGAGCGGGCCGATTTGCCGCCGAATACGACCTTGCAACCCGTCTTGGTCAAACATTACCTGGATAACGATAACAACGGGACCAATGATGCCGTCTTAATGAATGATTACGGGAAGAACCAAACGACGCATATTTTGCTTGAGGCTGACGGAAAGATTAGAGAGCAACGTCTCTATGGCGGAGGCATGGTCGCGACACTGGCAGATCTAAACGCCAAGATTACCGACGGTACGATGAAGTTGCTGCAGAAAATCGTCTATTTGACGGACAATGCCCAGTTGATCGTGAAATATAACGCTTTGGGCGCACCGATACGCTACTCCTTACAGCAAGACTTGGGGAACAAGCGGACTTTGATTGCTTCGCCGGTGACCTCAACGGGGCTGGTCCGGGATGATACGGTTTTCACACTGCAGGAAGAGTTGGCCGATGGCAGTATTTTAGTTGCTGTCCCCGTAAATTCAGATGGCTCCGCCAAGGCAGATACGCGTTATTCTAAGCAAACGGTGCTCCCGGATGGGGGTACGTTGATTGCATCCCCTGTCAGTTCCGATGGTTCAGCTACGGCCGATACACAGTACGCAAAACAGAAAGATATTGCCGATGATTTTGTGTTGATTAGCAGTCCTGTCGACGCATCCGGGGCCGCGAATGCGGATACCCGTTATTCGAAACAGAAAGAACTGGAAGGCGGAAGTCTTTTAACTGCCAGCCCCGTGAATGCGGACGGCAGTGACATTGCGGGAGACACAAAGTATACAAAACAAAAAGAATTGGCTGACGGTTACATATTGATCAGTAGTCCTGTGAATGGGGATGGGACCGTCAATGAGAATACGCGTTATTTAAAGCAAAAAGAGTTTGCGGACGGAAACACGGTGATCGCTAGTCCCGTGAATGAGGATGGCAGCGACATCGCGGGTGAAACGAAATATACGAAACAGAAGGCTTTGGCCAATGGCTATACGTTGATTGCCACACCTGTTGGCCAAGACGGGAATGCTACGGCAGATACGCAGTATTCGAAGCAGAAAGAGTTGGCTGACGGCTCCGTGATTATCGCAAGTCCCGTGAATGCGGACGGCAGTGATATCGCGGGTGAGACAAAGTATACGAAGCAGAAGACCTTAGCCAGTGGCTATACGTTAATTAGCACACCTGTTGATCAAGACGGGAATGCTACGGCAGATACGCAGCACATGAAGCAGAAAGAATTGGCGGACGGCTCGGTGATTATTGCAAGTCCGGTGAATGCGGATGGCAGTGACATTGCGGGCGAGACAAAGTATACGAAACAGA
>JAQTOZ010000059.1 GCA_028713205.1 Candidatus Omnitrophota bacterium
ATGCGGATAAACATCGTGCTTTGTTGAATATCAAGGCCAGTGCCCATGCCGTTATCGCGATGGCTGAAAAAGACTTGCGAGAACGGATTGGTTTAGACGATTCCATGGAAGTAAAAACCGGTACCGGCGAGCTGAAAGTGTGGCCGGACGGCTGTTTGGGAGTTGAGGGGGAATCGTGCGCGGATGTTTTAACGCCGGGCTATGAGATGACTTTGCTGGTTCAGGGCATTGCCTATGTTTACCATTCGAATCTCAAAGACCGGATTGCGTTTAAAGACGGGATTTTTATTCCGGTTGAAAAGATGGATCCGAATATGGTTGAGGTGATTGCCAAGTGCATCGGACCGGCATTTCATTTGACGGGAATGACCGTGATTCAAAATGACAAAGCCGGGCCGGAGTATGTTTTCCATATCGTTGCAGATCAAGAAAAGGGCGGGGAAGGCTATTTGTATCTTTCTGCGCAGAATGCTGAAGGGAAAACGATTGAATTTGCGTATACGGTGTACAACGATCCGTATCTCAATTATTTCCAGGAACCGGAGGCTGTCGAAGTTCAGGCCGAGGATGGGACCGGAGATATCGTGATGGCACATGGGCAGGAATTGCGTTTGGTGATACCGCCTTCGATTCCCAATGCCATCACCCTGGAATGGAGGGGCGGGGCACCGCTCTTCAGTGCATGGGCATTTGATACGCTGACAGAACCCAAGCGAATCGCTCTGGAGCTCGCCATCTATCAGAATTTCCGGTTGGGAGATGTGACCATCGAGAATTTGGTGACCTATCCTGTCGATATCCCTTGTCAGACGGGCGAATTCTGCGGAACGCAGACCGATTATGAAATCAGATTTTCGGATCCGAGCGGGGTCTATGACGCGGGTGTGATGTACAACTACATGGATCCTGCCGAGGGACCTAGTTACGACGTGATCTGGGTGTTCCCGTATGACGGTGGGGATGATGGAAACGATCAGGAATATGATGCGTGGGTCCAGGAGATGCAGGCTTTGTTTGATGATGGTTGGTACGTGATGTATGGTTATGAATTTGAGGTTGTCAGCGAAGAAATGCTGGTGCAATGGCAACAGGAAGGCTATGAGATCATTGAGTTGGGGAATTACACAATGCCTGACAATAGCCTGGAGTATGCGGTCGCTTTTCGCGAACCGGTAGCAGACACAACGCCGCCGATCATTGCAGGTCTGATAGTGTCCGACATTACGGAGACCGGCGTGACGTTCAATTTCAATGCCGATGAGCCCGCGATTTATCAGGTTGAGTACGCGAATAATCCGTATTTTGGCGGTTCGACGAAGCTTGATTGGACGAGTCCTCTTGAGCGTTGGGCCAGCGTTACGCTGACCGGATTGACTGCGAACACGGATTACTATGCGCGCATCTATGCCAAAGATGAGGCGGGCAACCAGTCGATTTCGACGATGTTTCAATTTAAGACTTTAGGAACACCGGCCGACAACACGCCGCCTGTGGTGACGTTGAATGCGCCGGTGAATGTGACCGCGGACGGGGCGACATTGAGTTTCAGTGCTGATGAATTAGCGAGTTATCAGGTGGAATACGCGACCAATCCCTATTTCTATATGTCCACGAAGCTTGATTGGACGACTCCGTTAGCCTTGGAAGGAAGCCAGGCATTGACGGGGTTACTCTCGAATACGGATTATTGGGTCCGCGTGCATGCCAAAGATGAGACAGAAAACATCAGCCAGCCGACGGTGCCTCAGATGTTTCATACGTCCGGTACCGTATCGTACACGATTGAAGCTCAGATTAATCCGACAGGGGGAAAGGACCTTGCGATCACTTTCCACGAAGACGATACGGCGACGGTTGTTTTTGGAACCATCCATTATCCGGAAAGGTATCCGCTGGTGAATAATGAGTTGCGGGTCCGCAATAACGATAGTATTACCCATCTCTTTCGGTTTAAGACGGAGAACGGGATCCACAAGCTTATCGAAATGGAAAATGTTTCGTCGAGCGGCGAACCGGGGACGAGCTATTTCAAGACTTACTATGATTCGGATGGGCTGATCTCGTGGACCGATCAATATTCGATTCAAAGCGATACATCAAGCCGGTATAGCGAGACGCGAGTACGGATTTATTACGACCGTATCAAAGATCCGAGCGGCCATGCTTCTATGCTGCTGTCGAGGACAAAAGACGTTCGCGACACCAACGGTAATGACAGGTTGGACGATGAAACACCGCGAATTTCAAACGGCGGATTTTATGAGTATCCGGAAGGTTCGGAGCTTACCCAAATTTTCTTGAATCCGGATATCGATGATGCGGTGGCCCAGGGAATCGATTCGATGGATAAGCTTTCCGTCTTTAATGCGAATGCTCGCTTTAAGTGGGTTTCGGTAAATCTCAGAGAGCGGATGGTCGGCTATTGGCGTGAGGCGGATGGTCAATGGGTTCCGCATTCGATGCTCAAGACCGTAGGCGGTAACGAATATTTTTACATTGTCCGGAACAATCCGGATGACGTTTCCGGGGAATCGGACGATATTCTGCTCGATCTCACACAGCCGGAACCTATCGAGGGATACTCCGTACACTATGGAGGGGCCCACGATTACAATCGGCAGCCGCCAACTTATTTAGGGCATGGGTTGATGCTTTACAAGAATGACCCGGATGCGGGTGTTTGGCCGGAAATTGATGTCGCTGTTGTCGATTATCCGGACGAGACCCGGATTGTGGTGGCTGGTATTTCGTATGATGTCGAGGTAGATGCCATGGGGATTGTGCATTTGACGCCTGTCAGTGACACAACTCCGCCGATAATTGCAGGTCTGATTGTGTCCGACATTACGGAAACGGGTGCCGCGGTCAATTTCAATGCCGATGAACCTGCGAGCTATCAGATCGAGTATACGAATAGTCCCTATTTTTATCCCACGACGAAACTTGAATGGACTTCGCCGCTTGCATTACAAGGAAGCAAGGTATTGACCGGTTTACAAGCGAATTCGGATTACTGGGTCCGCGTCTGTGCCAAAGATGAGGCGGGGAATGTCAGTCAACCCTCGGCTTATGTGAAATTCCATACTTTAGCGGGCGGCGAAACCTACGATGAATGGTTTTCAAGGATCGAAAAGATATACCGGGAGCAGTACGACCCTATCGGGTATCGCGGTTTTACAGTATGGCCGGAAGCAAGAGCTTATGAATTTCTTGCTCAACATCCGGATGCCGTTGAGCTAGGACGCCGTCCCGACGCGACCGGTGCGGTGGTGATCGCGTTTGCCTACAATCAAATTCCTTTGATCTCGGATGTTGCGGCCACTGCGATTACCGAAACAAGTGCGCATATCAGCGCAACTGTGAAGAACGTACAGAGCGATGAAAAAGTGTGGTTGATTTATGGGACGGATCGTGATGTCGGACCGTCGCATTGGAATTCCACATGGAAGGCGATGTCTGGGCAAGGTGATCAGTATGCGGTTGATATAACGGATTTGAAGAGTGATACCGAATACTATTAC
The DNA here is from genome assembly GCA_028713205.1 of Candidatus Omnitrophota bacterium. Classification (GTDB taxonomy): domain Bacteria; phylum Omnitrophota; class Omnitrophia; order Omnitrophales; family Aquincolibacteriaceae; genus JAQTOZ01. The sequence continues at coordinate 3,522 of JAQTOZ010000059.1, forward strand.
CGCGTGGTGGTTTATAACGTGTTGACCGGCGCGCTTGTGAACGAGACCGGTCCCAATCAGTTCCATACCGGCGGTGAGACCTACGATGAGTGGTTTTCAAGGCTTGAAAAGGTTTATCGTGAGCAGTATGACCCTATCGGATATCGTGGTTTTACGGTATGGCCGGAAACAAAATATGCTCAATTCATGGACGAACATCCGGATGCCGTCGAACTGGGACGACGTCCCGACGCGACCGGTGCGACGGTGATTGCGTTTGCCTACAATCAGATGCCTTTGATTTCAGATGTCGCTGCCACCATGATTACCGAGACGGGTGCGCATATCAGCGCAACCGTGAAGAACGTACAGAGCGATGAAAAAGTGTGGCTGATTTACGGGACGGATTGGAATGTCGGACCGTCGCATTGGAACTCCACATGGAGGGAGATGACCGGACAAGGCGATCAGTATGCGGTTGATATAACGGACTTGAAGAGTGATACAGAATACTATTACCGCGTGGTGGTTTATAACGTGTTGACCGGTGGACTTGTCAATGAGACCGGACCCAATCAGTTCCATACCTTGAGGGCATCGAGCGATACGACTCCTCCGAAGATCACAAATGTGACGGTGACGGAAATTTCAGAGACAGGAGCGACGGTCAATTTAAGTGCCGACGAGCTCGCAAGTTATCAAATCGAGTATTCGGATAATCCGTATTTCGGCGGATCGACGAAGCTTGATTGGACGACTCCGCTTGAGCGTTGGGCGGGTATCACGATAACCGGTTTGCTCGCGAACAAAGATTACTATGTCCGCGTGTATGCCAAAGATGCGGCAGGGAATCAATCGGTTTCGACACTGTATCAATTTAAGACCCAGGCACAGGGTGAAACCTATGAGCAATGGTCGTTCAGGATGCAGGACCTTTACAACCAAAGCGATTATGCCCAAAGAGGGTATTTATATGAAGTGGTCAGCATGGACATGATCATGCAATGGCAGATGCAAGGGTATGACGTAATCGAATTAGGCGCGTATCCGGAAGATTATGGCTATTCTCATATTGCCGTCGCGTTTCGTCCGAATGACGGAAGTGGGTTGGAAACCTATGAGCAATGGTCGCTCAGGATGCAGGATGCCTACAATCAAGGCTGGTATGCGCAAAGCGGGTATTTGTTCGAGATCATCGACAAGAGTTTAGTGCAGCAGTGGCAACAAGAAGGGCGTATCGTAGAGATATTGGGGGAATTTTATTACCCTGACGGCAGTACTGTCGTTGCGGTTGCGTTTCAATACGGATATTACGATCCGGGCATGTATGGAGGCGAAGGCGGATATTAATTTGGGCCGTGGTAGAGGTCGTTCGAACTCAGGTATGATTGACAGGGCGAACGCACACTAGAATGAAATCACTAGATTCTCTTGCCTGCGGCGAATTTGTGCAATGCTGCTATGAGGATTATCACTTTACTTCCTAACACTAGAAATTTTAATCTATTATGGTATAGTTATGGTAGGCTTTCACAGAAAAGTATTTTAAATAGAGACGTCATTATTAACCCGTAATTTTCGATAACTTTATCAGCTGACATTGTGGGAACAAGATGTTTGAAGGTAAAAGGGATCGATCGAAATTCCATGCATCGCGAGAACGCGCTCATACTGTCCTTTCTTCTATTCTTCACAATCCACCAACCCAAAAACGGAGTCCAAGATGAGTCTGAATGAAGATCCGAGAAACTCTGACGCTATTTTAAATTCCCTTCAAGAAGAGCTTTCGAGGTACGAACTCGCGATCGACGGTACGACGCACGGTATTTGGGATTGGAAGATCAACCCGGATCGTTGGGATGCGGCGGACAGCGAAGTGCAGTTTTCGTCAAAGTTATTGGAGACTCTGGGGTATCAAAAAGATGAACTCAAAAATACTTTCGAGGCTTTGCAGGCTACCCTGCATCCGGTGGACCAAGGCAATGTGATGAAGGCGATCGAAAATCATCTTTTGCGCAAGGAGCCTTTTAATGTCGATAGCCGTATTTGTTTTAAAAACGGTGAATATCACTGGTTTCGGATCCGGGGTCAGGCGGTGTGGGATGAACAGGGAAGACCGGTCCGGATGGCGGCCTTTTTGGTGGATATCCAGTGGCTGAAGAAGGCGGAACATGAATTTTTAATCGCGGAAGAAAAGTACCGAACCGTGTTTGAGAATTCGGCTGTGGCGATTACCGTCACCGATGAACATGAACGCCTGGTCTCATGGAATAAATTTACCGAGAACCTTCTCGGGATGACACACGATGATTTGTATCTCAAGCCGATTCAATCCTTTTATCCTGAAGATGAGTGGCGCAAGATCCGGGCGTATAACATCCGCGAAAAAGGCATGCAGCACCATCTGGAAACCAAGATGATCAAAAAGAACGGCGAGTTGATCGATATCGACGTTTCGCTTTCTGTTTTAAAAGATCCGGAAGGTCAGATTACGGGTGCGATCGGTATCAGCCGTGATATTACCGAACGCAAGCAAGCCGAAGTGATGATGAGAAAGCTGTCGAGTGTCGTGGAACGGACGGGGGACTCGGTCATGATTACCGATGTCAACGGCATCATTGAGTACGTCAATCCGGCGTTTGAGCAGAATACCGGGTATAAAAAAGAGGAAGTTACCGGAAAAACGCCGAGGGTCATCAAATCCGGGCAGCACGATCAGAAATTTTATGAGGTTTTGTGGGCAACCATTCTCTCCGGACAAGTGTTCCGGGCGACCGTCATCAATAAAAAGAAAAACGGCGAGTTGACCTATGAGGAACAAGTGATCACGCCGCTGGTGGACAAGGAGAACAAGATCACGCACTTTGTTTCGACGGCCCGTGATATTACGTTCCGCAAACAAGCGGAGGAGGCCCTCAAAAAAGCGAAAGAAGCCGCCGAAGCCGCAAACCGCGCCAAGAGTGAATTTTTGGCGAACATGAGCCATGAAATCCGAACGCCGATGAACGGTGTGATCGGAATGGCCGGTCTGCTTTTGGATACAGAGTTGACACCGGAGCAACATGAATATGCCGAAGGGGTGCGCTCATCGGCCGACAATCTTCTGACGTTGATCAACGACATTCTTGATTTTTCCAAGATCGAGGCCGGAAAACTGAACGTCGAACCGATCCCGTTCGATTTACACTTGGCGGTTGAAGAGGTCGCGGACATGCTGGCCGTCAAAGCGCAAGAAAAAGGGATTGAGTTGATTGTGCGATGCGACCCCGAAGCGCCCAGGCGGGTGATCGGTGATGTCGGGCGCATCCGTCAAATTTTGACGAACCTCGTCGGTAACGCGGTGAAATTTACCGATGAAGGCCATGTCTTGATCAATGTCGATTGCAAGTCGAAGAACGCGGAATTTGCGGAGTTCAAATTTTCAGTGGAAGATACCGGTATCGGAATTGCCGACGATCATATGCGCAATATCTTCGATAAGTTTACGCAGGCCGATGCCTCGACGACGCGGCGCTATGGCGGTACGGGCCTGGGCCTTGCGATTTGCAAGCAACTGGTGGATCTGATGTCCGGAGAAATCGGCGTCAAGAGCCTGTTGGGGCGCGGGTCCGCGTTTTGGTTCCAACTTCGTTTGCCGCTGGATCATCAGGGCCCGCAGCAGATTCCTCTAGCGGATTTGGCCGGTATTCGCATTATGATCGTGGACGATAATCCCATCAACCGGCGTGTCCTGACGGAGCAAATCATGAGTTGGGGAGGTGTGGTCGATGCCTTTGCCACACCGGCCGAGGCCTTGGCGGGATTGCAGAACGCGCATAACCAGGGAAAGTACTACCAAATCGGTCTTTTGGATTTTCAACTTCCCGGAATGGACGGCGAAATGCTGGCACGTGCCATCAAGTCGGACTCCAATTTGAAAGATATCGTTTTGATTTTAATCACTTCGATGGGGATGCGCGGGGATGCCCAACGCCTGACCGATTTGGGTGTGGCCGCGTATTTGGTCAAACCAATTCGCCAAGATCATCTGAAGGAGACCCTCGCCATGGTCTGGGGTGCGAAATCGAAGGGGATCTCGATCAAACTGATTACACGGCATACCTTGAAAGAGGCCAAGGTCTCGGATTCGGAGTCCAAGACGCCCGAAAGAACGGCGCGCGGGGCTGCGGTCTCCCGTATTTTATTGGCGGAAGATAATGCGGTGAGCCAGCAGGTTGCGCGGCGCATGCTTGAAAAATTGGGCTGCCGCGTGGATGTGGTGGGGAATGGAAGTGAAGCGGTCCGTATGGCGCGCGAATTACCCTATGATCTTGTTTTTATGGATTGTCAAATGCCGGAAATGGACGGATACGAAGCGACGCGGCAGATTCGAAAGCACGAGGGGACTCAACGGCATACGACGATCGTGGCCTTGACGGCGCATGCTCTGGAAGGTGAGCGCGAAAAATGCCTGGATGCGGGCATGGACGATTATTTGACCAAACCTGTCACCAAGGAAGACCTTTTGACCGTCCTGAAACGTTGGGTGCATGGCGGAGGTGCGAAACAAGCGGGCAAAGGCCAGGATGAAATTGAAATCCACGACCCGGCAACGCCGGCACCGAAACCGCAAGCGCCGGCCGAAAAAGCGGGCACAGCGCCTGCGGATCAACCCGGGGACGCGAGCCAGAAGCCGGCCATCGATCCGCAACGGATTGGCGCCCTGATTGAATTTACGGGGGATGATGATCCTTTTTTTATTCCCAACCTTTTTCAAACCTATTTTTCAAATGCCGAACAGCGGATGGCCGGAATCCTTGAGGCTTTGGGTGCCGGGGATGCGAATCGCATGCGGCAAGAGGTCCATAGTTTGAAGGGGAGCAGTGCCAATGTGGGTGCTGTGATTTTGTCGGAGTTGTGCAAACAGCTTGAAATGCTGGGAAAGTCGGGGACGATCGAAGGCGCGCTGCCTATTTTCGAACAAATCAAAGTTGAATTAAAGCGCGTTCAAGAAGATTTCGAGCGTAACATTAAAGACCGGAAATTCAAAGCATAAGATCGAATCGGAAGAATCGGATACGGCAAGGACGCTGAAGATGGTTCAGAAAATTTTAGTCGTCGATGATGACCCGGTGGTCCAGAAGATTTTAGATCAGGCCCTGCGGCGCAATGGCTTCGAGGTGCTCTTGGCTTCCAGCGGGGAAGATGGGCTTACCCAGGCGAGAGAACATGTCCCCGAGCTCATTATCCTGGATGTCCTCCTCCCGTCTCTTGACGGCACCGAGATTGCGGGACTCTTGCAGGAGGACTATAAAACGCATCATATCCCCGTGATTTACTTGACCGGACTGGAGGCCAAAGAGGATGCCGTGCTTGAAAGCAATCTCGAACACGATATTATTTTCTCAAAGCCGGTGGATATCGAAAAACTGGTGGCCAAGGTCCTGGAGGTTACAAAAAAACCGAATTAGCCGATAATCTTGAAGTAAAATAAACCTGGCGTGGTGCCGTCCATTCGAGGAGGGGTTGTGGGTAAAAAAATATTGGTTGTGGATGATGACGTTCGTATCGTGCAGCTTTTGGAAAAGAGACTCACGGCGCACGGATTTGCGGTGATCACGGCCGGCGATGGACGCGAGGGGGTTGCAAAGGCCAAACGGGAAATGCCGGATTTGATTATTATGGACATCATGATGCCGGAAGTGGACGGTACCGAAGCTGCGAGGATGATCCGGGAAGATGCGAAGACAAAAAACATCCCTCTGATTTATCTCACGGCGCTCAAAGAAGAGCATGACAGTGCTGTGGAGTCCACCATCGGGCCCGATATTGTGATGGGGAAACCTTTTAACGCGGACGAGTTGCTGAGTAAGATCAAATGGCTCATCGGTGAGTAACGGGAAATACGAAGGAAGGGGCCGACACATGCGTAAGAAAATTTTGGTTGTGGATGATGACCCTGTTGTCATCGAAATGTTGCAGTCGGGGCTGAGCCGGAGCGGTTATGAAGTTGTGATTGCGCGCCAGGGAAAAGAAGCCATCCAAAAAGTCCGCGAAGATCAACCGAGCCTTGTCGTGCTGGATGTCATGTTGCCGGACATGGACGGCACGGAAGTCGCGACGATACTCCGAGAGAATGATGCGACTCAAAAAATCCCGATTATTTATATCACCGTCTTGATCGGGAAAATACATCCCGCGGAACAAACCCCTCCGGGAAGCAATACCGTTGTTTTGGGGAAACCGTTCGACCTGAACGAACTACTCGTGAAAATCAATTCTTTTATCGGATAAGGATCATCCGGCGGAAAATCCTGCGCTTTGAGTGTCAGGATTTTTGTGTCTCGAGGTAAGCGTGCATGGCTTGGGCGGCATCACGGCCCTGACGAATGGCCCAAACCACCAGCGAAGCGCCCCTCACGGTGTCGCCTGCGGCAAAAACACCCGGGACGGAACTCATGAAACGGCTATCGACAGCGATATTTCCCCGTGCGTCGTATTTGACGCCCAGATCTTCCAATAGTTGATTGTGTTCGACATGGACGAACCCCATCGCGAGTAAGACCAGGTCGAGTTTTAGGCTAAATGCACTGCCGGGCAGTTCCTTCATCACATATTGATTCGTGCCGGATTGAATTTCCCACGCGACACGCGCAAAATGGGCCTCCGTCAATTTTCCATCGGAACCCGCGAAGTTTTTTGTGGTAACAGCCCAATCGCGTTCGCAGCCTTCTTCGTGGGAACTCGAGGTGCGCAGGATTTTGGGCCAGTTAGGCCATTCGGGGTTCCACGTTTCTTTCCACTCGGTAGGTTTCGGCAATATTTCAAATTGGTAAACTTTTTGGGCCCCCTGGCGGTTGGCGGTACCCACACAGTCGGAGCCCGTGTCACCGCCACCGATGACCAGCACTGTTTTGTTTTTGGCTGAAATCAATTGGTCCGCCTGAATTTCACCGGACAGAAACCGGTTGGACCGGACCAAATAATCCATGGCAAGATGGATCCCGTCCAATTCGCGTCCGGGGATGTGCAGGTCGCGCGCCTGACCGGCCCCCAGGGTGACTAAGATGGCATCAAATGAATTTTGGAGTTCCGCCGCTTTCAGGTTGACGCCGGCGTTGATGTTCGGCATCAGTTTGATACCCTCCGCTTTCATCTGCTCAAGCCGCCGGTCGAGTACCCATTTTTCGAGTTTAAAATCAGGAATACCGTATCGCAAAATTCCGCCCATCTTCGGTGCTTTTTCAAACAAGGTTACGTCATGTCCCATACGGCGCAGAAGTTGTGAAGCCGACAGTCCCGCGGGACCGGAGCCGATGACAGCCACTTTCTTGCCGCTTTCCCGAGCGGGCGGTTTGGGGACCACCCAGCCCTCGGCGAAGGCCCGTTCAATGATGACAAGCTCGAGTTGTTCGATGGTGACGGGACTGTTATTGATGGAAAGCGTGCATGCGGGCTCACAAGGCGCCGGACAAACACGGCCCGTCACTTCGGGAAGGTTATTGGTTAAATCGAGCCTTTCATAGGCTTCCCGCCATTGTCCTCGACAAACCGCATCATTCCATTCCGGGATCAAGTTGTTCAGAGGGCATCCGAGGGCATGGCAATAGGGAATACCGCAGTCCATGCACCGCGCGCCTTGTTTGCGCAGTTCCGCATCCGATAATTTGCGCGGGATCTCTTTATAGTCTTTGAGACGTTCGCCTACCGGGCGTTTTGGCGCTAAGGCACGATTGTATTTTAGGAATCCGTCGGGTTGTCCCATTATGGATAAACCTCTTCGGTCATGGTGACGATCTCCGAACCTTTGGTCTGTTCGTCCCGGATGCGTTCAAGCGCGCGCCGGTAATCGATCGGCATGATTTTGACAAATCGCGGGAGCATTTCCTCCCAATTTTGCAAAATTTCGGAAGCGTATTTGCTGCCGGTGTAGGCCACGTGTTTTTGGATGTACTGATAAAGAAATTTTCTGTCCTTTTCGTCGATGACAGGTTCGACATCGACCATTTCAAGATTGCAGCGGGTATCGAAAAGCTGATTTTCATCGAGGACATAGGCGATGCCGCCGCTCATCCCTGCGGCGAAATTCACACCGGTTTCGCCGAGCACGATCACGCGTCCGCCCGTCATGTACTCGCAGCCGTGGTCTCCGATGCCTTCCACGACCGCGATCGCTCCGCTATTGCGTACGCAGAACCTTTCTCCGGCCATACCATGAATGAAGGCTTCGCCCGAGGTGGCTCCGAAGAGATTCACATTCCCGGTAATGATGTTGTATTGCGGGCGGAAGCTGGCTGTCCGCGGGGGATAGATAATCAACCGGCCGCCCGATAGGCCTTTACCAAAATAATCATTGGCTTCGCCTTCAAGCTCGAAGGTCACACCGGCCGCCAGAAAAGCTCCGAAGCTTTGTCCGGCCGATCCTTTGAACTTGACCTTGATCGTATTTCCGGGAAGCCCTTTGGAACCGTAGCGCTTGGCGATTTCTCCGCTTAACGAAGCTCCCACAGTGCGATTGCAATTGCGAATGGCAATATCTTTGATTTCGACCGGTGACTTGTTTTCCAGAGCGGCCTGGGATTCTTGGATGAGGCGAAAATCAAGCGACAGTGAAAAATCATGTTTTTGCGTCGTCGAACACCGGATGGAAGTTCCGTTTGAAACCTGGGGGACGGACAGGACCTTTGAAAAATCCAGGCCTTGGGTTTTGAAATGCTGCACGGCTTCATTCACGCTGAGTAAATCGACGCGCCCGACCAGGTCATCCAACTTGCGGAATCCTAATTCCGCCATGATTTCGCGCACTTCCTGCGCAATAAAACGCATGAAATTCATCAGGTGCTCGGGTTTTCCGGCAAAACGTTTGCGGAGGTCGGGATTTTGAGTGGCAACGCCGACGGGACAGGTGTTCAAGTGACATTTACGCATCATGATGCAGCCGAGCGATACGACGGTGGCCGTACCGAAGCCGAACTCTTCGGCCCCTAACATCGCACCGATCACAACATCGCGCCCCGTTTTTAATTGTCCGTCCACTTGGATACGGATGCGGTCACGCAGATGATTCATGACAAGGACCTGCTGAGTCTCCGCCAGCCCGAGTTCCCAGGGTGCGCCGGCATACTTGATCGAAGAAATCGGTGAGGCCCCCGTTCCGCCGTCATGTCCGCTGATCAGGACCATATCGGCTTTGCCCTTGGCCACACCGGCCGCGATGGTCCCGACCCCGACTTCGGAAACGAGTTTGACCGAAACGCGCGCGTTGGGATTGGCCATTTTTAAATCGAAGATCAGCTGCGCCAAATCTTCGATGGAGTAAATGTCGTGATGCGGCGGCGGTGAGATCAGCATGACGCCGGGGGTTGAATGCCGTACCTTTGCAATGGTTGGGTCGACTTTATGTCCCGGCAGCTGGCCGCCTTCGCCCGGTTTTGCCCCTTGGGCCATCTTGATCTGGAGTTCTTTGGAATGGGTCAGATAATTGATGGTCACACCGAAACGCGCGGAGGCGACTTGTTTAATGGTGCTTTGCGCGGAGTCGCCATTGGGCAAGGGCTGATAGCGCGATTCGTCTTCGCCGCCTTCGCCGGAATTGCTTTGGGCGCCGAGGCGGTTCATGGCGATCGCGATGGTTTCATGGGTCTCCTTGCTGATTGAGCCAAAAGACATGGCGGAGGTGACGAAGCGCCGGACGATCGATTCGACCGGTTCCACTTCATCGATCGGAACAGGCCGGCCCGGTTTGAATTTGAAAAGACCGCGGAGCGTGCAAAGATTGCGGTCGGTGTCATTGATGATCTGAGAATAGGTTTTGAACGCTTGATAATTGCCCTCACGGACCGCTTTCTGTAACGTGACAATCGCTTCGGGAGAAAAGAGATGTTCCTCGGAATTAAAACGGTAATGGTAATTTCCGCCCGAGATCAAGGCCTGATCATCGGCGGGCGGTTGGGAAAATGCCGCCCGGTGCCGGGCGAGCGATTCTTTTTCGATGATGTCGATTCCGATTCCGCTGATGCGGGAGGCTGTGCCCGGAAAATACTTGGCAACGAAGTCATCGTTTAAGCCGACGGCTTCGAAGATCTGTGCTCCGCGGTAACTGCGGATCGTTGAGACGCCCATTTTGGACATGATTTTCAGCAGACCCTTTTTCACGGCAGTAATATAATTTTCCGTGGCGGTTTGAATGGAAAGATTGCGTAACACATAACCTTTTTCGATCAGGTCCTCCAAGGTTTCGAATACCAGATAGGGATTGATTGCGCTGATGCCGTAAGCGATAAGCGTGGCAAAATGCTGGACTTCACGGGCTTCGCCGGTTTCCAGGATCAGTCCGCTTAGGTGGCGTTTTCCCCGGCGGATCAAGTGATGATGGACGGCGGCGGTTGCCAGAAGGGCAGGGACCGGTGCGGCACCGGTGTGGATATCGCGATCGCTCAAAATAACCAAAGAATAACCGTCATCGACCTTTTCCTCGACATTCCGGCAAAGCGTTTGAAGGGCATTATCCAATGCCCCGCTTCCGGCCTCCGGCTGGAACAGCATCGGTACGGTGCAAACGCGGTAACCCTCGATGGTGGCCGAACGCAGCCGGTTTATGGAATCGTTGGTCAGGATCGGATGAAAAAGTTTGAGTTGGCGGCAATGCTCCGGAGTTTCATCCAAAAGGTTTTTTTCGCGGCCCACAAAACTCATCAGGGACATTACCAGGTTTTCGCGGTAAGGATCAATGGGCGGATTGGTGACTTGCGCAAAAAGCTGTTTAAAATAGCTGTAGAGCAGCTGCGGCTGTTTGGAAAGGACCGCAAGCGCGGCGTCATTGCCCATGGAGCCGACCGGCTCCTGGGCATTTTCAACCATGGGTGCGATGACCATTTTCAGGTCTTCCAGAGTGTAGCCGAATGCCCGTTGGCGTGTGGCAAGAGTCTTTTCGTCCCGGCTCACAGGGCTCGGGACCTGGAATAATTCTTTTAACTCGATGCGGTTTTCATCCAGCCAGCGGCGGTATGGCTTTTGCCGCGAAATCGAGGATTTGATTTCGTTATCTTTGACGATCCGCTTCAGACGGGTATCGATGAGAAACATTTTGCCAGGTGCCAGGCGGCCATTTTCAAAGACATCTTCGGGCTTGATATCCAGGACGCCGACTTCCGATGCCATGACGACATTGCCGCTTTTGGTGATCACGTAACGGGCG
>JAQTOZ010000060.1 GCA_028713205.1 Candidatus Omnitrophota bacterium
AAGGGTAGGTACGGTGAATATGCCGGTGAAGCGACATGGAATTGAATTGCGTCAACACAAAGATGCGCCGTAACCCCGAATTGATCGAGTTGGAAATCGGGATATCGACCAAGCGGTATTTACCGCCGATCGGGACCGCGGGCTTGGACCGATAACTGGTTAAGGGAAATAGGCGTTTGCCCTGACCACCCCCCATCACAATCGTCGTCACATTTTTAACAGGCTCTATGATCTTTTCCATTTGGGACCTCTGTTTTAGAAATATCGCTACTGCACGTACCTCAGAATCAAATCATCGAAACTACGCATGAAATCCGTTTTGAGATAAACCCTCAAACAGCCGGCCCTTTCGGCTTCCGTCTTGACCATCACTTTGGACTGTGAAACAAAACCGACCACCGGGATAGTCTTAAGAACGGCATCGGAGGCAAAAGCCTTTAAAACCTTAAAGGCCTCGGCCTCACAATCATCATAATCCAGGATCGCAAAAGCAGGCCGTTCGAGGCGCGCGGATTCGACCATCCGGTCGGCCTTGTCAAAATTGCGGACGTTCAAATGATGCTCTTTCACCACTTGGACGATGCGCATCGCAAGCGCCATATGGGAGACCAAAACAAAAATGACCCGGGATGTCATTTTGCTTCACTCCTATGATTTGAAACGACCTATTGCTTCTGCGTTTGCAGCTCGGCGTTTTGTGCCTGAAGCTTCTTCAAAATCAAACATTTCGCTTCGGCATCCTGTTTGAGAACGGACGGGAATTCGATCTGGCGCAACGCCTTCTCGGCCTCGTCCCACCGCTCGGCTTTGATCGACTCCAAAGCAGCATCGTACTTTTGTATTTCCGGCTGAAGGTAGTCCGGCAGAAACCCCTTAATGACCTTTTCCTTTTCCTGCATGTCCTGACGCAGTGGATTCAAATCAGATACCGTGACCGGAACTTGATTGAGAAGATCAAAAAGCGTCGCACGGATATTCTCATCCACCAACGTCACGGACGCCGGATACGGAGGGACCGTTCCGTTCGAAGCTCGGGGCTGGGCAAGGGCCTGAAGTTGTTTTTGAATGTCTTCGATGAGTCCCAAGGCTTCCGCCCATGAGTGGGAATGAATCAAATCGGAAAATTCCTGATAGGATTGGCTGATTTGCTGTTCTTTGCCGCGTATTTCCCTTTCGGCGAGGATGCTGTTCACCACACCGATCTTGGAAAGCGTATCATTGATAAAGGGCCTGAGCATGGTCAACACCACGCCTCGATGTTTCTGTACATCATTGGCATAAATCGGAAATTCGAGGGATTCCACCCACAGGTCCCGGGCTTGGTTCAAATCCCCCTTTTCAAAAGGGGCGTTGGAGGCCGCATATTTTTCCGTAAATAATTTCTCCAATTTGCGCCGGTAACTCCACGGCAGCGGCACCTTATAAAAACGTTCCTGCTCCGAAATCAACTGTTTGTACTGTTCCAAGGTCCAAATTTGCGACGGGAGCTTCTCAACAATGCCGGTCTTCAGCGGAACACGATTGTCCAGAATCTTTTGCTCCTTTTCATCCGGGATACGGGACTCGGAAACCTCAACGCGGCTCGTTAAAACAGCCTTTTCTTGATCACTCAAGAGTGTCGTCACATCGAGGGTGTCCCCTGCTTGGGGAACATCCGCCGGCTCTTTCTCACCCGGCACCCCCTTCAACGTCACGAAATCGGCACGATTGACCAAACGATCCCGAATCTCAGGCCATTTGACAAGCAGGACCGCCGCCACCCCGGCAAAGATCGCAAGCAAAATCAGAAAAGGCCTCGCCTTGGACAGGAGATGTCCCATCGCACCCAAAACCAAACCTAAATCGAAAACGGCCCGGTGTGAAATCGTTTCGTTTCCTTTTTCTGCTGCAAGGGATTCAGGGCTCACATCTTCTTCTTTTTTCACCGAGCTTGACCAAAAACACGCCGGGCATTCGAGCACTTCTTTGTCTTCCGCTTCAAAGCGGCGGCCGCAGTGGGTACAAACATAGCGGCTCATTTTTCTCTGGTTCATCATGAACTCCAAGTCGCGGATGGAAGAACAACCGAAATGTTCAGGCCGCAATCGCTATCGCGTAATAATTATTAATTTCCCTTTCAAGGCTATCCCAGCATGGCGGCCTTTTTCCATGAGCTTCCTGGGAGGGCACATTTGTCTCGCGGGAAAGATCCAGTTGCCCTACCTGTTCCATCCCTAAAAACACGGGAGGTTCGATCGGCAAATAGCTGACCCCCATCGACACAAAACCACAACCCGCGATTAAAAAAGCACAGGCCAATCTCAAGACCATCCGGAAACCCCGATGAGATATTCTCATGGCCACTCCGATCATGTGATGGAGCCTATTGCATTGATTCCGTTGTCATGCCGGCCTTCAAACAACTCTATTATCGCGCTGTAACACCTTTCATGCAACCTCTGAAAGTATCGGCCATCCGATGAAATTCCCGAATCTTTTTTCCGGAAAAAACCGCGCAAAACTCATTCATCCGCTCAAACCAAATCAGTGAACTCTCCCTGATGGAGAATACAAATAGACGGCGGCGGTTCTTTCGTTTGGGTTCTCAGTAAATCCAGCCAAGCCTTGAGATATCCAGATTGCTCTTGATCTCCGGGGCAATATACGGAACGGCTGCCGATAACCTGCAGAAGGACAATCGTTTCCGACAAGTGTTCCTGCCCGGCCACGGCACAGTCCCTGAGGATTTTCTTCAAATACAGATCCAGTCTGGCGGACGACTTGGGATAAACCTCGACATACGTTTTTAAATCAATCTTTCCCCAGCGTTCCTCAAGGCGTTTGGTCCACACCCCCCAAAACGGGCCATATTGAATGAGGCGTTTCTCGCCGACGGACATTTGGCGAGAATGATTCGCAAGGAGCTTGGAAAAATCGGAGGGGTTAAAATGCGCAAGGCCTCGGCTTAAATCAGCGCTTAAAAGTTCGTAACCAAAAAAACCCGTTATGGACTGTGCCGCAACCTTGAATGATTGCGCAAGCATCTCCTGGCAGGATTTCCACAGGAGGCTTTCTTCTTTGTCGATTGTCGCGGCAAGAAACAGTGTCAAGACCTTCTCCTCCGTCTGCCCCCGGAATGCGATGAGTTTCGGACCGGCTTCACCCAAATAGGAGCACGATTGAAAACGCGGCAGCTTCGCGAGAAAAGGCAATTGGAGCATCTTTTCTGATGTCATCTCCATCGGAAAGTCTCTCACCGGATTAATGCGCCGCAATCGGCGCATCTTTACTGAGGTGAACTTTACGGAACAAGAACGCCATAGGGATACAAAACAAACAGAGAATTCCCATCCATCTAAAATTGTCCACAAAAGCCATGAGCATCGATTGTCGCAGGAGTTCCTGATAAATCATACCGTAGGCCAATACGGGCGAAGCGGCATTGCCCGCCTGCGCGATCATCCCCTGAAACATCCGAAAGGTTTCCTGATACATCGGATCATACGGCGTCAAATGGGACACCAGAATAGCCTGATGCACCTGGCTCATCCGTGCCAGCAACGTCGTCATGATCGCGATGCCGAAACTCCCGCCGATATTTCGCATCAAATTAAAAATGCCGGTGGCATTGCCGATGTCTTCGCGATGCAGGGTCCCCATGGTCAGCGTCGTCAAGGAAACAAAGATCGCGCTGATCCCGATCCCGGTACCCACGACCGGCCAGATGACATTCATAATCCCTATTTCGAGATTGATGTCTCCCATGGCATAACAAGTCACACCCAAAAGCGCCAATCCCCCCGCGACAAAAATTCGCCCGTCAATCAAACCGAGCAGCCGTCCGATGATCGCGGCCGTCAGAAAAGCGCTGATGCCGCGCGGACTCAGCGCCAGGCCGCTCAAATAAGCCGTATACCCCATCAAACTTTGGAGATAAAGAGGCAGAAGCGCCGTCGTGCTGTACAGCACCACTCCGAGAATTGTGACGATCACAGTCCCTGTCGAAAAATTAACATCTTTGAGGATGCGAAAATTGACAACCGGGTTCTTGGTATTCAGTTCCCAAAAGACAAAGGCCGTCAGCGAAACGACAATCAAGATAGTGGACCAGCAAATCCATGAAGCCGCAAACCAATCCACTTCCTGACCTTTATCCAGGACAATTTGCAATGTCCCCAAGCCAACCGCCATCAGCGAAAAACCGGTGAAATCGATTTCCGTGGCCTTGTTCTTCTTGATGTAAGGGGGATCTTCCACATAAATTTTCGACAGCACGACCGCCAAAATGCCGACGGGAAGATTGATCAGGAAAATCCATCGCCAGGAATAACAGTCCGTAATCCATCCGCCCACCGTCGGACCGACGATCGGAGCAACGATGACCCCCAGGGCAAACACCGACATGGCGACACCGCGTTTTTCTTTGGGAAAACTCTCGAGCAAAACGGCCTGCGATATCGGTTGCAGGGCCCCTCCGCCGAATCCTTGTATCACTCTGGCCGTAATCAACATGCCCAAGCTTGAGGCCAACCCGCAGAGGGCCGAAGATACGGTAAAAATAACGATACAAACCATTAAAAATCTTTTCCGGCCGAAGAACCCGCCGAACCACGCCGTGGCAGGAAGCACGATAGCATTGGCTACCAGATAGCTCGTCAGCACCCAGGTCGCTTCATGCTGACTTGCCGAAAGATTCCCCGCGATGTGAGGCAACGCAACATTCGCCACCGAAGTATCCAGCACTTCCATGAACGTGGAAATCATGACGGCAAATGCGATCAGCCAGGGACTGTGCCGGGGATGCCACTCGCCCGAACTCGTCTTTACCGCATCCGGCTCTTTCATGATCCGCGGACTTGGACTTCCGGGACCACCGACATGCCGACCGCCAGAGAGTATTGTTTGCTCGGAGGTTCGTCAAAAACAATTTTGACGGGCACGCGCTGCACGACTTTGACATAATTGCCGGTAGCATTCTCGGGAGGAAGCAGGCTAAAACGCGCCCCGGTCCCCCTCTGGATACTGTCCACATGCCCCTTGAATATTTTGCCGGGAAACGTATCGATTTTGATTTTGACCTTTTGCCCCGGTTTCATCCGGGTGAGTTGAGTCTCCTTGAAATTTGCGACGACCCATTTCGCATCCGGGACAATGGCCATCAGCGGCTGTCCGGTCTGCACATATGCGCCTTCTTCCACGCTCTTGCGGGTCACATGACCGGCGATCGGCGCAAAGATCTTCGTGTAGGAAACATCGAGCTCGGCTTGTCGCACACGCGCGTTGGCCGCATCCACCTGGGCATCGGCTGTCCGGCCTCTGAGCACCGCACGGTCAAGTTGTTGCTTTGAAATTTCGTCATGCGCATCCAATTTTTTATAACGTTCGACATCGCGGCGGGCTTGTTCCGCTTCGGCCTGGGCCGCCTCAAGTTCGGCCTTGGCCATTTCATAGCCAACCTCATAATCATTGTCATCGAGTTCGACCAGGACCTCTCCGGCCTTGACTTCCTGATTATCGGCGACACGGATTTTCATCACATGTGCCGGCACCTTCGGGCTGATCGGAATCACATGCCCTTCGATGAACGCATCGTCGGTCGATTCGAAACACAAAACATTCCGGATAAAAATCAGGATCAGGATAATGGCCACGCCCCCGGCACAAGCCACGGCAACCCGGAACAATGGATTTTCACTATAAAGTTTTTCTTTGAAATCTGTGATTTTTTTTCGCACGCGTGCTTACTCCTTTGGTTGTAGCGTCTCCTGCAAATAAAACGATTCCGTTTTCCCCAGCGAAAAATATAAATTCATCCTTGCCGTATGATATTGAGCGAGAGCGGACACATATTCATCTTCGGCCTGCGCCAGGATCGTCTGCGCATTGACCACTTCGACATTATCCCCCACGCCCTCTGCAAACCGATGATTGGCAAGTTTCAGTTCACGCTGGGCCAGCGCTACGACTTTGCCCGCGGCCTTCACCTGTTCGATGCTGGTTTCGATCGTCCACACGGCCAAATGGACGTCTTCCTCAACTTGCCGTTTCAAATCACCGTACTGGATCTCCATCTGCCTTTTCTGACTCAAGGCCTCCTGGACTTTTCCTTTGATGAGCCCGCCCTCAAAAATCGGCATGTTAATGCTGAACATAACCCGTCCTGTTTCACGCGCCGTATGATCGGGTTTCAATCCGCTGAGTCCGTAATCTCCCGTCATTTCAAATTTGGGCAGGGCCTCCGCGCCGGCGCCGTAAAGGCGGTATTGACTTGCGCGCACGCGGTCTTGCGCGATTTGCATCTCAACGCGGTTCTCGGCCGCAATCACCGTTGCCTCTTCGATCGACGGCACCGACTCGTCGATAAAACAAAGCGAGTTCATCAAGCGAACCGCACTGTAATAAGACAATCCCGTAACGCGCTGGAGTTCAAGGTAGGTCTCATGCACATCGGTACGCGATTTTTCTAGGCGCAGTCTGGCTTCCGCGAAACGCGTTTCGGCCCGCGCCACATCGACCCCGCTCGCGATCCCGGCCTCGTGCTGATGCCGCGCCTGTTTCATCAACCGCCCCGCCAGCTTATAATCGGCCTCGGCAGCCTGATATCCGCCATAGGCGCGCAGGGCTTCCAGATACGCCAACGATGCCAGCAGGATAACCTCTTGGCGGGCGAGTTTGTCTTCATATTGTGCGATTTGAACGTCCACCCGGCCGGCTTGAAATTGAGAAAATGCGCTGAGATCGATAATTTTTTGCATTAATTGAAAGCGCGCATCGAAGGAATTATACGGACCGATCATGCCTCCGTTGAGAAATCCCATCGGAACGAGATTTTCACGTCCGGTCCTTTTCTGGGATATTCCGGCCGCGACATGCGGCAACAAAGCAGACATGAATTGCCATCGTCTGCCGATGGCTTCGTCAATTTTTTCCTTCGCGGACCGGCTTAGGAGGTGATTCTGCAGAGCCATGTCCACGGTGTCTTCGAGCCCCAAATCGACGGGGACTTCGACTTCACCCCCTTCGGTTTTTTCAAATGGCCGGCGCCGGTGGCTAAAAGGCTCGACCTTGTCCAACCCGATAAAATGCTCGACTGTTTTTTGCGCCCCGATACCTTGCATATCCAGGGTCGCCTCTGCCGAGACCGCCGGGTGAATGGAAATGAGGGCCCAAATACCCGTCGCGCCCAAAGCAAGAATCAAACCTGCCAGGGACAATACCCGGCGTCCGGTACGGTCCTTCAGTAATTTCCGAAAACAGGATTGAGTCATCCCCAAAGTCTTGTTCATTCTTCGGACTCCAAACGCTTAACAAAGCTGATCCTTAACCGGGTCAACAACCGACTCAAGTTCTCTTTTTCCTGAAGACTCATATCGGCGGCCACTCGCGACATTTCTTCGTAATGCCAAGGCAGTAGCTGCTCAAGCAAATCGTCCCCCGCTTTGGTAATTTTCGCAATGCAGACCCGGCGGTCTTTCTGACTTGCGGTACGAGTCACAAATCCTTGACGGACGAGACTATCGATCAGGCCCGTCACATTCGCGCGGCTTACCAGCATCAGACTGCTCAGGTCACGTTGTTTACATCCTTTGCCTTCGCTACGGCTCAAAATCATCAAGATATTAAACGCCGATATGGACAATCCGTATTTCGCCATCCGCCTGGCAAAATGCGTGGTCAGAATATCGTAGGCGAGAACAACATTGAGGAACATTTCGACGGTCGGCCAATGAAATTTCGGGTAACGTCGCCCTTCATACTTCACGCGGTCCCAATAATACTTGCGCCGGGGATCCGTCATAACATCTGCATGTTCGATGGAATTGATTTTCTTATTTTTCATAGGGCGGCATTGTAAACGCGAAGACAGGTATTGTAAAGAACTTAATAATTAGGAAGTTAACATATTGTTCGGGATCTTCGTTTTGAAAGGATAGTCGAAAAGATCACGGTGAGGAGGAAACCAGTCGGGAGATATTCAAAAAAAATACCGTATGCCCTGCGGATGGATTGAATCGCTTCAACCATCCCGCCGGCACACGGTATTTTTGATAAGAATGACTGACGAAACGTTCACCGTCTATGTTTCACCGACAATCGACGATGTTCGAAATCTGATTGGGGCCTGCTTGTAAAGCTTAACGGTCCCAACCGCCACGACCGCCACGGCCGCCGCCACCACCGCCGCCACCGCCGTAACCACCTCTGAAACCACCACCGCCGCCACCGCGACGATTGTCATCACGCTGTTTAGGCGGGCGCGCTTCGGACACATTCAGATTCCGGCCCATAAATTCGGTACCGTTTAACTCCAGGGCCTTCTGGGCCTCTTCCGGAGTCGCCATCGTCACAAACGCAAATCCTTTCGACTGACCGGAATAACGGTCCCGAACGATCTCAAGCGTCTGGATATTGCCACACTTCGCGAAAATTTCCTTCAGGGCCTCTTCGCTGACCTGGTAATTCAAATTACCCACAAATAGTTTTGTTTGCATTGGTGCCTGCCTTCGTTTTGGATTGAATGAACTAAAAAGGCCCGGTGTTTGATGCCGGGCCTTTTTTGCTTCGGTTTACAACTTTACGACATTACTGGCTTGATCGCCTTTGGGGCCGCGGGTCACTTCAAATTGAACCCGGTCGCCTTCATTCAAAGACTTAAAACCACTGCCCTGAATCGCGGTATGATGAACAAACACATCGTTCCCTGATTCACGCGCAATAAATCCGTAACCTTTTGAGTTATCGAACCATTTGACTGAACCTGTTTCCATAGAGTTGATACTCCTTTCTCAGATATTGTAGTAAATCATGAAAGACCAACTGAAGCAAAATCAGGGATGATGTTGCGGTTAGTTCAAAGCAAGTTCTCCAGAAGTGCTACTGCGGAACTGCGGACGAAACAAAAAAACCGCAAGGGAGATATTCTCACCTTACGGTTCAAATCATTTTCTCCTCAAGTATTACTACGGCGAAAGGATGCCCTACTTTTCCACGTTTGTCAAATTATATTTTCAGCCCCCCTTTTCAACCGAATTCCCGCTCAAATCACGGCCGGCACCCCCGGTCATGCCCCCGAAGATTGAAGTTTGATGTTTTCCCTCGAGATGAGCCTGATCGTCGGTACGGCCACCTGGGAATCAGCCAGGACTTGGTATTTCTTGCCGTCCAATTGGAATTTCCCTTCAGGATTACTGAAATACTGGTTCCCACCGGTATCGGTCACGCAATAAACCCCACCTTGAAGCCGCGCAATCTCAAGGAGCCGTTCACCGGCAGACACATTATAAACCTTGCGGATCTCAAGGTGGTCCGTGATTAACTGATGGATGATCAAGTACTTCGCTTGAGGAGACAAGTTGATTTGACTGTAACGATAGCCATCCCCTTGAAAGGTCCTGACACCATCACTGACGAAATTGTACCCATGTCCGATCACTCGGTAAAGGCCGCTGAACAGGCGCGCCAACTGAAACCGCTTGCCTTCCAGATTGATTGAAACGGTCTTGATCACGTCGATCTTTCTGTTCGAATAGTTTTCCACCCAATAGTGCTGATCCCGCACAAAGAACAGGTCATTGCCGGATACATCATAATACCGTCCTGAGATGCGGTCATAGAGACGGCTCGGCGACCAGGTCAAACGTCCGATCCGCTCTTTCTTGAAAGAAACGATGTAATCGGGCGATGTCCAATTCGACTCGGAATAAAGATAAGCATTCTTTTGCGAAGATGCCCGTTCGATCTCGTGGGCCAATTGACCGAAATCCTTGCCGGCCCTGCGCAGTTCTGCCATCCGGGAATACAAGGCACTCGTGGGGACCGCCGAAAAAGTCGCCTTTTGTGAATTCAAAAAAAGAGTACACCGCGCATAGCAGTCCGGCGAGCTATACCGCATCAGATTTTGGCCGTATTCGATCACACCCTGTGCGGTCACATCCTGCTCCGCATATTGGTACAATGTCACATTTTCAGTGGAATCCACGATCCGGTTCCCTGATTTCTGAGTATAACGATAGACCACTTCCACAACGCGGGCGGCAGAATCGAAATAATACTTTGTCTCCGAGACAGTCCCTTTGGCCGTCGTATGACACTCCGTCAAAGACAGGATCCTGTCGATCCCTTCCGATCTTTCGGCAAAAAGGACCGTCACGATCTTACTCCCGTCATAAATGACGATATTTCGTCCGCTCAAATCCCGCTTCATTTTTTCAAGCGGCCGTTGATACCGGTTTCCGTCCCAATGGATCGTTACAAAATTTCCGTCGCTTTCGACGATCAAGTCTTTGTTTTGAGTCGCTATCCCCGGTATGCCCACCGCCGTGTTGACCGACAATTTTGCGCATCCGGATACGTCTGGGACCGGGACAAGTGCCTTGGGTTGACGTTTGACCGCCAGTTTGCGTACTCCATCCGGAGATGACGGCAGCGTCTTGGAATCAATGGCCCCCTGCGTACCGGCCAGAGATATTGCACTTTGGCCCGAAATGAAAAGCAGAGTCATGATAACAATCATAATTTCTTTTAGCGGCATAAGTTTCTAAATGAACCTGCGTTTGTTGCTGCTACGCGTTTGAATTTCCCAAAATGATTGACTGTGGATTCAAAAAATGGTTATTGAAGAAGTGCAAAGTGCTATGTCAGAAAAATATCATCAAATCATGAAAACACAAGCCAATGTTAGTTTATGCTATATATCGATAGCGGCACAAAACCTTTCCCCCTCTTTGACGGTCATACAAAACACGAACTTTAGCCTGAACTTGGCAGACATCTGGAGAGAAAATTTCTATTTGAGCAAATCTCCGGAAACCGGTGATAAAATTTCTTTGACGAAAAAACAATAAATAGGAAGGAAGACCCCTGAAATTTGAAGAAGGACTCTGGCAATGTTGGTCCCGAGCATCGTGTATTCGACATTGATCGTAAAGCAAGCAAGATAAAAAACAGAACCTGTCGCGGCGAGAACGTAGAGAGCCATCGCTTTGGCCCAAGAAGATGATGGTTTGATCCACAAGGTCATCACCATGAGAAAAATAAACCACCACCAAAGGTTAAATGAGCCGCGCCAAAAAACCATTTTCATAAAAGCGGTCATGGTCCCCGGTTGATAACGTAACTCGAGCAAGCGCGTAAACCGGTCGTTGATGAACGACATCTTTTGCAAAAAGTCGACAGAAATAATAGCGATAATATAAAACGCAATTCCTAAAATTAAAAAACTTCCGAATATTTTCCTCCATGTCCATCCCCGCCGGGCATGCAAATAATAGCCCATCCACACCGCGATCATCCAACATCCCCAGATGACACCTTCGTGTTTTGTCAGCAAACCACCCAATGCGGAGAGCACCGCGACGGACATCCAAAGCGGAACGTTTTGCGCAGGTGTTCTCGTATACCCCAAGGCAATCACGGATAGCCCCATAAGAAAAAAACAGCTCAGAATCAAATCCGAATATCCCGGACGGATCACATGGATCATCGCCAACGGAATGGACGCGAAAAGATAGGCCAGGATCAGCGCCGCAAATCGGCTCCGCAAAATCCGGCAGCTCGAAACAAAACTGATTCCGATCATCGAGGCATAAGCAAAAAACCACGGCAGGCTCACGAGACTGTCATGCCATCGCGGGAGAAACATGCTGATCCACGCCGGAAGCAACGACGCGAAATGATAACCCGTTTGCTTGACTTGCGGGGCCAGCGTGCCGGCATCGCGGATCACCTTGGCCAGCCCCATCCACAAATCCGGATGCGTTGCATCCGAATCAATCACCGGATTGACCATTTGAACATACAAAACGGAAATCACTTTAGCGGCAATCAAAACCGTCACAAGCCACTCATACCACGCAAATTTCCCACTGGTCAAAAACGGCTCTTTGGGCGCCTGCGTCTTCTTCCTGATCCTGAAGGCCGCGCTAATCACCGGCGCAATAAAGGCCAGTACCGCGATATGCCAGGCGCCGCGCAAAAAAGTCATTTTGACGAACATTCCGCCGGCGATATACAAAACCACTACACCCAGTCCCCAAGCATAAGGGAGATATTCCAACCATCGGATTTTTCTTCGCGGCGAAAATATCTGCAACAAGCTCAAACCCGTCATGATCAACACCGCTTGCGTCACCAGCGAAACAAAAAACATTTTAAGCATGCTTCACCTTCAACAACCGGACTTCCCCGCCGGACTCGAAAAGCATATCCGCGGAAACTTGCGTCACCTGCCCAAAAACGCCCGCCCGTTCAATCACTTTGCGGACAGGATCGTACTGACAATCCCTCGGGTGATAATAAAACACATAGTCCGCATGTTCCAAATCGGTTTGCTCATATTTCGGGAAAAGCTGAAACCACATCCAATTGGTTTCGCCGCGCACTTCCGGCGATTCCTCGCCGGGGAAAAACACTTGCGCGCCACGCGGCGCAACTTGCTCCAGTTCTCTGGCCAAACCGGCAAATTCCTTTCCAAACCTGCTTTCGCGTTCCCGGTCCACCGATGAATGCCAAGCCGATCTTTGCGAACTGTACCGGATTTGTTTGAACCAGGAGAGACCGAACTGGGCATCAAAGATGACGAAAGCCAATAGTGTTCCCGAAATCAATCCGAGTTTCGTTTGGTTTGTCGTCCGGACCATAAATATGCCCCACAGGATCGCGACAAAAAACCCCAAATAGCCGATCAACGGTGTCCCCAAAAGGGTAACACCGTAGAGATGATTGATCGTGTACGGAACAAAATCTTCCGTCGTGCAAATCTCGGCAAAAAACAAACGGAAAAAATCACCCCAGGGCGGGAAAGAAAGAAGCGTTACACTTTTAATCACCACCGCTTCCGAGGAATCCTGGCCGAACTGAAACCCGAATTGCACCAGCGGTCCCTTAAACGGCATGCGGCGATGCCAAGGTTCCAGACTTTGAGTATCGACGACAATGGTACTCGCTTGCACGGGGATCCGAAACGGAAAATTGAAGATTTTGTTCGCATCACTCCACGGGCTCCAAGCCAAATGGGCCTTTCTTTCCGTTGCGCTTTCCTTCAATACCAGTCTGGCATAGGGCAAATCGTTCCAGGAAAGTCCGGGTCCCAAATAGCCCGGCTTCCCCGGCGCAGGACTGAGCCAAAGATGGGGTTGATCCACACGGACCAAAATGCCTTCGGCGGAATAAACCGGCGTACCCGTACCATACCAAATCCATTCCCGGGCAATATTCGGATTGGAAAAATCATACGTAATTTCTTTACGCGAATAAATTTTGATCGCGAGGATCGCAAAGAAGATCAAAAACATACCCAAGGCAAGCCAGATCAAAGGGAGGTGTTTGTTTTTTCGCGGCAGGGCCTGCGGTTTTTTCTCCGGCAGGCACGTTCGAATCTTTTTATCTTTTCGGCTGCTCACAGATCCATTCAAAATCCCGGTTAAATGATTTTATCGCGCGGGGCCCATCCTCAACTCACCCCGAACGGTCCGATGTGATGGCTGGGATTATACTTCTGCGGAAAACGAAAAGCAAAACCTTCGCAACTTAGGATGCGGAAGGAAGCGAAGGGGGCGTCTTTTCCTGGATCAAGCGCGCCTCAAAAGGTTTGAGACGGATTTTTTGAGGACCGTTCGAAAAGGTTTGCGTCGTCTTGGACGTATTGACCAGGGAAATACCGCGCTCAAAGCGTCTGGACCAAACCGGGCCGTTCACTTCGGGACCGCCGAGCGGCTTTCCCAAATCGATTTGCCATAACGGATGCCAAGGCGCTTCGTCGGCTTTATCGACGGGCCGGTAGCACCACAAAATGTCCCGGTCGGCCACGGTGAGATGTGCCGCCAAACTCGCGCGCATTTTCTTTTCAGCCGACCAGGGCCCATAGGTCATATGCAGGACCCATTTCCCTTTTTGCACCGCCAGGCGGCTGGCTTCAAGCTGACGATGAGCCACATCATCCCCCCACCCCCAGGCCTCACCGGCAAAATGTTCTTCCATATAACCGTCCGTGACCTCCAGCCATTTTTCCAAAAGTCCCGGATAGTCATAACTATTGGAAATATTCGCGATAAAAAGCTTGCCGGCTTTCCGGAACTCGGCATAGGCCCGCGCGAGGAATTGATAGACCGCTGCTTGATAAGCCCCGTCATCCGGATATCGGGCCAAAGGCGGCATCGCATGCGCCTGCACCGATGTCAGGACATCGTCGGCAAAAACGCCGTCCCAACCGCCCGCGATCACATCCTTGAGTGTTTCGCGTATCCAGAATTCCTGCCATCCGGGATTCGCAAAGTCCATCACCCACTCTCCCGGATAATCCGGCACTTCAATGCGACGGCCCCGCGTGTCCTTTTGGAACCAATCGGGATGATTGGCAAGGATCCAGTCATACTCCCCCACCGATTCTTCAAGCGGAGTCTCCTTGGCCAACACGCAAAAGGTATCGCGGTACATGAGGGTCTTAAAATCGGGATGCCCCTTCTTCATTTCCGTAAGCGCAAGACGCATGGCCGGGTGGTTGTGCCAAATCACCATGGCATAACGCTGGGGCATTTGTTCGGGATGTCCGGAATCGAACCCAAAACAGGAAAAGACACGAAGAATCGAGGTCGAAGGCACGGCGTAAGCAACACCGATCAAAAGGAACGCGGCCAAGACTCCGGCCGCGAGGCAAAGCTTACTCCATCG
>JAQTOZ010000270.1 GCA_028713205.1 Candidatus Omnitrophota bacterium
AGCACGGGCCAGCATGAACGGCGTGAGCACCAGGCTCAGCCAGAAAAACCAATCGAGAAAAAAGCCGTAGTTTTCGGTGCAGGATTGCGGGATTTTCCGGCGCAGTACGGTGGTCAACGGAAATTCACCGCCCGGGACATAAAAGGTTCGCGCGAGCATGTTTTGCCAGTTAAAGGCGAGCGTGGTCTTGTCTTTTTGCGTGACGGCCTCGGTGGTTTGAGGGACGCGAGTCGCCAGCGAACGGCTTGTGGCATGGATCTGATACTGGTCGACCCAGGCTTTGAAAGGTTTGACCGGGACGACCAGGAGCATCATGGCGAGTATGCCGGCAAACAGGACGCCGAGACGCAGCCATCCGATTTTGTTGCGGATGAAATGGAATCGCCAGACCAGGAAGGCAAGGCAGACAAACGGGATGACTTTTTCACTCGATTTGAGTTTAACGGCGATCCAGATCGCGATGATCCAAAGCGCGAACGCGGCGAAAAATGCCGCCGGCCGGCGGAACGAGCCGAAACTCAGGCGGCAGCACAGCAGCATGGCCGAGAGCGAAAGCAGGGAGACATAAAATTGGAAGTCCCCGGAGAATGTCGATGTCAGCATGTAATAATTGCTCGGGAAACTGGCGTAGAGGCAGACGGCCAGCCATCCGAAGAGCAGGCTGCCGGTCCAGTAATATATAAGGTATACCATCAAGGCCGAAAGCAGGCCCAGGCCGATGGCGGCCGTGACATGAAAGGGGATAAGCGACGATTGAAAAAATTGAAAGTAGACTTTCATCCAAAGAAATTGCAGCGGCCGGAGATATTCCATCAGGCCTTCGGCGGGGTAGAACCAGGCCGGCGTCAGGGGGTCGAGCGTGAGCTTGATCAGGTCCTTGTAGCTGGCCGCTTCGGCGCCGCGGAGGTTTGTGGTGATGTGGTCCGCGTTGAAATCGGTAGGAAGCCCCACCCAGTAACAGAAAATAAACAGGGCGGCAAAGAGAAAGACGGCGATGAGATGGATCGTTAGTTTGCGATTCATGTCGGGTTTTCCAAAAGTGTCGCTATTCTATCATAGGAATCTGCAATTACGAATGTAGCGATTAAACAAGATCATAAGACCCAAGTCCCAAGTTTCAAGACCCAGGACCCAAGACCTTATGGGGCACGAGACACGAGACAAGGGACGAGAGGAGAGATGAGACCCAAGTCCCAAGACGCAAGACAGAAGTAAGAAGGACTAAGGACTAAGAATTAAGGAGTAAGTCAAGCGTAGGGGCGCGGCCTGCCTGTCCGGCAGGCAGGCTTCGTCCGGTCTACGCCGTCCCCGCAATGACAGGCTTATTGTTAACACATCTTGTGAACAGTACAAGAGGACGTGCCTGTAGGGGCAACCCTTGTGGTTGCCCGTGATTGAATAGAAAATTGAAATGATTTGAGATGATAAAATGCCTCCCACCTTGTGGGGGATGTAAGGTGGGGGATAAAAAATCATCACCCATTCCTCTAATTTCAAGTTTTCAGTTTAAAGTTTAAGGTTTAAAGTTGGTCCTTTGTACTCGAAACTCGAAACTTTAAACTTGCTTGGCGCTAGGGACTTGGGTCTGCTCGCGGCTCATTTCACATGTCATTCGGAAGCTGTTAGTTTTGTCGCAGCATAATAGCCCAATATAATAATTTATATCAATACTTGCTATTTAATAACAAGTGGTGTATTGTTATAGCATATTAAAGCATTTAGACTATTTACGAAAACTAATCATGGAGATGGAAATGGAACAAACAAACGGGCAAAGTAATTCCAAACAACCTCAAAGAACTCAAATCATGACACCCAAGGAAGCTGCTAAATATCTCGGTTTTCATTTGGTCACGATTTACCGGCTGCTGAAAAAAAATATCGTTCCGGCAACCAAGATCGGCGGTCAATGGCGCTTTAAAAAAGATATTTTGGATGCGTGGCTGTCGGGAAGAATGAACAACAAACCGACGAAAGATACTCCTAAAGCGGCTTAATTTCTGCGTGTCGTTTCGTCCTGCCGGGCGTTTAGCTCTCAGCCTTTAGCGAAACGTTCAGACATCGGCTGTCAGCCCTCTGTTTACAGCGTATAGCGTTTAGCGTTCAGCGTAGAGTCGGGGTGTGGTAATTTCGGCTTTCAACTTAAAGTTAAAATTTGAAACGCGAAACCGTTTGTCACGACTTAACGCTATCCGCTAAACGCTATTTTTATGATTTGCACAGCTCAATCGGCGGGCGTTATACTACGTCCGTTTGGTTTTGCAGATTGGCTTCAAAAAGCGTTTGTGCGATAGAAAAAATCATAAATGACAAATCGAGCTTCAGATTCTTATTTCGTGTTTTTCGGGCATAGAAATTTCCTGCCGATTAAAACCATCCTTCTTTTTGCCGCGGTCTTGATGATGATGCCGCAGCCTTCGTATGGCAGCCGTCCGGAGAAACAAAGCCCGGAATGCGAGGCCATGTATAACGAAATCGAAACCGCTTTGGACAAGGCCAATTATTGCGAGCATGATTCCGACTGCAAGGTGTTGATGCTGGGCGGCCCCTATATTGAATTCGGGTGTCATCATTTTGTCAACAAAGACACCGATACCAGGGCCTTCATGAAAAAGATGCAGAAGTATGATGAACGTTGCGATCAGATGATCAATGATTGCAATTTCGTCGACAAATCCCGCTGCGTCGCGAATAAATGCGTTGCGGTGTAAAATCAGGGACAAAAAATCAGGGACAGACACCTTTTATCGCCGGCAATCAGCAGTCGGCTGTGCGAGGAAATAACTTGTGACTTGTGCCGTGTGACGCGATGCGAGAGGGGAAGATCCAGGACACGGACAACAGCCCAGAGACCCAAAGCATGACTTGGGATTGCTTATCTCCTCGCCCTTGAATGCCAGTGACCTCTCGTGATATCATTCCCCTTCATTTGGATGCGACAAAGCTTTGCGCAGCAGAGGGTTGGGACACGCCCGATCCGGTTTAATGATCAATCTTAAAGGAGATTCTATGATTGCCGAGAAACAGATAAAAGAAATGATCCTTCATGCGCTCCGGAACGTGAAATCCGCCGATGCCACTTACGCCGATGTTGTGATCAATGACAAGACGGTCGTGCTGGGGGCGGGCAGCGCTTTCGATTCGATCGCGTTTACGGCCTTTGCGACGGAGTTGGAAGAGACGATCGAAGATGCCGCCGGCGTCGATTATGCCGTCAATGTGGATGAGATTTGCGCATTGCATAAAGGAAAGCCCGCGTTGAAGGTCAGTGAAATGGCCAAGATCATTACCCAACTCGTTAGCCGCAAAGGAAAGAAAAGCAAAAAATAGACCCCATGAGGCGATTCGCTTGAGGTTGGAACGAATTTATATTGTCAAAGACTTGTTTTTGCAATTGCCATGGTGTCATTGCGGGCATAAAGGTTACAGAGTGTTGCTATTTTTGAAGTAACAATACCATTTTAGGTATTGAATTTTATTCCGTTGGCTTAAGCCTC
Source organism: Candidatus Omnitrophota bacterium (assembly GCA_028713205.1). GTDB lineage: Bacteria > Omnitrophota > Omnitrophia > Omnitrophales > Aquincolibacteriaceae > JAQTOZ01. Next base: position 3,498 of record JAQTOZ010000270.1, read on the forward strand.
TATGCCGTCTGTAGTCTGCCTTAAGCCTGGAATAAAAACCT